>NZ_JBVHQM010000004.1:0-395772 GCF_055567415.1 Streptomyces sp. NPDC026575
GAGGGGTAGGGGTTCCGGACGTAAAGCGAAGCAGTCCGGAACCCCTACCCCTCCGGCCCGTCACCGGCAGCCGAACAGCCCCGCGCAGCGGCCCCGCCCGCCGCAGGCGAACCCACCGAAACCCCCACGGCGGGAAAGCCGAAAACGTGGGAAGCAAACCCAAGCGCAGCGAATTACCGCAGCGGCTCACGCCGCTTCTGCGCCGCATCGCTGATGCGCAGCAGCAGTGCCACCATCACCCAGTTCGCGACCAGTGACGAGCCGCCCTTGGCGAGGAACGGCAGGGCCTTGCCGGTCAGCGGGATCAGGCCGGTGACGCCGCCGGAGACGACGAAGACCTGGAGCAGCAGCGCCCCGGAGAGCCCGACGGCGAGCAGCTTGCCGAACGGGTCGCGGGCGGTCAGCCCCACCCGCAGCCCGCGCTGCGCGAGCAGCACGTACAGCATCAGCACCGCCATCACCCCGGCCAGGCCCAGCTCCTCGCCGACGGTGGTGAGGATGAAGTCGCTGTTGCCGGCGAAGCCGACCAGCTCGGGGTGGCCCTGGCCCAGGCCGGTGCCGCCGATGCCGCCGCTGCCGAAGCTGAACATCGCCTGGCCGAGCTGGTCGGACATGCCCTCCGCATGGCCTTCCTTGGTGAAGGCCCGCATGGGGTCCAGCCAGGCCGTGACCCGGCCGTGGACGTGCGGCTCCAGGGAGCCGACGACGGCGGCGCCGGCCGTGGCCATCAGTAGGCCGCACAGCACCCAGCTGGCGCGGTCGGTGGCCATGTAGAGCATGATCACGAAGACGCCGAAGAAGATCAGCGAGGTGCCCAGGTCCCGTTCGAAGATCAGCACCAGCAGGCTGATCGCCCAGATCGTGAAGATCGGTCCGAGCTGCCGTCCCGGGGGCAGCTGGACGCCCATGACGCGGCGTCCGGCCAGCGCCAGCGCATCGCGGTTGACGGTGAGGTAGCCGGCGAAGAACACCGAGATCATGATCTTCACGAACTCGCCGGGCTGCAGCGACAGCGGCCCGAGCAGGATCCAGCGCTTGGCGCCGTACATGTCCGCGCCGAAGAAGGCCGGCGCCATCAGCAGCACCAGGGCGACCGCCATCGTCAGATAGATATAGCGCTGGAGGATGCGGTGGTCGCGCAGCACCAGCAGGATGGCGATGCAGACCGCCACCCCGATCACCGTCCACACCAGCTGGCCGCTCGCCGCTTCGGCGATCTTCAGGCGCGGGGTCTGCGCGTAGGTGATGTCCAGCCGGTGCAGCAGGATCAGGCCGATCCCGGTCAGCAGGGTCGCCAGCGGCAGGATCAGCGGATCGGCGCGCGGGGCGAAGCGGCGCAGGACCAGATGCGGCACCAGCGCCGTGAAGAGCATGCTGACGGCGAAGCCGGCCAGGCCGCCGGGCAGCCGGCCGGTCATCGACAGGCCGGTGTAGGCGTAGCCGAAGACGGCGATCAGCACGACGAGGGCGAGCAGCCATGCCTCGGTCCGGCGGCGGTCCGGTGCCCGTTCGAACGCGGCGAACGTCATGGTGCGCTCGGCGTCGCTCTCCGGCTCCCCGGCCGGCCGGGGAGCGCTGGTCAGTCCACGCACGGGTTCCTCCGCCTTCGATGATCAGGGTCGCGGACCGGTCCGGGCTGATCCACACGGCACGCCGGGCCCGGTTCGCAGGTCCGGCAGTCGGGGAAGTAGACGAGGTGGCCCCGGTGGTGGTTGCCAAGAAACGGGAAGGTGTGTCCGATTTGGCAGGGAACCCACCCCGGCGGTCGACCCGTTGGCCGCGGCGCGGTCAACCGGCGTAGTGGAACCCGCCCCCCGGCGCGCTGGCACTCCGCTTGACCGAGTGCTAACCGCGTCATAGTCTCGGCGTTGGCACTCTCCAGTGGGGAGTGCCAAACACAGCGACGGGCAGGTCCGGCACCCGCGACGACGGATCCACCTGGTCGCCACCTCAGACAGTTAACCCCGTGAGATCTCCGAAGGGGGAGGTCGGATCGTGACGACCGCCAGCTCCAAGGTTGCCATCAAGCCGCTTGAGGACCGCATCGTGGTCCAGCCGCTCGACGCCGAGCAGACCACGGCCTCGGGCCTGGTCATTCCGGACACCGCCAAGGAGAAGCCCCAGGAGGGCGTCGTCCTGGCCGTGGGCCCGGGCCGTATCGAGGACGGCAAGCGCGTCGAGCTCGACGTCACCGTTGGTGACGTCGTTCTCTACAGCAAGTACGGCGGCACCGAGGTGAAGTACAACAACGAGGAGTACCTCGTTCTCTCGGCGCGCGACGTGCTCGCGATCGTCGAGAAGTAAGTCACCCAGATTTGCCGTGATCTGCGCCCCTGGTTCCCGCGTCTAAACAACCCGGGGCAGGGGCGCAGATTCGTTTGACACAGCGGTCCCCACTGCGTGCCGAGGATCGCAATGAGAGGACTTGAAGCACCCCATGGCGAAGATCCTGAAGTTCGACGAGGACGCCCGTCGCGCCCTTGAGCGCGGCGTGAACAAGCTTGCCGACACGGTGAAGGTGACGATCGGTCCGAAGGGCCGCAACGTCGTCATCGACAAGAAGTTCGGTGCCCCCACCATCACCAACGACGGTGTCACCATCGCCCGCGAGGTCGAGGTCGACGACCCGTACGAGAACCTGGGCGCCCAGCTCGTCAAGGAGGTGGCGACCAAGACCAACGACATCGCGGGTGACGGCACCACCACCGCCACCGTGCTGGCCCAGGCGCTGGTCCGCGAGGGCCTGCGCAACGTCGCCGCGGGCGCTTCCCCGGCCGCCCTGAAGAAGGGCATCGACGCCGCCGTGCAGGCCGTGTCCGAGGAGCTCCTCGCGACCGCCCGCCCGATCGACGACAAGGCCGACATCGCCGCCGTCGCCGGCCTGTCCGCGCAGGACAAGCAGGTCGGCGAGCTGATCGCCGAGGCGATGGACAAGGTCGGCAAGGACGGTGTGATCACCGTCGAGGAGTCCAACACCTTCGGTCTGGAGCTGGACTTCACCGAGGGCATGGCCTTCGACAAGGGCTACCTCTCGCCGTACATGGTCACCGACCAGGAGCGTATGGAGGCCGTCCTCGAGGACCCGTACATCCTGATCCACCAGGGCAAGATCGCCTCGATTCAGGACCTGCTGCCGCTGCTGGAGAAGGTCATCCAGGCGGGTGGCTCCAAGCCGCTGCTGATCATCGCCGAGGACGTCGAGGGCGAGGCCCTGTCGACCCTGGTCGTCAACAAGATCCGTGGCACCTTCAACGCCGTGGCCGTCAAGGCCCCCGGCTTCGGTGACCGCCGCAAGGCGATGCTCGGCGACATGGCCACCCTCACCGGTGCCACCGTCATCGCCGAGGAGGTCGGCCTCAAGCTCGACCAGGCCGGTCTGGACGTGCTGGGCTCCGCCCGCCGCGTGACCGTCACCAAGGACGACACCACCATCGTCGACGGCGGCGGCAACGCCGAGGACGTCGCCGGTCGCGTCGCCCAGATCAAGGGCGAGATCGAGACCACCGACTCCGACTGGGACCGCGAGAAGCTCCAGGAGCGCCTCGCCAAGCTCGCCGGTGGCGTCTGCGTCATCCGCGTGGGTGCGGCCACCGAGGTCGAGCTCAAGGAGAAGAAGCACCGTCTGGAGGACGCCATCTCCGCGACCCGCGCCGCGGTCGAGGAGGGCATCGTCTCCGGTGGTGGCTCCGCCCTGGTGCACGCCGCCAAGGTGCTGGAGGGCAACCTCGGCAAGGAGGGCGACGAGGCCACCGGTGTCGCCGTCGTCCGCCGCGCGGTCGTCGAGCCGCTGCGCTGGATCGCGGAGAACGCCGGCCTTGAGGGCTACGTCATCACCGCGAAGGTCGCCGAGCAGGACAAGGGCCAGGGCTTCAACGCCGCCACCGGCGAGTACGGCGACCTGGTCAAGGCCGGCGTCATCGACCCGGTCAAGGTCACCCGCTCCGCCCTGGAGAACGCCGCGTCGATCGCCTCCCTGCTGCTCACGACCGAGACCCTGGTCGTCGAGAAGCCGGCCGAGGAGGAGCCGGCCGAGGCCGGCCACGGTCACGGGCACGCGCACTGACGCATAGCCGCGCAGCCGGCTGATCGCCGGCGGTAGCCGAGGGAAGGCTCCCGTTCCCGCTCATGAGCGGTGGGAACGGGAGCCTTCTCGCGTGCGGTCAGACCGCGCCGAGCTGTCGCATCAGGCCCAGGACGTCGTAGTGCCACCAGCCTTCCTGGATCACTCCGTCATGGAACCGGAAGGTCGTGGTGCCGGTCATGGTGCACTGCCGGCCGGTCGGCTCGATGCCCATGAACGCGCCCTGGTGGGTGCCGTACCAGGTCCATCGGGTCACGACGTCGTCGCCCTGGGCGATCTGGGATTCCAGGTTGAACGTGAAGTCGAAGGCGGTGCGCCATCCGGTGACGTCGCGCCGCAGTGCGTCGGACCCGATGACGGTCTCCTCCTCCTTGATGACGTCGTGGTCGCGGTAGTCGGACGCGAACACCTCGTCGATGGCGTCGACGTTGCCCCCGGCGGCGATCTCGTGGAAGAACCGGCGGGCGGTTGCGGTGTTCAACTGCTCGTCCCGGACGACGTCGAGGTCGGTGAAGGACGGCATCCCGTCGCAGAGCGCCACCATCTCCTGGAAGATCCGGTCGGTCTCCGGGAGGTGGGAGTTCTTCACCGCCTCCTCGTGCGAGGGGAATTCGACGATCTCGACGTAGTGGGAGGCGTCGGAGCGGTCCTTGCCGACGACGCTGTGGGTGGCGGTCCGCCTGCCCCTGGTCTGCTCGACCCACTTGTCCATGAGTTCGTTCATGCCGTCGGGCCGCTCGGTCCGGTAATCGATTATCTGTACGAATTTCATGGCGCCTCCCGGGATGGGTGGAACGTCCATTTTAGTGAGGAATGCGGCCTGGCGTGCGGTCAGGCCGAGCGGTCCTGGGCCGCCGGATGCACCGGGTCCGCGAACGGCAGGCCGGCCGCGAACCGCGCCACCTCGTCCAGCGCCCGGTCGGCCAGCCGGTGCAGTTCGCCGCCCAGGGAACCGGCGATATGCGGGGTGAGCAGGACGTTCGGGAGGTCGTACAACGGGGAGTCGGCGGGCGGGAGTTCGGGGTCGGTGACGTCGAGGACCGCGTGCAGCCGGCCGGGCACCAGCTCGGCGAGCAGCGCCGCCTCGTCGACGAGCGAGCCGCGGGCGGTGTTGATCAGGGTGGCACCGTCCGGCATCAGCGCCAGCTCGCGGGCCCCGAGCAGATGGCGGGTGGCGGGCAGCTCGGGGGCGTGCACGGTGACGATGCCGCTGTCGGCGCAGAGCGTGTCGAGGGGGACCTGCGCCACCCCCAGCCGGGCGGCCTCGGCGGCGTCGACGTACGGGTCGTACAGCAGGACGCGCAGGTCGAAGGGGCGCAGCAGCTCGATGAGGCGGCGGCCGATGCGGGAGGCGCCGATCACGCCGACGGTGCGGTGGTAGTTGCCGGCGCCGGACAGCTCGTGCTGCCAGTCGTGCCGGGCGCGCAGGGTCCGGTAGCGGTGGGCGGCGTGCAGCACCCGCTTGTTGGCGAAGAGGATCGCGGCGAGGGCGAACTCGGCGACCGGCAGCGCGTTGACGTCGGCCGCCGAGGCGACGGCGATGCCGCGCTGCCAGCAGGCGTCGGTGATGTGGTGCTTGACCGAGCCGGCGGCGTGCACGACGGCCCGCAGCCGCGGGGCGGCGGCCAGTACGCGGTCGGTCAGCGGCGGCGCGCCCCAGCAGGTCAGCAGCAGCTCGGCGTCGGCGAGGGCGGCGGCGACGGCGGGCGCGGGATCGGCCAACTCGTGGGCGACGAGCCGGGAGTCGGTACGGGCGAGGGCCGCGAGGCGGGCGTGGTGCCGGGCGTCGAGAAGCCGCTCGGCGATACCGGGGCCCATCGACAGCAGCACCTTCGGGCGGCTCACGGCGGCAGGGCCGGTAGTGGGCGATGTGGCCATGGGCTCTCTCCGTGCTTCCTTGATGTCCGGACAGCCGTGTCCGGAGAATTCCGGTGGTCGGCCGAAGTTCTCCCTGATGGGGAAATTCGGGGAAACCATGCCCGCGACCATCCCTTCACACCCGCCGTTGCCCACCGAGCGTGCGCCTGCGGTGCTCGGGATGGGCGGAGATTTCGACGTTACAGTCGGAAACCTTGGAGTAGTCCCCGTTGATCCGGGCTTCGCTGCGCTGCCTGGCCAGGGCCGCGCAGACATCGCAGCCTTCAGCGGCCTCGGGCTGAGTTGCGGGAAGCATCAGATGCACGGGGCCTTGCATGGTTGCCGGTTGTTGGTTCATGCGCCTGATGCTGGCTTGCGCTTTCGGACGTATCTGCTCCGTAGCGGGGACAGTTGGGCCGTCCCGGGCGTACGGTCGAAACGGCCCAAACGTCCAAGGGAGAAGTCTTGAACGTCGCCTTACGATCAGCTATGGCCGATGCCGGACTCACCCCCCGGAAGCTTGCGGTCCGGGTAGGCGTCACGAACAAGACCGTGGAACGGTGGCTGGCGGACGCCGAACTGATACCGCATGCACGAAACCGTGAGGACGCCTGCCGGGCGTTGGGAGTCGATGAAGAGATGCTGTGGCCCCAGACAGTGAAGGACCGGATCAAGACCGGCAGTGATCGGGAGCTTTTGCACTCGTACCCCTACCGGTCCGCCTGCCCGTCCACGGTCTGGGTCGAGCTTGTCGAGGGCGCGACCGAGGATCTGTTCCTCGCCGGGTACACGAACTATTTCTTCTGGACCCAGGTCCCCCGGTTCGCCGAGACGATCCGCCGCAAGGCCGAGGCCGGATGCCGGGTCAGGTTCCTGCTCGGCGACCCCGGCGGCGAGGTCACCAGGCAGCGCGAGGCGATCGAGGACGTGGCCTTGAGCGTCTCCGCTCGTATCCGGATGAGCATCGAGAATCTCGACCGGATAGGTGCCGTGTCCGGGCTGGAGGTGCGTTACAGCAGCGCGGACGACGCCGTGAACCATGTATCGCTGTCGGTGTTCCGATTCGACCACGATGCGCTCGTGACGCCCCACCTGGCCCGGCTGGTCGGACACGACTCGCCGCTGTTGCATCTGCGCCGTCACAGTGACGGGGGGATGTTCGACCGCTTCGCGGAGCACGCCGAGGAGCTGTGGGGCCGTGCCGTACCGGTGGGCTGACCTCCGAAGCGGCAAACGTCATCCGGTATCCCACCCACGGGGAACCCATGTCTGCACCTCAGCCCGTCTCCCTCCCCTTCCCCCTCCCGCCCGAGGACCGCCGCCGCAGCCCGTACACCGGCTGGACCCGCGCCCACTGGGAGGCGGTGGCCGACGGCCTGTTGTGCGCCACCCGCCGTCACGCCTCACCGGGCCGCGGCCTGATCGCGCTCCCCGGCGCCCGTCCCAGTTCCTCCGGCACCCGCTCGGACGGCCTCGAAGGCTTCGCCCGTACCTTCCTGCTCGCCGCGTTCACCGTCGCCGGCAGCGGCGGCCGCGATCCGCACGCCCACCTCGCCCGCTACGCCGAGGGCCTGGCCGCGGGCACCCGGAACCCCACCGGCGACCGGGAGCCGACGTCCGCCGACCCCGACTCCTGGCCCCGGATCGACGCCGTCCGCCAGGCCCGGGTCGAGGCGGCCTCCCTCGCGCTCGGCCTGCGCGTGACCCGCCCCTGGCTGTGGGACACCCTCGACGACGCGGTCCGCGCCCGCGTCGCCGACTGGCTGCTGCCCGCCCTCGGCCCGTCCCCGGTCGACAACAACTGGTGGCTCTTCGGCCTCACCGTCGGTGGCTTCCTGGACGACGCGGGCATCGAGACCGTGCGCGCCCGGGCCGCCGTCGACCGCGCGCTGGCCCGTATCGAGGACTGGTACCGCGGCGACGGCTGGTACTCCGACGGCGACAACCGCGCCTTCGACCACTACAACGCCTGGGCGCTGCACTTCTACCCCGTCCTGCACGCCCACCTCGGCGGCGACCGGGCGCTGCTGGCCACCTACGGCGACCGTCTGCGCGCCCAACTGGAGGACTACACCCGCCTCTTCGACTCAAGCGGCGCGCCGCTGCCCTTCGGCCGCTCGCTCACCTACCGCTTCGCCGCCACCGCCGCCCCCTGGCTGGGCGCCCTCACCGGCCACACCCCGCTGGCCCCGGGCGCCGTCCGCCGCCTCGCCTCGGGGGCGCTGCGCCACTTCCTGGACCGCGGTGCCGTCGGCGCCGACGGGCTGCTGCCGCTGGGCTGGTACGGGCCGTACGCCCCGATGCTCCAGAGCTACTCGGGTCCGGGCTCGCCCTACTGGGCGGCCAAGGGCTTCCTCGGCCTGCTGCTCCCCGCCGACCACCCCGCCTGGACCGCGAAGGAGGCCCCGCTCCCCGCCGAAACCGCGGACGCCGTCGGGCCGTTGGGCGCTACGGGCCTGCTGCTGCACTCGACCGCCTCCGACGGCCTGGTCCGCGTCCACAACCACGGCAGCAACGCAACGCTCGGCGCCCCCGACCCGTACTACGCCCGCTTCGCCTACTCCACCCGCACCGGCCCCACCGCGCCCACCACCGACCGGGCCCTGCCCGACAACGACTTCGCGCTGCTGATCGACGGCCGGCCCACCACCCGCGGCCCCGCCACGCCGCACTCCGCCGGCCCCGACCGGGCGCTGTCCACCCACACCCCCCGCCGCGCCGACGGCACCGCGCTTCCCGGGGTCCGGGTCCTGTCCGCCACCCTCGCCCACGGCCGCGCCGAACTCCGCGCCCACCTGGTCACCGGCGCCGCCCCCGGCACCCCCGTGCGCCAGACGGGCTGGGCCACCACACCCGGCGGCCCGACCGCCCAACTCCACCCCGTCCACGGCTACGACACGCCGTGCGCCCGCCCCGCCCCCACGGGCAGCACCCTCTTCGGCCCCCGCACCGAAACCGCCGTCCTGGAGGGCACCGTCGGCCCGGCTCCAGAGGGGACGCTCTTCGCCGCCCTGGCCTCCCTGACCGGGGACCCCGAGCCCGTCCCCGTCCAGACCCTGGCCACCGCGCGCCTCACCCGCCGCGGCGGCCGCCACACCCTCGCCCTCACATGGCACGACGACGGCACCACCAGCCACCTGGTCCTGCCCCCGCCCGCCGAAGGACGCGCACAGGACCGGGCGGCCGGGCGGCCTCCCCGCTAGCGGGGCCCGTACTTGCGCCCGGTACGGGACGCGACCCCGCCCAGCACCGCGCGGGGCACCAGCCTGAGCGCCCCGGTCAGTGCCTTGTACCGGGGGTCGGGGATGGACAGCGACTTCCCCCGCACCAGGTCCTTCATCGCCGCGTCCACCAGCTTGTCCGCGTCCAGCCACATCCAGCCGGGGATGTTGTCCGTGCCCATCCCCGCCCGCTGGTGGAACTCGGTGCGTACGAACCCCGGGCACAGCGCCATCAGCCGCACCCCGCTGCCCGCCAGGTCCCGCGCCGCGCCCTGCGTGAACTGCACGACCCACGCCTTGCTCGCGCCGTAGGTGCCGCGCGGCACGAACGCCGCCACCGACGCCACATTGACCACCGCACCGCGGCGCCGCTCGCGCATGCCGCGCACCGCGGCCGTGGTCAGCCGCAGCACCGCCTCGCAGTGCACCTTCAGCATCGTCAGCTCGTCGGCCAGCGGCACTTCGAGGTACTCGCCCTTGTTGCCGAAGCCGGCGTTGTTCACCAGCAGGTCGACCGGGTGCCTGGTGTCCGACAGCCGCGCCTCGACCGCGGCGATGCCCTCCTCGGTGGACAGATCGGCGCTCAGCACCTCCGCCTCGATGCCGTGCCGGTCGTGCAACTCGGTGGCCTGCTCCCGCAGTCGCTTCTCGTCGCGCGCCACCAGCACCACGCTGTGGCCGTCGCCGGCGAGCCGCCGGGCGAACGCCGCCCCGATGCCCGCCGTCGCTCCCGTGATCAATGCAGTCGTCATACCGGCACGCTATCCGCCCGGACGGCGGCACCCGAGACCCAGGGCGTGTCCGCGCCGGCCCCCGCCGAGGCCCCGCCGACCCGGCCGCGCCGCGCGGTGCCGGCGCCGGGCCGCCGACGCCGCGGCCGGACGGACCGGCCCCCGCCGGCCACCCGGTCAACCGCCCTGCCGCGCCAGGTACTTCGCCACCACGTCCCGCGCCGCCTCCGGAAGCGCCTCCCCGGCCTCCAGCAGCCGCGGCAGCAGCTCCCGCCGGGTCGTCAGGGCCCGGAACATCAGCTCGATCGTCACCTCGTGATCGGGGCGGTGCACCCGCTCGACGCGGTCCCCGGCGCGGATCTCGCCCGGCTCGATCACCCGGAGGTAGGCACCGGGCACCGCGGCCCGGGTGAACCGCTTCATCCAGCCGTGCTCGCCGAGCCACTCCTGGAAGGTGCGGCAGGGGACCCGCGGGCAGCTCACCTCCAGCAGCAGCCCCGGGCCGACGCGCCAGCGCTCGCCGATCCGGGCGCCGGTGATCTCGACGCCCGAGGTGGTGAGGTTCTCGCCGAAGCAGCCGTTGGGCAGCGCGCGGCCCAGTTCCCGCTGCCAGAAGTCCAGGTCCTCGCGGGCGTAGGCGTACACGGCCTGGTCGTCGCCGCCGTGATCGCGCAGATTGACCACCGCGTCGCCGGCCAGCCCGCTGCCCCCGACACCCGCGGGGCCCGGAGCGCTGACCGCCACCGGGCCCGCCACAGGCCGCTTGTCGATGCCCGTGCGGCCCTCGACGTCGGTGTGCTCGGACGGCATGGGCCGCCCCACATTGACGGTCAGCAGCCTCATACGGTCCTCCGCCGGTGCCGTGCCGTGCTCCGCGGAGCGCCCCTGCCGGCGTCTCCGTTGCGGATCGATACCCCCCTGACCGATACCGCGTCGGCGGGCAGCGCAGATCCAGCCACTCCGCCCAAAAGCGGCATCCTGATTTTCCCCGACCAGCCCAAGACTCGCTTATGCTCAAAGCGTGATCGAGGCCCGTCATCTCCGTGTGCTGCGCGCCGTCGCAAGGACCGGCTCGTTCTCCGCCGCCGCGCGGGAGCTGGGCTGCACCCAGCCGGCCGTCAGTCAGCAGATGAAGGCGCTGGAGCAGTCCGCCGGGACCCCGCTGCTGGTCCGCGCGGGCCGTGAGATGCGGCTGACGCAGGCGGGCGAGGCGCTGGTACGGCACGCCGTCGGCATCCTGGCCGGGCTCACCGCCGCCGAGGAGGAGGTCGCGGCCATCGCGGGCCTGCGTGCGGGGCGGGTGCGGCTGGTGTCGTTCCCCTCGGGCAGCTCGACGCTGGTGCCCACCGCCCTGGCGAAGATGCGCGCCGCCCACCCGGGCACCCGGGTCTCGCTGGACGAGGCCGAGCCGCCGCGCTCGATCGAGATGCTGCGCAACGGCGACTGCGAGATCGCGCTGGCCTTCCGCTATCCGGAAGTGCGCGGCGCGGACCCGGAGGCCGCGGCGGAGTGGGACGACCTGGTGGTGCGGCCGATCCTGGTCGACCGGCTGATCGGCCTGGTGCCGGACGGCCACCGGCTGGCGAGGTCCGGCAGCGCGGGGTTCGCGGAGCTGGCGGACGAACCGTGGATCGCGGGCTGCCCGCGCTGCCGCAGGCACCTCGTCGAGGTCTGTGAGAGTGCGGGCTTCACCCCGCGTATCGACTTCGCCACGGATGACTATCCGGCCGTGATCGGCCTGGTGGGCGCGGGGCTGGGGGTCGCCGCGCTGCCGGAGCTCACGCTGGAGTCGGTGCGCCCCAAGGGGGCCACGGCGATACGGATGGAGCCGGCCGTGCACCGGGAGATCGTCGCGCTCACGCTGCCGGATCTGGCCCATGTCCCCGCCGTCGCGGCGACGCTCGATCAGCTGGCGGATGCGGCGGGCCGGAGCGGCCACGCGCGCTGAGGGGCGGGGCGGGCCGAGGGGCGGCGAGCGCAGCCCGAACCCCTGCTCCCCGCAGCCGACGCTGCGAAGGAACGATTCTTCAGGGAGTGCATGCGCTCCCTGGGTCAGGCGCCTGAGGTGCCCGAGTTGCCGGTCATGGAGGTCGCGGGGATCAGCCGGTGGCGGGCCCGTCCCATGAGCTCCTCGCGTTCGTCCTCCGTCAGGCCGCCCCAGACCCCGTAGGGCTCGCGGACGGCCAGTGCGTGCGCCGCGCACTCGGCTCGCACCGGGCAGCGCATGCAGACCTCCTTCGCCGATGTCTCACGCGCGCTACGGGCCGCTCCGCGCTCGCCCTCGGGGTGGAAGAACAGAGAGCTGTCCACGCCACGGCAGGCGGCCAGCAGCTGCCAGTCCCAGAGGTCTGCGTTCGGGCCCGGGAGGCGGGAGAAATCTGCCATTGCTTGTCCCCTCGAAGCGATGCTGATTCGGGCTCGGTGCTCAAGACCGTACATCTACTATCGAAGTAGATGTAAATATGACTCATTGCGAATCTAGTCGCAGTCAACGCGAAAATGGAAGAAAGAGAGCCAAATAGGGCATAGGGTGCACGCGTGGATGCGGGCCGCCCGACGAGTCGTCTGCGTATCCGGCTCCTCACGGAGCGTGCTGAACTCGGTCACCGAAGCCGTAACTCTTTCGAGTGACCGTCGTTGAGTGTGCGGAGGCGATTGGCAGAGGTAGCCCTCGGGCACATGTCCGAGGCGGCCGTCAATCGCACAGGTGACGATATGTACCAGCCTGGAGGCTCAAGGTGACGCGCATCAGCTGCGGAGGGCGGTCATGACTTCCGTCCTCGTCTGCGACGACTCCCCGCTTGCCCGAGAGGCGCTCCGTCGGGCGGTTGCGACCGTGCCCGGCGTCGAGCGTGTGACGACCGCGGCCAACGGCGAGGAAGTCCTCCGCCGCTGGGGTGCCGATCGTTCGGACTTGATCCTGATGGACGTGCGGATGCCCGGTCTCGGCGGTGTCGAGACCGTGCGCCGGCTGCTGTCCGCCGACCCCGGCGCCCGGATCATCATGCTCACGGTGGCCGAGGACCTCGACGGTGTCGCGCTCGCGGTCGCCGCCGGCGCCCGCGGCTATCTGCACAAGGACGCCTCGCGCGCCGAGCTGCGGGCGACGGTGACCCAGGCGCTGGCCGACCCGACGTGGCGGCTCGCCCCACGCCGGCTGCGGTCCGCCGAGATGGGCGCCGCCCCGACGCTCACCGCCCGCGAGATCCAGGTCCTGGAGGGCATGAGCCACGGCCGCTCGAACGCCGAGATCGGCCGGGAGCTGTTCCTGTCGGAGGACACGGTCAAGACCCACGCCCGGCGCCTGTTCAAGAAGCTCGGCGCCTCCGACCGGGCGCATGCGGTCGCGCTCGGCTTCCGCTGGGGACTGGTCCGCTGACCTGCTGTGCATACGGGGTTACGGCGCCCGCCCGCGGAAGCGGGCAGCGATCGTCGTAACCCCGCTGCGTCGACGCCGGCGCCGAAACCTCACGGGATGCCGCATCCTTGGAGGTGTGACTCCTCCCCGGCGGAGGCCGGGGCTTCTCACTCGGCCAGAAGAGACCTCATGACGGACAGGGCCTGCCCGGCGCCGTACGGCACGCAGACAAGCTACCGGCGAGGGCTCGCGGTCGGTATGGGTACAACCCGAACGGGGGAGGCGTGGAACGTGGGCGCTAGCGCGACGGCTCGTAACGGTTCGGGGCACAACGACGGGGGTAGTGCCGCGGAACGTTCGGCACCAAGGCACCATGGACCGATGCGCGATGACGGGAAGCAGGAGATCGGCGATCTCGTCGCACGCGCAGTCGAGGGCGACCAGCGGGCCACCCACGACCTCCTGGCCCATGTGCACCCGCTCGCCCTGCGCTACTGCCGTACGCGTCTGTCGAGGCTGCCGGGTGACGCCCGGCACTTCGTCGAGGACCTGGCGCAGGAGGTGTGCGTGGCGGTGCTCTGCGCGCTGCCGCGCTACCGCGACACCGGCAAGCCCTTCGAGGCGTTCGTCTTCGCCATCGCCGGGCACAAGGTCGCCGATCTGCAGCGGGCCGCGATGCGGCACGGCAGCACGGCCGTGCCGTCCGACGAGATGCCCGAGCAGCCCGACGACTCCCTCGGCCCCGAGGAGCGGGCGCTGCTGAGCAGCGACGCCGAGTGGGCCAAGAAGCTGCTGGCGAACCTCCCGGAGAACCAGCGCGAGCTGGTCCTGCTGCGGGTCGCCGTCGGGCTGACGGCCGAGGAGACCGGCCAGATGCTGGGGATGTCGCCCGGTGCGGTGCGGGTCGCCCAGCACCGGGCGCTGAGCAGGCTGCGGGCGCTCGCCGAGCAGTAGGCGCGGGCGCGGAACGGGCGGCGTGATGTCGCCGTAGAAATGCACAAGTGACGAGGCCCTCATCGCTCGTGGATTGGGACACTTCTCTAGGCCGTTAGCATGGGAGTCCGCGCTGAGGCAAGAGCATTGGGGAAGGTGTCATGAGTGACAACGTCGACGGTATGCCCGCCAAATTCGCCATGCTCGGGCTGACGTACGACGACGTGCTGCTGCTGCCCGGCGCGTCGGAGGTGCTGCCGAACGCGGTGAGCACCGCGTCCCGGGTCTCGCGCAACGTCACGGTGAACATCCCGCTGCTGTCCGCGGCGATGGACAAGGTCACCGAGGCGCGCATGGCCATCGCCATGGCGCGGCAGGGCGGCGCGGGCGTGCTCCACCGCAATCTGTCCATCGAGGACCAGGCCAACCAGGTCGACCTGGTCAAGCGCTCCGAGTCCGGCATGGTCACCGACCCGATCACGGTCCGCCCGGACGCCGACCTCGCCGAGGCCGACGCGCTGTGCGCCAAGTTCCGGATCAGCGGTGTGCCGGTCACCGACGCCGCGGGCAAGCTGCTGGGCATCGTCACCAACCGCGACATGGCCTTCGAGATGGACCGCCGCCGGCAGGTCCGCGAGGTCATGACGCCGATGCCGCTGGTCACCGGCAAGGTCGGCATCTCCGGCGAGGACGCCATCGAGCTGCTGCGCCGCCACAAGATCGAGAAGCTGCCGCTGGTCGACGACAACGGCGTGCTCAAGGGCCTGATCACGGTCAAGGACTTCGTCAAGGCGGAGAAGTACCCGAACGCCGCCAAGGACGCCGAGGGCCGGCTGGTCGTCGGTGCCGCGGTGGGCGTCGGCGACGCGGCGTACGACCGGGCGCAGGCGCTGGTCGAGGCCGGTGCCGACTTCCTCGTCGTGGACAGCGCGCACGGCCACAGCCGCGGCATCCTCGACATGATCGCCAAGGTCAAGTCCAACACCACCGTCGATGTCGTCGGCGGCAACGTCGCCACCCGGGACGGCGCCCAGGCGCTGATCGACGCGGGTGCGGACGGTGTGAAGGTCGGCGTCGGACCGGGCTCGATCTGCACCACCCGGGTCGTCGCCGGCATCGGCGTCCCGCAGGTCACCGCGATCTACGAGGCCGCGCAGGCGTGCCACGCGGCCGGGGTCCCGCTCATCGGCGACGGCGGTCTGCAGTACAGCGGCGACATCGCCAAGGCCATCGCGGCCGGCGCGGACACCGTCATGCTGGGCTCGCTGCTGGCCGGCTGCGAGGAGTCGCCCGGCGAGATGGTCTTCATCAACGGCAAGCAGTTCAAGTCCTACCGGGGCATGGGCTCGCTGGGCGCGATGCAGTCCCGCGGCCAGGGCAAGTCCTTCTCCAAGGACCGCTACTTCCAGGACAACGTGCTCTCCGAGGACAAGCTGGTCCCCGAGGGCATCGAGGGCCAGGTGCCCTACCGCGGCCCGCTCGCCTCGGTCGCCCACCAGCTCGTCGGCGGTCTGCGCGCCTCCATGGGCTACGTCGGCTCCGCCGACATCCCCGAGCTCAAGGAGAAGGGCCGCTTCGTGCGGATCACCGCCGCGGGCCTCAAGGAGAGCCACCCGCACGACGTCCAGATGGTCACCGAGGCGCCGAACTACGCACGGCGCTAGCAGGCGACCGCCGGGCCCCGCTCCGCTGGAGAGGGTCCGGCACGGCCTACCGTGGAGCCCGCGGCCGGACCCCGGCCGCGGGCTTCGGTGCGTCGGGGATACTGGAACGGCAGACAAAGAGGGAAAGGCCACACACGTGACTGAGATCGAGATCGGGCGCGGCAAGCGCGGCCGCCGGGCATACGCATTCGACGACATCGCCGTCGTACCCAGTCGCCGCACCCGCGACCCGAAGGAGGTCTCGATCGCCTGGCAGATCGACGCCTACCGCTTCGAGCTGCCGTTCCTGGCCGCTCCCATGGACTCGGTGGTCTCCCCGCAGACCGCGATCCGCATCGGTGAGCTGGGCGGCCTGGGCGTCCTCAACCTGGAAGGGCTGTGGACCCGCTACGAGGACCCGGAGCCGCTGCTCGCCGAGATCGCCGAGCTGGACGGCGCCGCGGCCACCAAGCGGCTGCAGGAGATCTACGCCGCGCCGATCAAGGAAGAGCTGATCGGCCAGCGGATCAAGGAGGTGCGCGACGCGGGTGTCGTCACCGCCGCGGCGCTCTCCCCGCAGCGCACGGCGCAGTTCTCCAAGGCCGTCGTGGACGCCGGTGTGGACATCTTCGTGATCCGCGGGACGACGGTCTCCGCCGAGCACGTCTCGTCGGCCGCCGAGCCGCTGAACCTCAAGCAGTTCATCTACGAGCTGGACGTCCCGGTGATCGTGGGCGGATGCGCCACGTACACCGCCGCGCTGCACCTGATGCGGACCGGTGCCGCCGGTGTGCTGGTGGGCTTCGGCGGCGGCGCCGCGCACACCACGCGCAACGTCCTGGGCATCCAGGTCCCGATGGCGACCGCCGTCGCCGATGTCGCCGCGGCCCGCCGCGACTACATGGACGAGTCCGGCGGCCGCTACGTCCACGTCATCGCCGACGGCGGTGTGGGCTGGTCCGGTGACCTGCCCAAGGCGATCGCCTGCGGCGCCGACGCGGTGATGATGGGCTCCCCGCTGGCCCGTGCGACGGACGCGCCCGGCCGCGGCCACCACTGGGGCATGGAGGCGGTCCACGAGGACGTGCCGCGCGGCAAGCGGATGGACCTCGGTGTGGTCGGCACGACGGAGGAGGTGCTGCTCGGGCCGTCCACGACGCCCGACGGCTCGATGAATTTCTTCGGTGCGCTGCGCCGGGCGATGGCCACGACCGGCTACTCGGAGCTGAAGGAGTTCCAGCGGGTCGAGGTCACCGTCGCCCCGCGGCGGTAGCCCCCGCGTTCCCCCACCTCGCGGAGCCCGGTCGCACCTCGGTGCGGCCGGGCTCTCGCCGTGTACCGCCCGAGGCGCCTCACAGCCGGTGGGCCGCGCCCGTGGGGGTGGCGCCCCGGGTGTCCAGCAGCAGCTGGGCCTTCACCGACAGGCCCTGGAGGTCGTAGGTGCGGTGGGGCTGGAGCAGCACCGTCAGATCCGCGGCGGCGGCGGACTCGTAGAGCGAGTCGGCGCGGGGGACGGGGCGGTCCAGGACGGTCCAGCGGGGGACGTAGGGGTCGTGGTAGGTGATGTGCGCGCCGAGTTCCATCAGGCGCGAGGCGATCTCCCAGGCGGGGGAGCCCGCCAGGTCGCCGACGTCCGGCTTGTAGGTGACGCCGAGGAGCAGGAGGCGGGCCCCGCGCGCGGACTTGCCGTGTTCGTTCAGCAGGGTGGCGCAGCGCTGGATGACGTAGCGGGGCATACGGCCGTTGACCTCCTGGGCGAGTTCGACCATGCGGAGCGGGTAGCCCAGTGAACGGCCTTTGTAGGAGAGGTAGTTGGGGTCCACCGGAGCGGCGTGGCCGCCCACGCCCGGGCCGGGGCGGAAGGACTGGAAGCCGAACGGCTTGGTCTCGGCGCAGCGGATGACGTCCCAGAGGTCGACGCCGATGTCATGGCAGAAGACCGCCATCTCGTTCATCAGGGCGATGTTGACGTGCCGGTAGTTGGTCTCCAGCAGCTTGGCGGTCTCGGCCTCGCGCGGGCCCCGGGCGCGGACGACCTTGTCGGTGAGGCGGCCGTAGAACGCCGCGGCGGCCTCCGTGCAGGCAGGGGTGAGGCCGCCGATGACCTTGGGGGTGTTGGCGTAGCGGTGGGTGCGGTTGCCGGGGTCGTGGCGGCCCGGGGAGCAGGCGAGGTGGAAGTCGCGGCCGGCGACGAGGCCGGAGCCCGCTTCGAGCAGGGGGCGCAGGAATTCCTCCGTGGCGCCCGGGTAGGCGCTGGATTCGAGGATGACCGTGGTGTGCGGGCGCAGTTGTGCGGCCAGAGTGCGGGCGGCGTCGGCGATGGCGGTGAGGTCCAGGGCGCGGTCCTCGCCCAGCGGCGTGGGCGCGCAGATGACGGCGGTGCGGACCCGGCCGAGGGCGGTGGGGTCGGTGGTGGTGCGAAAGCCGGCCGAGAGCAGCCGGCGGAGTTCGGCGGCGGACAGCGGCCCGTCGGTGCCGGTGAGGGCGGCGGCGTGCGGATCGGGGTCGTAGCCGAGGGTGCCGATGCCGGCGGCGGTGGCCGCCTGGGCGAGGGGGAGGCCGAGGTGACCGAGTCCGATGACGGCGAGATCTGCGGGCATGCTGCGGCCTTCCTTTCCGAGCGACTGCGGATGACGTATTCGGATGAGGATGCGGAAAGCGCATGACGGAGGGGGATGGTGCATAAATAGACTAAGCGGATATTTGGCCCAGAATAGGGATTGGTGGATCAAGGTGGCCGGGTGTTGCCGCCGTGAGCGGAGGGTGGCTCGCGGCACGTAGCGCGGACAGAATCGACGGACGGGGGCACGCCCCCGACCACAGTGGCCCGACGGCAACGGGAGGCAGCGGTGAAGACAGCGACACTGGGACCGGCGCAGCGGGCCGAGGCGCTCGCCCGAATGGCGGAGCGGGAGCTGGACATCCTCGTGGTCGGCGGCGGGGTCGTCGGGGCCGGGACCGCTCTGGACGCGGCGACGCGCGGTCTGTCCACCGGGCTGGTGGAGGCCCGCGACTGGGCCTCGGGCACGTCCAGCCGGTCCAGCAAGCTCATCCACGGCGGTCTGCGGTACCTGGAGATGCTGGACTTCGCGCTGGTGCGGGAGGCGCTGAAGGAGCGGGGGCTGCTGCTGGAGCGGCTGGCGCCGCATCTGGTCAAACCGGTGCCCTTCCTCTACCCGTTGCAGCACAAGGGCTGGGAGCGGTGGTACGCGGGATCCGGCGTGGCGCTGTACGACGGGATGTCGGTGTCGTCGGGGCACGGCCGGGGGCTGCCCGTCCACCGCCATCTGTCGCACAAGCGGGCGCTGCGGGTGGCGCCCTGCCTGAAGAAGGACGCGCTGGTCGGCGCGCTGCAGTACTACGACGCGCAGATGGACGACGCGCGGTATGTGGCCACGATCGTGCGGACCGCGGCCGCCTACGGGGCCCAGGTCGCCAACCGTGCGCGGGTGGTGGGCTTTCTGCGCGAGGGCGAGCGGGTGGTCGGCGCGCGGGTGCAGGACGTCGAGGGGGGCGGCGACTACGCGATCCGGGCGCGGCAGATCGTCAACGCCACCGGGGTGTGGACGGACGACACCCAGGCGCTGATCGGTGAGCGCGGGCAGTTCCACGTACGGGCGTCGAAGGGGATCCACCTGGTGGTCCCCAAGGACCGGATCCACTCGACGACCGGCCTGATCCTGCGGACCGAGAAGAGCGTGCTGTTCGTCATCCCGTGGGGGCGGCACTGGATCGTGGGGACGACGGACACCGACTGGGATCTGGACAAGGCGCACCCGGCGGCGTCCAGCGCGGATATCGACTATCTGCTGGAGCACGTCAACGAGGTGCTGGCGACGCCGCTGACCCGGGACGACGTGGAGGGGGTGTACGCCGGGCTGCGGCCGCTGCTGGCGGGGGAGTCGGACGCCACCAGCAAGCTGTCGCGCGAGCACACCGTCGCGCATCCGGTGCCGGGCCTGGTGGTGGTCGCGGGCGGCAAGTACACGACGTACCGGGTGATGGCCAAGGACGCCGTCGACGAGGCGGTGCACGGGCTGGACCAGAGGGTCGCGGAGTGTGTGACGGAGGACGTGCCGCTGGTCGGGGCCGAGGGCTACAAGGCGCTGTGGAACGCCCGGGCCCGGACCGCGGCGCGCACCGGGCTGCATGTGGCGCGCATAGAGCATCTGCTGAACCGCTACGGATCGCTGACGGAGGAGCTGCTGGAGCTGGTCGTGGCCGACCCCTCGCTGGGCGAACCGCTGGCGGCCGCGGACGACTATCTGCGCGCCGAGGTGGTGTACGCGTGCACGCACGAGGGGGCGCGGCACCTCGATGACGTGCTGACCCGGCGCACCCGGATCTCGATCGAGACCTTCGACCGGGGCACCCGCAGCGCCCGCGAGGCGGCCGAGCTGATGGCCCCGGCGCTGGGCTGGGACGGCGACCAGGTCGAGAAGGAGATCGCGCACTACCAGAAGCGGGTGGAGGCGGAGCGCGAATCGCAGCGGCAGCCGGACGATCTGACGGCGGATGCGGCGCGGCTCGGGGCGCCGGACATCGTTCCGCTGTAGGCCGCGGGCCTCAGTCGCGCCGTCGTGCGCAGAACTCGGCCGTCAGCACGTCGGTGCCGTGCGCCGGATGGGACAGCGCGTCGGTGTTGACCCGGTAGCTGACGAGGTGGCGGCCGTCGGCGGTGCCCGCCGTCTGGGCGAAGGAGCCGTTGATGTCGCCGGTGTGGCCCCAGACGGTGACGCCGCAGGGCAGTTCGGTGGCGAAGAGGCCGAGGCCGTAGGCGCCGCCGGTGTGCTTCTCGCTGCGCAGCTGGGCCATCTGGTGCGGTGCCAGGAACGCGCCGCCGAGCAGCGCGGAGTAGAAGCGGTTGAGGTCGCCCAGGGTGGTGACCATCTCGCCGGCCGCGCCGGCCCGGCTGGGGTCCAGCGACGTGGCGTCCACCCGCCGGTCGCCGACGGGGGAGTACGCGCGGCCGTGCGGCGCGGGCAGCACCGCGTCGGTGCCGGGGAAGGAGGTGTGGTCGAGGTGGGCGGGGACGATGATGCGGCGGTGGATCTCGGTGGCGTACGGGTGGCCGGTGACCGCCCTGATGATCAGGCCGAGCACCAGGTAGTTGGTGTTGGAGTAGGAGTAGCGGGTGCCGGGGGCCGCCACCGGCGGGTGGCGAAGGGCGATCCGCAGCAGCTCGGCCGGGGTGTGGCTGTCGTAGCGGTGGGCGCCGAAGCCCCTGCCGTAGAGCTGCCGGGAGAGCCGGGGGTCCTCGGTGTAGTTGAACAGGCCGCTCGTATGGTCCAGCAGCTGGCGGACCGTCACCGTCCGCAGATCGACGCGGTCGCCCGGCCCCGCGACCGGCGTGCCCTCGGGCAGGTGCGCGGCCGCGGTGTCGTGCAGGGTCAGCCGGCCTTCGGCGACGAGTTGCAGGACCACGGTCGCGACCAGGGTCTTGGTGAGGCTGCCGGCCCGGAAGTGGTCCGGCTCGCCCATCTTGCGGCCGCTGCGCAGATCGGCGACGCCGGCCGTGGAGAAGCGCGAGGCGGCGAAGCGGCCGTCGCGGGTGATGAGGGAGGCCGCGCCCGGCGCGCCGTCGGAGACCAGCCGGCGCAGCGCGGGCAGCGTCGTCGCCGGCGGTGTGCGGACGCTTCCCACCGGATGGACGGGGAGGCTCTGGCCGCGCGCGGTGCAGGCCGCCAGGGCCAGCGCCGTCAGGGCGGCGAGCACGCCCGGACGCACCGGCGCGCGGCGGCGGCGGCCGGCCGGCCGCGGTGCCGGGCCGAGGACGCCGCCGGGAACCGGGCGGGGCGGGCGCATCGTCATCCAGACTCCCGTTCGTCGGGGCCATCATGACGGGTATGCGACGGTGACCGGCACCGACCCGGGCCTTCCGCACGGCCGCGGATGAGGGAGAATGAAGGCTCTGCCAGGGTGGGTTGTCCGAGTTGGGCCAGTTTGGTGATCGATGTTCATCGACGCTGCCAACTCGGCTGGATTGCAGAGGGGATTCAGTGGGCGAGAAGGTCGAGATGGACGGCAAGGAGGGCAGGCTGCTCGCCGGCCGGTACCGGCTCGCCGATGTTCTCGGCCGGGGCGGCATGGGCACCGTATGGCGGGCACGCGACGAGGTCCTGGGCCGTACGGTCGCAGTCAAGGAACTGCGCTTCCCGGGCGGGGTCGAGGAGGACGAGAAGCGTCGTCTGATCACCCGCACGCTGCGCGAGGCCAAGGCGATCGCCCGGATCCGGAACAACGGCGCGGTGACGGTCTTCGACGTGGTCGACGAGGACGACCGGCCGTGGATCGTGATGGAGCTGGTCGAGGGCCGCTCGCTCGCCGAGGTCGTCCGTGACGACGGGCCGCTGACCCCGCGGCGCGCCGCCGAGGTCGGTCTCGCCGTGCTCGACGTGCTGCGCTCCGCGCACGGCGAGGGCATCCTGCACCGCGATGTGAAGCCGTCCAACGTCCTGATGTCCGACGACGGCCGGGTCGTGCTCACCGACTTCGGTATCGCCCAGGTCGAGGGCGACCCCTCGGTGACCTCGACCGGCATGCTCGTCGGCGCCCCCTCCTACATCTCGCCCGAGCGCGCCCGCGGCCACAAGCCGGGCCCGCCGGCCGACCTGTGGTCGCTGGGCGGGCTGCTGTACGCCTGTGTCGAGGGCGTGCCGCCGTACGACAAGGGCTCGGCGATCGCCACGCTGACGGCCGTGATGACCGAGCCGGTCGAGCCGCCGAAGAGCGCGGGCGTACTGGAAGAGGTCATCTACGGCCTGCTGGTGAAGGACCCGGCGGCCCGGCTGGACGACGAGGGCGCGCGGGCGCTGCTGCTGGACGTCGTGCACGCTCCGGAGCAGACCGCGCCGGAGCCCCCGATGGACGCCACCCGGGCGATGGTGCTGCCGACGGCGCCCGAGAAGCGCGCCGCGGCCAAGCCCAAGAGCACGGCCAAGCCGAAGGCCGCCCCCAAGGCGCGGGTGACGCGGTCGAAGGCGAAGCCGGTGGCCGGCCCGGAGGCGGAGCCGGGGGCGAAGAGCCCGGCGGGTGCGAACGGCAAGAGCGCGGCCGGTGCGGCCGAGGCCGGCGCCGCCAAGACGGCGAGCGCCGCGGCGCGCGCACCCGAGCGGAAGGCGGCCCAGAGCCCGGCTCCTTCGCGCACCCCGTCCTCCGGCGGCCCGGCGGCCGAGGGCACCTCGTCCGCGCGCGGCGGCTTCGACACCGACGCCGCCAGGGACCGGCTGCGCGGCGCCCTGAAGTCCGTGCGCAACGCCGCCGCCGCGGCGGCGGCCCGCTCGGATTCCAGACCCGGCGACGGGGACCGCCCGTCCACCGCCCGTGCGTCGCTGACCGATGTCGTCCCGCGCCGCACGCTGGTCATCGTGGCCGTGGTCGTCGTCCTCGCGGTGCTGGGCACGGTCCTCGCCCTCGCGCTGAGCGGCGACGACACGGCGGAGAAGGGCGGCAAGGCGTCCCGCGGCGGCGACAAGGCGTCGTCCTCGGGCCGGTCCAAGCCCTCGACCGAATCGGCCGGGGCCGGCGAAGACGACGCGAACGCCGGCGGCGACGGGTCGGAGCAGCCCACTGGGCAGCAGCCCGCCACCCCGGCGGCCGACAAGGGCGGCAAGAAGGGCGACGGCGGCAAGGACGGCGGTGGCAAGGCCATGCCGGCCGGCTTCGCCGAGGTCTCCAACGGCGGCTTCCACTTCCGTATGGCGATGCCCAAGGGCTTCCACCAGACCGATACCGCGGGGGCGAACTCCGGCGCCATATACAGCGCCTCGGGCGGTTTCCCGCGCGTCCAGGTCGACTACAACGCCAAGCCCGGGAACGACGCCGCGGCGGCCTGGCGCAGCCTGGAGCCGAGCGTGCGCGGCTCCAGCGACGACTACCACCTCATCGGCATCAAGTCGGTGAAGTGGCGGGGCTATCCGACCGTCGCCGACTGGTCGTTCACCCGCAAGCAGGGCGGCCAGAAGGTGCGGGTCCTCAACCGCGGTTTCCGGGCCGACGACCAGCACGGTTACGCCATCATGATCACCTGCAAGGCGGACGCCTGGTCGGACAAGGAGTGCCAGGAGCTGATCGCGACCGCGTTCAGGACCTTCGCGGTGAAGGACTGAGCGAAGAGCGTGGTGCGTGCCGTGCCGGGCGGAGAGGACGCGCGTCGTTCGGCCGAGCGGGCCGCAACCTCCGGTGCGGGCACGTATCGTGAGACATCTGAGACATCGAGACCGTACGCATCCGCAATCGGCGGGAATACGACCGGAAGTGACCATCGGCTTCGGCGCCGGCGGGCGGCTCCGGCGCGACGGTAGACACAGCGCGCGCTGCGGGGAGGCGTCGTGGACGAGTACGCAGGAAGGGTGCTCGCCGAGCGCTACCGCCTGCCCGCGCGGCCCCTCGGCGACGACGACTTCACCGAGACCCGGGCCTTCGACACCTACAGCGGGCAGGAGGTCCTGATCCGTCAGGTCCCGCTGCCGGAGGTCGTCGAGGCGGAGGTGGTGGGGGCACCGGCGGCCGGACACGCCGAGCAGCGCTCCGGCGGCATCCGCTCCGGCGGCGGGCGGGCGGCGGGGGTCGCCGACCGCAGCCCCCGGGATCCCGCCGTGCGACGGGCGCTGGAAGCCGCCACGGCCGTGGCGCAGCTGCCCGACCACCCCCGGCTGGAGCAGGTCTTCGACGTCTTCGCGCAGGACGGCAGCCTGTGGATCGCCGGTGAACTCCTCGCCGCCCGCCCGCTGGCCGCGCTGCTCGCCGAGCGGCCGCTGTCCCCGCACCGCGCCGCGGAGATCGCCGCGGATCTGCTCACCGCGCTGCGGGTGCTGCACGCGGACGGCCGGCTGCACCGCAACATCACCACCCGTACGGTCCTGGTCTGCGACGACGGCCGGGCGATCCTGACCGGTCTGGCGGCGGGCGCGGCCCAGGAGGCGCTGTGCGGAGACGCTGCGCCGGCCGAGGCCGGGGTGACGCTGACCAAGGCAGGCTCCGCCCCGGACGGCTGCGCCACCGCTGACGACGGTGGGGCCCCCGCCTACGGCCGCCCCACCACCGCACTCGCCGCCGAGCGCGCACGGCAGGCCCGGCTGACCGTCATCGGCCCGGTCACCGAGCGCTGGGCACCCGAGCAGGCCGGACCGGTGCACGAGAACTGGCAGTTGGCGCCGCCGGTCGGCCCGGCCACCGATCTGTGGGCGGTCGGCGCGCTGCTGTTCCGCAGTGTGCAGGGGCATCCGCCGTTCCCCGAGGACAGCGCCGGCGAACTGGCGCGGCTGGTGTGCACCGAGCCGCCCGCGGTCGCCGAGGAGTGCGGGGCGCTGCGGCCGGTCGTGGAATCCCTGCTGCGTCAGGACCCCGCCGACCGTCCCGACTTCGAGGAGCTGCGCGGCTGGCTGCGCTCGTTGATCCGTACGGCGCCGGAGCCGGCGGGCGGCACCCGGCTGGTGACGATGCCGGCGCTGGAGCAGGGCGGCGATCCACGGCGGCTGCCGATCCTGCGGCGCCGCGGCGAACTCGTCCGCAGGGGGCGGCACAAGAAGGGCCGGACTCCCCGGCGCGCACAGCCCCGGCCGGTGTCCGCCGCCCCGGCGCAGCCCCCGGCCACCGCATCGGTGCCGCCCCGCCGGACGGCGCCGGCCTCCGAGCAGACCTTCCCGCCCCCCAGCTCGAAGGAGCCGGAGGGACCCCCATCGTTCCGGCTGTCCCGCCCCCCGAAGCAGCCCAAGCCGCTGCGGGAGCCCCGGCCGGCCCGCACCGCCCGGCTCGGCAGACCGCCGAGGCCGCCGGGCCGGTCCAGAACCTCCGACCGGGACCTGTACGAGCAGCAGATGCTGGGCCAGGTGGGCGTGGCGGCCGAGGCGCGGCCGGCCCGGCCGCCGCGCGGCGCCCCGCGCAACCTCGGCCGGCTGCTGCTCACCGCGATCCTGCTGCTCCTCGTCGGCGCGGTGATCTACGCGATGGCGTTCATGCCGAAGGCCGGCGAGGACGCCAGGGCCGGACGGGGCGGCGCGGACCGCGCGGCCACCTCCGGCGCGGCGCCCGGCGCCGACCGCACACCGCCCGGCGGCCAGGACGGCGGCGCGCCCGGCACCCCGGCGCCGGGCACCACCGCACCGGCGGACGTCGCCGAGGGCTTCGAGGTGCGCAAGGACCCCAAGGGCTTCCAGATCGCGGTCCGCAAGGGCTGGCAGCGGCGCGGTGCGACCGGCCAGGGCCAGGTGCGCTACGTCGGCGGCGACTACGAGCTGCTGGTCGTGCCCGGCCGCGACACGACGGCGAAGTACGGCGCGGACCCGATGG
This sequence comes from Streptomyces sp. NPDC026575, assembly GCF_055567415.1. Lineage (NCBI taxonomy): Bacteria > Bacillati > Actinomycetota > Actinomycetes > Kitasatosporales > Streptomycetaceae > Streptomyces > Streptomyces sp. NPDC026575. The sequence continues at coordinate 26,115 of NZ_JBVHQM010000004.1, forward strand.
CGTATCTGCAGAACAAGGAGCCCGAGCTCGCCCCGTACCGCGCCTCCAGCTGGGCCTCGGCCTCCGGCCTGCGGCGGATCGACGTCGGCCGGACGGCGATGGCGGAGGGCACGTTCTCGTGGCGCGACGGCAGCGGCCGCGAGGTCTACGTCCGCAACCTCGCGATGATCCACCAGGGCCGCTACCACCTCGTCCTGGTCATCGGCCCGGACGGCGGGCGCCGCGAGGTGGACCGGCTGTACGAGCAGGCGACCAGCGCGTACCGGCCGGGCTGAGCCGCGCGCGCCACCGGCGCCGCGACCGCGCGAGCGCGATGGCACGATGGCGGTGTGACGACGCAAGACGAGACGGCCGCCGAGCGCCGGACGGCCGGGACCAGCGGCCGGCCGAGCGCGGAGCCGATGCACGACGAGCTGCTGGCCGCGCGGGCCTCGGTCTACGACCCGTGCGGATTCAGCTGCTCACGGCCGGTGCCCGAGCCGGAGAGCGCCGAGTACGGTGCGCACGCCTTCACGCTGGACGGCCGGGCCGTCAGGTTCCGGGTGGGCAAGACCACCCCGACGAAGGTCGGCCAGTTCGTCACGGTGTGGAAGCGGTCCGACGGGGGTCCGATCCAGCCCTTCGACGCCGCCGACGCCGTCGACCTCTTCGTCATCAGCACCCGGGAGGGAGCGCACTTCGGGCAGTTCGTCTTCCCGCGCGAGCTGCTGGCCGAACGGGACATCGTCTCGCGCGACGGCGTCGGCGGGAAGCGGGGATTCCGCATCTACCCGCCGTGGGTGGACACCACCAGCCGCCAGGCCCGCCACACCCAGAAGTGGCAGACGGCCCACTTCCTGCCCATCCCGGAGACCGGCCCGGTCGACCTGGCCCTGGCCCGCGCGCTGTACCGCGCCTAGGGTCGCCTGCCCGCGAGCCGGTCCCGCAGCTCCCCCTTCAGCACCTTCCCCAGGGTCGCCCCGCGCGGCAGGGCGGCCAGTACCTCCAGCTGCTCGGGGAGCTTGTGCGGGGCGAGGCCCTGGGAGCGCAGGTGCGCCACGACCGCGGTGAGCGTCAACGGGGCGGTGCCCGGGGGCTGTTCGACGACCGCGCAGACCCGTTCGCCGCGGACCGGATCGGGCAGGCCGATGACGGCCGCGCCGGCCACGTCCGGGTGCCGGTGGAGCAGCTCCTCGACCTCCTGGGCGGAGATGTTCTCGCCCTTGCGGATGATGACGTCCTTCAGCCGGCCGGTGACCACGAGGTGGCCGGTGGCGGTGAGCCGGCCGAGGTCGCCGGTGGGCAGGAAGCCGTCGGTGTCGAAGGGGGCTGCCTCGCCGAGGTAGCCCCGGCAGACCGCCGGGCCGCGCAGCAGTATCTCCCCGGTGCCGGGGGCGATCCGGACCTCCATGCCGGCGGGCGGGCGGCCGGCGGTCGTCGCCAGCCGGCCGGGGCTGTCGAGCGGGTCGCCCATGGTCACCATCGGGGCCTCGGTCATCGCGTAGCCATGGGCGAGCCGGCAGCCGAGGGCCGCGACGACCTCGTGGTACAGCGCGGGCGGCAGCGGCGCGCCGCCCCCGGCCAGCAGCCGCAGCGACGGCAGCAGCCTGCGCCCCGGCGGCAGCTTGCGCGCCTCGGCGAGGAAGAGGGAGTAGAAGGCGGTGGAGCCGCCGGCGACGGTGACCTGGTGGCGGCGGTAGGCGTCCAGTGACCCGGGCGGCTCGAAGCGCTCCAGCAGCAGTGCGGGGATCCCGCGCAGCAGGAGCATGACGGTGTAGTCGGGGCCCGCGACATGGGCGTACGGGAAGGCCATCGAGCCGATGTCGGACGGGCCCAGCCGCAGTGCGTCGGCCAGCTGGCGGCCGGCCGTGCGCAGGCTGCGGTCGGTGTGCAGCACGCCCTTGGGGCCGGCGGTGGTGCCGGAGGTCCAGTAGATCCAGCGGACCTCGTCGGCGTCGGTGGGCGGCGGGGGCAGCACGGCGGGGTCGGCGTCGGGCAGGCTGCCGGGGCCCTGGTCGTAGGCGGTGACGACGATGGGCGGGCCGGGCAGGGCGGCGGCCAGCCGGTGCGCCATCGCGCCGTGGTCGAAACCGCGCCGGACGCCGGGGACCAGGAAGAAGTCCGCCGCGGTCCGGCGCAGCACCTGGCCCACCTCAAGGTCGCGGTAGAGCGGGACGACCGGGCTCTGCACGGCGCCGATCCGGGCCAGTGCGAGGCTGAGCAGCACGGTCTCGATGCGGGTCGGCAGCTGCCAGACGACCCGGCTGCCGGGCCGTACCCCTCGCTCGTACAGGCCGGCCGCCACCCGCTCGGCGCGCCGGTGCAGCGTGCCGAAGGTGATCCGCCGCTCGTCCCGGGCCGCGGCCGCGCCCTGGACGAGGGCCGCGGCGCCGGGGGTGCGGGCCGCGCGCCAGGCCACCAGGTCCCACAGGGTGCTGCCGGTCATCCGCCCGCCCTCCCGCACGCTGCTGACGGTACGTCAGATTCGGTGCAGAGGTTAGAGGTCGGCTCCTTGTCGGTCCAGAGGGTGCGGGGCTAGCCTCTTTCTGACGGTGCATCAGATATCGCCCGACCCGGCCGCCCGGACACGGGGTGAGGGGACAACGATGGGGAACCCGATGGAGCTACCGCGCATCATCAGCGTCGACGACCATGTGATCGAGCCCGCGCACCTCTTCGAGACCTGGCTGCCCGAGAAGTACCGGGACCGGGGCCCGAAGCCGCTGACCACCGGCATCGGCGAGCTCGCGTACGTCGGGGGCAAGTACCAGATCACCATGGACCCGGACGGGCCGCCGGCCGACTGGTGGATCTACGAGGACCTGAAGTTCCCGTACAAGCGCAACATCGCCGCCGTCGGCTTCGACCGGGACGACATGACGCTGGAGGGGATCACCCGCGAGGAGATGCGGCGCGGCTGCTGGGACCCCAAGGCGCGCCTTGCCGACATGGACCTCAACCACGTCGAGGCATCGCTCTGCTTCCCGACCTTCCCGCGCTTCTGCGGCCAGACCTTCGCCGAGGCGCACGACAAGGAGGTCGCCCTCGCCTGCGTGCGCGCGTACAACGACTGGATGGTCGAGGAGTGGTGCGGCGACAGCGGCGGCCGCCTCATCCCGCTGTGCCTCATCCCGCTGTGGGACATCGACCTGGCCGTCGCGGAGATCAGGCGGAACGCGGCGCGCGGGGTCCGCGCGGTCACCTTCTCCGAGATCCCCACCTACCTGGGGCTGCCCTCGATCCACTCCGGCTACTGGGACCCCTTCTTCGCGGCCTGCCAGGAGACCGGCACGGTCGTGAACATGCACATCGGCAGCAGCTCCCAGATGCCGGCCGCGTCCCCCGACGCCCCGCCCGCCGTGCAGGCCGCGCTCTCCTTCAACAACGCGATGGCCTCGATGATGGACTTCCTCTTCAGCGGGGTCCTGGTGAAGTACCCGCGGCTGAAACTCGCCTACTCCGAAGGGCAGATGGGCTGGATCCCCTACGCCCTGGAGCGCGCCGACGACGTCTGGGAGGAGCACCGCGCCTGGGGCGGGGTGCGCGACCTGATCCCCGAGCCGCCGTCCACGTACTACTACCGGCAGATCTTCTGCTGCTTCTTCCGCGACAAGCACGGAGTGGCGTCGCTGGACGTGGTCGGCCGGGACAACGCGACCTTCGAGACCGACTACCCGCATGTCGACTCGACCTTCCCGCACACCAAGGAGGTCGCCCTCGACCATGTGAAGGGCCTGGACGGCGAGACGGTCCACAAGCTCATGCGGGGCAACGCGATCCGCATGCTCGGCCTGGACCTCGACGACACGGTCCGCTGATGGACCTGGCCTACGCGCCGGAGGAGGAGGAGTTCCGGGCGCGGCTGCGGGCGTGGCTGGCGAAGGTGCTGCCGACGCTCCCCGCCAGGCCCGCCGCGACCGACTGGCCCGGCCGGCGGGCGTACGACACCGCCTGGCAGCGGATGCTGTACGACGCCGGATACGCCGGGCTGCACTGGCCGCGGGACGCCGGCGGGCAGGGCGCCACCCCCACCCAGCACCTGATCTTCCTGGAGGAGACCGAGCGGGCCGGCGCCCCCTATGTGGGCGCCGGCTTCGTCGGGCTGCTGCACGCCGGCCCGACCATCGCCGCCGAGGGCACCGCCGAGCAGCGCGCCCGCTGGCTGCCGCCGATCCTGCGCGGCGAGGAGGTCTGGTGCCAGGGCTTCAGCGAACCCGACGCCGGCTCCGACCTCGCGGCGCTGCGCACCAAGGCGGTACGGGACGGCGACAGCTATGTCGTCAGCGGCGCCAAGATCTGGACCTCGCACGCCGAGGTCGCCGACTGGTGCGAGCTGCTGGTCCGCACCGACCCCGAGGCGCCCCGGCACCGCGGTATCAGCTGGCTGGCGATGCCCATGGACGCGCCGGGGGTGACCGTCCGGCCGCTGCGCACCCTCGCCGGGTCGACGGAGTTCGCCGAGGTGTTCCTCGACGAGGTCCAGGTGCCGGTCTCCCATCGCCTCGGCGCCGAGAACGACGGCTGGCGGGTGACGATGGTGACGCTGTCCTTCGAGCGCGGCACCGCCTTCGTCGGGGAGGTGGTGGCCTGCCGCCGGGTGCTCGGCGCGCTCGCCCGTACGGCCCGTGCCAACGGCCGCTGGGACGATGCCGTGCTGCGCCGCAGACTCGGCCGGCTGAGCGCGGACTTCGCGGCGCTGTGGCGGCTGACCCAGTGGAACGTGAGCGCGGCCCAGCGGGGCGGCGGCGTCCCCGGGACCGGCGGCTCGGTCTTCAAGCTGCGCTACTCGCACGCCCGCCAGGAGCTCTACGACGCGGCGGCCGAGGTGCTGGGCGCCGGGGCGCTCGACGCCGACCAGGAGTGGATCGCGGACCGGCTGTCGGCCCTCTCGTACACCATCGCGGCCGGGACCTCGCAGATCCAGCGGAACATCGTCGCCGAGCGGATCCTCGGCCTGCCGAAGGGGCGGTGAGGCGCCGGTGGACTTCCAACTCACCGACGACCAGCGGGCGTTGCGGGACGGTACGCGGGAGCTGCTGGCCGGCCGGTTCGACCGGGAGCGGCTGCGGGCGGCCGTCGAGGACCCGGCGCTGGACCGTGCGCTGTGGCGGGAGCTGGGCGCGGCCGGGTTCTTCGCGCTGCGGCTGCCGGAGGCGGCCGGCGGGGTGGGGCTCGGACTGCCGGAGGCGGCGCTGGTCTTCGAGGAGGCCGGGCGGGCGCTGCTGCCCGGGCCGCTGGTGGCGTGCCAGCTGCTGGCCGGGGCGGTGGACGGCGTCGCGACCGGCGAGCGGATCGTCTCGCTGTGCGACGGCGCGCGGGACCCGGCGCTGTGGGAACACCCGGACGACTGCGACGAGTTGGTCGTCGTGACGGAAGCTGCGGCCGGGGCATGGGTGGACGCCGGGGGCGCACAGGGGCGCACGAGCGGTGCGTACCGCAGCGCGCCGGACCGGGTGTCCCGCGCCCCGTTCGCCTCCGTCGATCCGCTCACCCCGCTCGCCCGCCTCGCGCCCGCCCCGCGCACGACCCCCCTCGCCGGCCTGGACCTGCCTCGGCTGCGGCGCGAGGCCGCGCTGCTCACGGCGGCCCAGCAGCTCGGCAGCGCGGCCCGCACGGTCGAGATGGCGGTCGCCCATGCCCGGGAGCGGGTGCAGTTCGGTGCGCCCATCGGCTCCTTCCAGGCGATCAAGCATCTGTGCGCGCAGATGCTCGTACGTGCAGAAATCGCCCGAAGCGCCGTATATGCCGCGGCGGTCACGGGCGACGGCGCGGACGTGACGGGCGCCAAGCTGCTCGCCGACGAGGCCGCGGTGCGCAATGCGCGGGACTGCCTGCAGGTCCACGGCGGCATGGGCTTCACCTGGGAGGCCGATGTGCATCTGCACCTCAAGCGGGCCTGGTTGCGGGCCGAGTGCTGGGGCACGGCGGCCGAGGCGGAGGAGGCGCTGGCGGCGGACCTGGCCGACTGACGGCGGGTGTGCGCGGCGGTGAGGGTGGTGAGCGGGGTGGCCGGCGATGTCAGACTCTGGCAACCCGTGTGCGAAATGTCGGACCCACCACACAGAAGTGGTCACGGAGGGTCGATATCGGGTTGTGTCCTAGGTGTGACTCGTCACAGGGGGGAGTCGGCGTGTGGCTCGGGTACTCTCCGTTGGGTGCGAGTGGTTCTGTGGCGCAACGAACCCGGTGCCGTCGGAGCGACGGTTCCGGGGTGCGGACTGCGCGCCGCTCGCCTTGGGTGCGGGCCCGATAGCCCCCCTTGTTCGACTCCCCGCAAAGTGCGTCGCACAGTATGCAGCACGCATACTCCCTTGCGCTGGAATATGCCCGAAGCGCTTGTTGGGGTGACTGAACGTCAACCATGCTGTGCTTCACCGGGGTCACGCACCGTGACTCCGTGGAGGCGCGAGGCGATGTTTCCGCCGGTTCGGATGGTGTGAGCGGTGCAGGTGCTTCAGGTGCAGTTGGACGTACGACCCGACCCCGCTGAGGTCGGCAGAGCCCGGCGGTGGGCCCGCTCGCGGCTCGTGGGGTCCGGCATAGGGCCCGATGAACCACTTGCGGAGACGTTGATCCTGCTGATCTCCGAACTCGTCACCAACGCCGTGGTGCACACCGGTGCGGCGGCCGAGCTGCGGATGTGCTTCTCCGGCTCGGGCGCGGTGGTGGGGACGGTCCGCGTGGAGGTGGTGGACGCCAGCGCCCGCCCGCCGCGCCAGCGGCACGCCGACGGCGACGACACCAACGGGCGCGGTCTGGAGCTCGTCGACGGCCTGGCGGACCGCTGGGGCTGGCAGCAGGAGGGCGCCGGCAAGCGGATCTGGTGCGAGGTGGACCGCGGCAGGCCGCTGCTGATGGCGACGGGTACGGATCTGGGGCATTTGAGCCCTATCGCCCCTTAACAAATACGGATCAAAGCGAATAAATCGGACGCGATATGCCGGGTGTCGGAAATTAGTCCAGACCAGGTGTTGACGTGACGTGCCCAGTTGATCACTCTTGGGTGGAGCGGTTCGCCGGGAGGGGACGCCGAGGGTGTGGGGGGATCGGGTGGATGCCCGGTCCTGGCCTCGGCGAGTGCGGATCGCGGCCTGGTGGGTGGCGGTCCGCGGTGCCGTGCTCGGGGCGCGCATGAGCGCACCGCCACCTGGCCGGCCGGGTCCCGGCCGGCCTCAGAGGATCGCGACGGGTGCGACCGGTGCGCCGGATCCGCCGACGAACGGCTCGGCCGTCGCCGACAGGAAGAACGCAGAGCGCCCCGCGTCCGCGCAGGCCGTCGACAACTCCTCCAGGTTCCAGTTCTGGCCCTGCAGCATGCCCATCTCGACGAGGTGCAGCGCATGCACCGGCAGCCACAGGTCCTCGATCTCCGGCGGGAAGATCTCGAAGGTCAGGGTGTCGTTGGCGACCGCCGCGACATCGCGCGCACGGAACCACTCCGGGGTGCGCAGCGACAGTCCCGGTGAGGGGAACGCGTACGCCTGCCGGTCGCCGTCCAGATAGTGCCGCAGCTGCCCGGTCCGCACGAGGACGATGTCCCCGGCCCGGACCCTCGTGCCGGCCAGCTCCTCGGCGGCGTCCAGGTCCTGCGGGGTGACGGCGTACCCACCGGGCAGCCGGTCGGTGCCGTGCGCGCGGGCCACGTCCAGAAGGACGCCGCGGGAGGCGATCGGGGTGGCCTTCTCGATGCCCAGGGCGGTGGCCCCGCTGTGGGCGGTGATCGAGTCGGCGGGCCGGTCGTTGTAGAGGCGTCCGGAGTGGGAGACGTGGGTGAGGCCGTCCCAGTGGGTGGCGGCCTGGAGTCCCATGGTGACCGCGTCGTCCGAGGTGGCGACCGTACCGGGGCCGAAGATCTCCTGGTTGATGGCGATCATGGTGTGCAGCGGGTTGATCCGGCCGGGGATCATGCCGGTCTGCACGCCGTCCTGCTGGAGCGGGAGGGCGAGCGGGATCCGGCGGCCGCTGCGGACGCAGCCGGCGGCCTCCCGTACGACCTGCTCGGTGATCAGGTTGAGGGTGCCGATCTCGTCGTCCGCCCCCCAGCGGCCCCAGTTGTTCACGCGCTGGGCGATGTCGTGGAAGTCCTGCGGCAGGGGCATGGCGGCCTCCGGGGTCTTGTGTTTGACGCGCGGCTGCCCAAAAATCTAACGGTCCGTCAGAAACTGCGGGAAGGGGCGCGGCATGGGGAACTTCTTGGCCGGCAAGGTGGTCGCCGTCACCGGCGCGGGACGCGGCATCGGGCGCGCTGTCGCGCTCGCCTGCGCCGCGCACGGTGCCCGCGTCGTGGTCAACGACTACGGCGTCTCGATCGATGGCGGCGCCCCGAGCAGCGAGGTCGCCGACGCGGTGGTCAAGGAGATCGAGGCGGCGGGCGGGGAGGCGGCGGCGGTCGCCGACGACGTCTCCACCATGGCCGGCGGCCAGCGGATCGTGGACACCGCGCTGGCGCGGTACGGGCGGATCGACGGTGTGGTGTGCGTGGCTGGGATCCTGCGCGAGCGGATGCTGTTCAACATGTCCGAGGAGGAGTGGGACCCGGTGGTCGCCACGCACCTCAAGGGCACCTTCACCGTCTTCCGGGCCGCGGCCGCGGTGATGCGGCGCCAGGGGTCGGGAACCCTGGTGGGCTTCACCAGCGGCAACCACCAGGGGTCGGTCTCCCAGGCCAACTACGCCTCCGCGAAGGGCGGGATCATCTCGCTGGTCCGCAGCGCCGCGCTGGGCCTGCACAAATACGGGGTGACCGCCAACGCGGTGGCGCCCCTCGCCCGGACCCGGATGTCGGCGAACGTGCCGATGGAGCTGAAGGATATCGGCGAGCCGGAGGACGTGGCGGCGTTCGTCGTCTATCTGCTGAGCGAGCGGGCGCGCGAGGTCACCGGGCAGGTCTACACGGTGGCCGGCCCGAAGATCGCGGTATGGGCCCAGCCGAGGGAGCTGCGCTCGGTGTACGGGGACGGCGGGTGGACGCCGGAGAAGGTCGCCGAGGTGGTGCCCGGGGCGGTGGGGGCCGATCCGATGCCGATGTTGGAGCAGTTGGAGCAGATGGCGGCGGCCGCGGCGGCCAAGGCCCGGCCCAACCGGTAGCGGGCCGGCCCGCATTGCCGGGCGGCGGGACGGGGCTTTCGACGTCGGGAGGTCGGCGTGGACTTTGAGTTCGGGCGGGCGGACGAGGAATTCCGGGCCGAGGCCCGGGCCTGGCTGGCGGAGCATCTCGTGGGGCCCTACGCGACGCTGGCGGGGCGGGGCGGCCCCGGCAGCGAGCACGAGGCGCCCGCGGCGCGCCGCGGGTGGGAGCGGGAGCTCGGGGCCGGCGGCTGGGTCGGCATCGGATGGGACCGCACCCATGGCGCGTACGGGAACCGGGCGGCGAGCCTGACGCAGCAGGTGGTGTGGGCCGAGGAGTACGCGCGGGCCGCGGCGCCCGGTCGGGTGGGCCACATCGGGGAGAACCTGCTGGCGCCGACGCTGATCGCATGCGGCGACGAGGCGCAGCGGCGGCGGTTCCTGCCGGCCGTCGCGCGCGGTGAGGAGCTGTGGTGCCAGGGCTACAGCGAGCCGGACGCGGGGTCGGACCTGGCGGGGGTGCGGACGGTGGCGGTCCGGGACGGGGCCGGCTACCGGGTCAGCGGGCAGAAGATCTGGACGTCGCTGGCCGGGGAGGCCGACTGGTGCTTCGTGCTGGCGCGGACGGACCCCGGTGAGCGGCGGCACCGGGGGCTGTCGTTCCTGCTGGTGCCGATGGACCAGCCGGGGCGCATCGAGGTGCGGCCGATCCGGCAGATGTCGGGGACGGCGGAGTTCAACGAGGTGTTCTTCGACGGGGCGCTGGCGCGGGCCGAGCACGTGGTCGGCGGGGAAGGGGCCGGCTGGCGGGTGGCGATGGGGCTGCTGGCGCTGGAGCGCGGGGTCTCCACGCTCGTCCAGCAGATCGGGTTCGCCGCGGAGCTGGCCGAGGTGATCGCGGCCGCGGTCCGCTGCGGGACGCTGTCGGACCCCGTGCTGCGCGATCAACTCATCACGCAGTGGGCGGAGTTGAGGGTCATGCGGTGGAACGCGCTGCGGACCCTGGGCGCGGCCGGGGACCCGGGTGCGCCGAGCGTGGCGAAGCTGCTGTGGGGCGGCTGGCATCAGCGCCTCGGGGAGCTGGCGATGCGGGTGCGGGGTGCCGCGGCCGCACGGGGACCCGTCGACTGGACCCCGCACGCGCCGTACGAACTGGACCCGCTGCAGCGGCTGTTCCTGTTCACCCGGGCCGACACGATCTACGGCGGCTCGGACGAGATCCAGCGCAACATCATCGCCGAGCGCGTGCTCGGCCTGCCCAGAGCGGAGCGGTGAATGACGGGAGTGGAGCGGGGATGAAGGGCGTCATATTCGACGGCGAGCGGCCCCGGGTCGTGGACGACCTCCAGGTGTGCGATCCCGGGCCGGGCGAGGTGCTGGTCGGGATCCGGGCGGCCGGGCTGTGCCACAGCGATCTGTCGGTGGTCGACGGGACGATTCCCTTCCCGGTGCCGGTGGTGCTGGGCCATGAGGGAGCGGGCGTGGTGGAGGCCGTGGGCGCGGGCGTGGAGCATGTGGTGCCCGGCGACCATGTCGCACTGTCGACGCTGGCCAACTGCGGGGCGTGCGCGGAGTGCGACCGCGGGCGGCCGACGATGTGCCGGCAGGCGATCGGGATGCCCCGCAAGCCCTTTCGGCGGGGCGGCGAGGAGCTGTACAACTTCGCGTCGAACTCGGCGTTCGCGGAGCGTACGGTCGTCAAGGCGGTGCAGGCGGTGAAGATCGCCGAGGACGTTCCGCTGACGTCGGCCGCGCTGATCGGGTGCGGGGTGCTGACCGGCGTCGGGGCGGTGCTGAACCGGGCGAGGGTGGACCGCGGGGAGTCGGTCGTGGTGATCGGGGCGGGCGGCATCGGCCTCAACGTGCTCCAGGGGGCGCGGATCGCGGGCGCGTCGGCGATCGTGGCGGTGGACGCCAACCCGGCGAAGGAGACGGCGGCGCGGCAGTTCGGGGCGACGCACTTCGTCGACGCCTCGGCGGTGGCGGACACCGTCACCGCGGTCAAGGAGATCCTGCCGACCGGCGCCGACCACGCCTTCGAGTGCGTGGGCAGCACCCGGCTGATCCGGCAGGCGGTCGATATGCTGGACCGGCACGGCCAGGCGGTGCTGCTCGGTGTGCCCCCGGCCTCGGCGGAAGCCTCGTTCCTGGTGTCGTCGATGTATCTGGACAAGTCGATCCTGGGCTGCCGCTACGGGTCGTCGCGGCCCCAGCGGGACATCGCGCTGTACGCCCGGCTCTACCGCGAAGGGCGGCTGCTGCTGGACGAGTTGGTGACCCGGACGTATCCGGTGGAGGACTTCGCGAAGGCGGCGGACGACGCGCACCGCGGGCGGGTGGCGCGGGCGGTGCTGACGTTCGACTAGAGCCTGACCCATCGGACAGGCCCTAGGGGGCGCCACCCGGCCTCCGGGCCATGGGACCCGCCCCTGGCCCGATCCTGGTGAACCCTGGCCTTCCGGCCACTCGTTCCGTAGGGGCGATCCCGGCGAAGCTGCTCCGGTGACCCAGACACCCGAACTCCCCCTACGGGCGAGCGGCACCCGCGAGGGGGGCGCCCCCGCACCCGTGCCCCCACGGCGCCGGCGGCCGCACCGCGCCTGGTCCGTCGCCGCCGTCACCTTCCTCACCATCATCGGCGCGGCCGGTTTCGCCTCCCTCCCCGGCCTGCTGATCGACCCGCTGCACGCCGAGTTCCACTGGTCGCGGGCCACCATCGGCTTCGCGGTGTCGGTGAACCTCGCGCTGTACGGGCTGACCGCGCCGTTCGCCGCCGCCCTGATGGACCGGTTCGGCATCCGGCGGGTGGTCGCGGTCGCCCTCGCGGTGATCGCGACCGGCGCCGGGCTGACCGTCTTCATGACGGCGAGCTGGCAGCTGGTGCTCCTCTGGGGCGTGCTGGTCGGCCTGGGCAGCGGCTCGATGGCACTGGCCTTCGCCGCCACGGTCACCGGCCGCTGGTTCACCGAGCGGCGCGGGCTGGTCACCGGCATCCTCACCGCGGCCGGCGCCTCCGGCCAGCTGGTCTTCCTTCCGCTGCTGTCCTGGATCGTCGACCGTTACGAGTGGCGGCCGGCCGCGGTGACCGTCGCGCTCGCCGCGGTCGCCGTCGTCCCCCTGGTGTGGCTGCTGCTGCGCGACCACCCGGCGGATGTCGGCCTCGCGCCCTACGGGGCGACCGAGTTCGTGCCCAAGCCGCCGCCGCAGCGGGGCGCGGCCCGGCGGGCGCTGCGGGCGCTGGCCACGGCGGCGCGCACCGGCCCGTTCTGGCTGCTCGCGGGCACCTTCGCGATCTGCGGCGCCACCACGAACGGCCTGGTCAAGACCCACTTCGTGCCGGCGGCGCACGATCACGGCATGCCGATGACGGCGGCCGCCTCGCTGCTCGCGGTGATCGGCGTCTTCGACATCGCCGGCACCATCGCCTCCGGCTGGTTCACCGACCGCTTCGACACCCGCCGGCTGCTGGCCGTCTACTACGGCCTGCGCGGACTGTCGCTGATGTTCCTGCCGCTGCTGCTGGCCGACACGGTCCATCCGCCGATGGTCTTCTTCATCGTCTTCTACGGCCTGGACTGGGTGGCCACCGTCCCGCCGACCATCGCCCTGTGCCGCGAGCACTACGGCGAGGACGGCGCGATCGTGTTCGGCTGGGTCCTCGCCGCCCACCAGGTCGGTGCCGCCCTGATCGCCTTCCTGGGCGGCCTCGCCCGCGACCTCTTCGGCACCTACAACCCGGTCTGGTACGCCTCGGGCGCCCTGTGCGCCCTCGCGGCCCTGATGGCCCTGGTCATCCGGCGGCGGGAGGGGGCGGGGCAGGTGCGGCCGGCCGTGGCGTAGCCCCCGGTGTCAGGGTGGGTTTCCGGCCACTGGATGATCCCCCCTGAGACGCGCGAGACGCGGAAGAGGCGTGTGGCGCGCGAGGACGGATGGGGAACAGGCGATGGCGATGACCTGGGGCGGCGCGGGAGAAGCCGGGCCGGCGGGGGGCGGTGAGACGCTCCGCGACGTCTGGAGCGGCCGGGCCGTCGTGGTCTCGATGGCGGCGCTGTTCGCCGAGGCGGCCTGCGCGACGGCCGGGCTGGTGCTGTACGGCCTCACCCTGGAGGGGCCGATCGGCAACGCGTTCCTGGCCGTCTTCATGTTCCCGGTCGCGCTCGTCCTCGGAGCACTCTCCGGACTGGTGCTGACGGTCACCCTGGTGCTGCCCACGCTGACGCTGGCGCGGTGGGCGGCGCGCCGGGCCGGGCGGCGGGGGCGGGTGCGGTGGTGGTGGACGGTGGCCGCCGCCCCCGTTGCGGCGGCCGCGGCGACCCTCGCGTACGGGGCGTTCCTCGCGCTGCTCACCCGCTTCGTGGGGCTGCCGGCGTTCTATCTGGCGTGCTGGCCGGTGCTGGCCGCGGTCGCCGTACCCGCCGCTCTGGCGGCCGCCGTCGCCACCAGGGGCACCGGGGCCCGGCGCACCGTACAGCTGACCATCGGTATCGCGGGCAGCGGCCTGCTGACCGCTTTTGCGCTGGGGGGCCTGGGCGTGGCCGCCATGGCGGCCGGGCTGCTGCCGGCGTACGAGCCGCCGCGGCCGAGCCGGGCCGAGCTCGTCGGCGTCTGGAAGGACGACGGCGGCGGCACGCTCGACCTGCGTTCCGACGGGGTGGCCTCGGCCCGGCACATGGGCCGGCCGAAGGACCGCTGCGCCGGCACCGGCACATGGGAGCTGGAGCGGTTCATGGGGGAGGACAGAGTGCAGGTGGACGTCGAAGGCGGCTGCGGGAGGCAGTGGTTCATCGGCGGCACCGAGGACCGGCCCACCCTCTACTACTTCCTGGGCGACCCCGACGAAGGGGACCGGCACGTGCTGACGCGGAAGTGACCTGGCCGGGCGCGCTCAGGAGCTGAAGCGCCCGAATGCGCCCCGGTGGAAGAGGAGCGGTCCGGCCTCGGCCGCCCCGGGGTCCGTGCCGAGGGCTTCGACGCGGCCTACGACGATCAGGTGGTCGCCGCCGGTGTGCACCGCCTGGATCGTGCAGTCGATCCAGGCGGGGACGCCCGCGAGCCGGGGCGAACCGGTCGCGGGGGCCGGCCCGTAGGGGACACCGGCGAACTTGTCGGCGCCGCTGACCGCGAAGGCGCGGCACAGCTCGCCCTGGCCGGCGCCGAGGATGTTGACGCAGAACACCCCGGCGCGGGCGATCCGCGGCCAGGTCGTCGACGTACGCGCCACCATGAACGTCACCAGCGGCGGGTCCAGGGAGAGGGAGGCGAAGGACTGGCAGGCGAAGCCGGCCGGGCCGGGCTCCGAGGGCGCGGTGACGACCGTGACGCCGCTGGCGAAGTGCCCCAGGACGGAGCGGAATTCGGCCGCGTCCAGCGGGGCGCGCTCGTCCTCGCGTACGGCACGCAGCGCGGGCCGCGGGTGGGGTGCGGCGGGCGCGGGTGAGGGGGCCGTGGTCGGTGCGCCGACGGAGCGCAGATACCGCACGGCCGTGGCCGCCATTCCAGCGTGTCCCATCATGCCCTCATTGAATCTGATGGAGCGTCAGTTGTGAAGGCGCAGGCGGCGACGGCCACCCGGACGGGTGGTTTGCCGGTCTGTCGCGGCGATCTTCGGTGGATTCGCGGGAGATTGGGGAGCGGAATGCTGATTGTGCGTCGCCCGCATGGGTAGCGTCCACCTCGGCCGCGACCGTAGCCGAGCACGGGGGAGAGTTCCGGTACATGGCCGATGCGACACCGTCGTCAGTTTCGTCTGCCGCGTCACCCACCTTCGACGAGGTCTTCTGCGGGCTGCTGCCCCGGCTCTACCGAAGAGCGGTGATGCTGGCCGGTTCACGGCAGTCGGCGGAGGACGTGGTGCATGAGGCGTACCTCAAGCTCGCCGCCCGCCCGCAGCGCTTCCTCGCCCATCCGGAGCCGTACGCCTATGCCTTCACCGCCGTGCTGAACATCGCCCGCGACGCCTACCGCAAGGACCGGCGACAGGTGCTGGTCGACGGCCTGGAGGGGGTGGAGGAAGCGGGCGCGGACGGCGCCGCGGCCGGGCCCGGTGCGGCACCGGGCGGCTGGGACGGCGGGGTGGAGCGGCGGCACGCCGAGATCGAAGCGGTGCGCCTGCTGGGACGGTTGTCGCACCGGCAGGCCGGCATCGTCATCCTCGTCGACCTCGACGGCTACACCATCGACCAGGCCGCCAAGATCATGAAGGTGCATCGCGGCACCGCCGCCCGGCATCGCGCCCGCGCGCTGGACAGGCTGCGCGCCTACCTCGTTGAATCGGAGCACGGGCAGGCCGGGAGGTGAGCGGCACGGTGGGTGTGGGACCACGGTTCGACGGCGGCACCGGCGGCGCGGGCGGCGGCCCGGGTCCCGGCGGCGGCCGGGGCGACGGTGCCGGCGACGACGCGGAGGCGCTGCTGCGCGCCCGGCTGCGGCTGGCGGACGAGCAGATCGAGACGCCGCCGGGCCTGTGGAACCGCGTCAAGGAGACCGGTCGCGAGCCGGCGCCCGCCGCGGTCGCGCTGCCCCGCAGACGCCCCTACGCGGTCGCGCTGGCGGTCGCCGCGGCGGTGGCCGCGGTGGCGCTGGGGGTGTGGTGGCTGGTGCGCCCCGGGCCGGTCGGCCTGGAGCCGGCGGGGCCGCCCCGGACGGTGAAGATCACGGTCCACAACAGCGAGCGGGCCTGCCGGACGGGCCGCCTGCTGGAGTGCGCGCTGCGGCTGGCCAGGGACCCGTACGCCCCGTACGCGGCGCGCGACAACTCCGCCGGCCGGGTCTGGCACGGCGACGCACTGGCCGCACGCTGCGTCGTCACCGACGGCCGCATGGTCCGCGACGAGGCCGGCATCACCTCCACCCGCTGGTATCTGGTCACCACCGGGCAGGGGGTGCGGGGGTGGCTGCCGGGGGTGCGCACGCGCAACACGCGTGAGGTGCCGGTGTGCCCGGCGGAGGTGAAGTAGCCCGCGTGCCCCCGGGCGGTGCGTCATCGGCCCCGGTAGGAGGGGCTGCGCCGCGCCACGAAGGCGGCGACGCCTTCCTGGGCGTCCGCCGTCGTCATGGTGATCTCCTGGGCGGCGGCCTCGGCGGCGAACGCCGTGGCCCGGTCGGTCTCGAAGGAGGCGTTGACCAGCTGCTTGGTGAGGGTCAGCGCGCGGGTCGGGCCGGCCGCCAGCCGCTCGGCCCACTCCCGGGCGGTCTTCGCCAGCTCGCCGTCCGCGACGACCCGGTTCACCAGCCCCAGCCGCTCCGCCTCGGCGGCCGGTACGGCGTCCCCGAAGAACATCAGCTCCTTGGTGCGCTGCGGGCCGATCAGCCGCGGCAGGAGGTAGGCGCCACCACCGTCCGGGACCAGTCCGCGCCGGACGAACACCTCGATGAAACGGGCCGATTCGGCCGCCAGCACCAGATCGCAGGCGAACGCGAGGTGGGCGCCGATCCCGGCCGCGGTGCCGTTGACCGCGGCGATCACCGGCTTCTCGCAGTCCAGCACCGCGCCGATGAACCGCTGGGCGCCGCGCCGGATCATCCGGGCGACATCGCCGGCGACCCGTTCGCCCGCCGGCGGTGCGCCGCGCAGATCCGCGCCGGCGCAGAAGCCCTTGCCGGTCGCGGTGATCACCACGGCCCGTACGTCCGGGTCGGCGGAGGCGTCGGCGAGCCGGCCGATGATGCGTTCGCGCTGGTCCCAGGTGAGGGCGTTGAGGGCGTCCGGGCGGTTGAGGGTGATCCACGAGACGCCGCTGTCAGTGGTGTGCAGTACCAATGAATCGACGGGGTCGGCGGCGGGGCCGGCGGGCCCGGCATGATCGCCGCCGGCGGCCGGCCCGGCGGGGGGAGGGGAAGCGGGAGACGGGGAGGACGTCATGGGGGAGCGGCTCCAAAGGCTGCGGGCGAGATGCTTACGGCGGTGGGGGTGCCTACGGCGGTGGCGATGTCTACGGCGGTCGGGGTGCCCGGCGCGGTCAGTGGCAGACGGCGAGCGCGTCGAGGGCCACCGCACCCTGTCCGCGCGGCAGGACCACCAGCGGATTGATGTCCAACTCGGCCAGTTCACCGCCCATTTCGAGGGCCATCCGCTGCACCCGCAGCACGACCTCGACGAGCGCGTCGGTATCCGCGGGCGGTGCGCCGCGCACGCCGTCCAGCAGGGCGCACCCGCGCAGTTCGCCGAGCATCGCGCGGGCCTGGTCCTCCCCGAAGGGCGGTACACCCACCGCGACATCCCGCAGCACCTCCACGAGCACCCCGCCGAGCCCGACGGTCACGGTCGGCCCGAAGAGGCTGTCGTGGGTGACGCCGACGACCATCTCGACGCCGCGCTCGATCATCTGGCAGACCAGCACACCGTCCAGCGGGAGGTCCTCGTAGCGGGCGATGTCGATCAGCTCGCGGTAGGCGTCGCGGACCTGGCTGGCCGAGGTCAGCGCGACCTTGACCAGGCCGAGTTCGGTCTTGTGCGCCAGCTGCGGCCCGGAGGCCTTCATGACGACGGGGTAGCCGACCAGGCTCGCCGCCCGGACGGCCGCCGCCGCGCTGGTCACCAGCTGCTCGCGCGGGACCCGGATGCCGTAGGCGCGCAGCAGCTGCTTCGCCGCGTGCTCGCTGAGCTGCTGGCCCGGGCGCATCAGCGCCTGCGCCTTGCGCGCCGAAGGCGACACCGCGCGCGGCGCGTCGTCGAAGGGGGAGCGGTAGGCGGCGGCGAAGCGGTGGTGGTCGAGGTAGGCGCGGACGGCCGTGATGCAGTTGGCGAAGGTGCGGAAGGTCGCCACCCGCGAGGAGCCGAGCAGGGTGCTGCGGTAGGCGTCCTCCGTGCCCACCGGCGATCCCCACACCACACACACCAGCTTGTCCGTCCGCTCCGCCGCGTCCACGAGGTCCTGGGCGAGCTTGTCGCTCATCGGCGGGAAGGGGCCGGTGATCGGGCAGATCAGTACGCCGATGGACGGGTCGGCCAGGATCGCGTCGATGATCTTGCGGCCGCGCCAGTCGCCCACGGGATGCCCGCCGTTGTCGATCGGGTTGGCGACGTTGAGGTAGTCCGGTATCCACTGGTGCAGCTCGGCCTGCTTGGCGGCGTCCAGGGTGGGCAGCCGCAGTCCCGCCGCGGTCGCCAGGTCGGAGAAGTGCGCGCCGGTGCCGCCGGAGATCGAATAGACCGCGATGCCCTCGGCGGCCGGCTTCCTGGCGCGGGCCAGCAGCGCCGCGGTGTCCTGCAGTTCGTCCAGCCCGTCGACCCGGATCACGCCGAACTGCCGCATCGCGGCGTCCACGACCTCGTCCGCGCCGGTGAGTTTGCCGGTGTGCGAGGCGGCCGTCCGGGCGCCGGTCTCGGTGCGACCGACCTTGACGGCGACGACCGGCACCTTGTTGCGGGCCGCGCGGTCGGCGGCGAGCAGAAAGCTGCGGCCGTCCTTGAGGCCCTCCACATAGGCGGCGATGGCGCCGACCTCGGGGCGGGTGGCGAAGTAGGAGAGGAAGTCGGCGGTCTCCAGATCGGCCTCGTTGCCGGTGGGGGCCCAGTGGGAGAGGCGGATGCCCAGTTCCTGGAGCGTGAAGACAGGCCGGCCCTGGTGGCCTGACTGGGTGATCAGGGCGATGGCCGGGCCGTCGAGGTCCTCGCGGAACTCCTCGAAGGCGTTGAGGTTGGTGTTCGGGCCGAGCAGCCGCAGCCCGGAGCGTTCGACGGCCTCGGCGAGCCGGGCCTGGGCGGACGCGCCCCGCTCTCCGGTCTCGGCGAAGCCGGAGGCGAAGGCCACCGCGAACTTCACCTTGGCCTCGGCGAGTTGCTCGATGAGCGGCAGCGGATCGCCGACCAGCAGTACGGCGAGGTCGACGGGCTCGGGCAGGGCGGCGACGGAGGCGCAGCAGGGCCGCCCGAAGACCTGCGTCCGTCCCGGATTGACGGGGTGGAGCCGGGCGCCGACCCGCTCCGCCCAGGCGATCAGCTGGCGGGTGATGCCGGTGTTGGGGCGGCCTTCGGTGTCCGAGGCGCCGATCACGGCCACCGACTCGGGCCGGAAGAACCGGTCCAGGTCGGGCACCGGAGCGTGCAGCGGCCGGCCGCTGACGTCCCGGTCGACCGCGGCCCCGGCGTCCTGCCCGCCGCTGCCGCGAGGCGGTGCGCTCATGCCGTGGACGGTGTGTGGTGGTTGCTCCCCACAGGCCACGACGCGGGCCGGCCGGGAGTGCGTGGTGAGGCTGCCGTGAGTCGATCCAAGCATCGCAGACGCCCGCTCCTGTGTGACGGCTCTCAGTTGCCTTGCTGTAGTGGCTGCATTACCTGACACTTAGTCAGATTACTGAACTGACGCCACGTCAGGAATGGGGCTGCGCGGGAAAGCTCGGCCGCCCGCGACGCCCGAGCCGGATCGTGCGGGCCCCCTTGCGCGGCCGCGGCCCATGAGCTGAACTGACGTACCGTCAGAATCGGTGAGGGGTGTGCGGGATGCAGACGATCTGGCTCGGCGGGGCGGAGTGGCTGGCCGTGCTCCGCATCGGCCTCGGCCTGTGGTGGCTGGAGAGCTGGCGCCACAAGGACAAGAAGGGCTGGTTCGAGCGCGGTACGGGCATCGCCTGGGCGGCGGACGTGGCCGGCAAGCACCGCTGGAGTGCGGTGCGCAGTGGCTTCGACAAGGTCGTACGGCCCCGGCCCAAGGCGATGGCGTATGTCGTGGTCTACGCCGAACTGGCGCTGGGGCTCGGCCTCGTCCTCGGCTTCCTCACACCGATCGCGCTGGCGGGCGGCCTGGTGCTCAACCTGCTGTATCTGGTGCTGATGATCCATGACTGGGCCGAGCAGGGGCAGAACGCGATGATGGCGCTGATCTCCCTGGTCGCCCTGTTCGGCGTGAGCTGGCAGACCTGGTCGCTCGACGCCGCCGTCGGGGTGTTCTCGTGAGGGCCGGTGCCGGTGGGAGCGCGGCGGAGGCGGGTGCGCGCGGTGCCGGCCGGGACGTCGCGCACCGTGCGGCGGGGTTCGATCTGCCGGAGGTGGACGCCTTCACCCGGCCGTACTGGGACGCGGCGGCCGAGGGGCGGCTGCTGCTGCGGCGCTGCCGGGCCGAGGGCTGCGGTGCGGCCCATCACTACCCGCGTGAGTTCTGCCCGTACTGCTGGAGCGAGGAGGTCGGCTGGGAGCCGGCCGGCGGGCGCGCCACGCTCTATACCTGGTCCGTCGTGCACCGCAACGACCTCCCGCCGTTCGGCGACCGGGTGCCGTATGTCGCGGCCGCGGTCGATCTCGCCGAGGGGCCGCGGATGATGACCGAGATCGTCGACTGCCGGGAGGCGGAGCTGCGGATAGGGATGCCGCTCCGGGTGCGGTTCCGTCGTGCGGAGGGGGCTGTGGGCGGCGACGGTTCCGGTGGTGCGGCCGGCGGCCTCGCCGTGCCGGTCTTCCGGCCCGCGTGACCCCGGCCGGGCCCCGCTCCCGGCCCAGGCCCCGGCCGGGTCCCGGTCGGGCACGGAGCCGGGGCGAATCCGGGGCGAGTCCGGGGCGAGTCCGGGGCGAATCCGGTGGCGGCCCGACCGGCGGCGGCGTCATCCTGGAGTCGTGCTGATCCGTGAGGCGACCGCGGCCGACTGGCCCGCCATCTGGCCGTTCTTCCACACCATCGTGGCGGCCGGTGAGACCTATACCTACCCGCGAGACCTCGACGAGGCGACGGGCCGGGAGATGTGGCTGCTGGAGCCGCCAGGCCGTACGGTCGTCGCCGTCGAGGACTCCGGGACGGTCCTGGGCACCGCCAAGATGAACCCCAACCACATGGGCGGCTCCGCGCATATCGCCAGCGCCAGCTTCATGGTCGATCCGCGGTACGGCGGACGGGGCGTCGGACGGGCGCTGGGGGAGCACGTCCTGGCCTGGGCCCGCGCCGAGGGCTATCGGGCGATGCAGTTCAACGCCGTCGTGGAGACCAACACCGGCGCCGTCGCCCTCTGGAAGTCCCTGGGCTTCACGATCATGACCACCCTCCCCGAGGGCTTCCGGCACCCCACCAAGGGCTATGTGGGGCTGCACATCATGTATCGGCAGCTGTGACGGCGGCCGGCTGTGACGGCGGCGCGAGGGGCGGCAGGGGCCCGGCTGTCCCGGGGAGCGTCGCCGCGGAGCCACCTCCCAAGATCACTCCGCTGACGGCCCCTGAGCCTCCCGGGCCGCAGACGTGAGGGACATGTCCGAGTAGCGCTCGCCTGCTACCTGCCCGGCGATCGGCTCCAGCAGCGCCGGCTGCTCGGCGCTCAGGCCCCTTCCGGCGCCCGGCGGAGACCCTCATAGAAATTGATCTTGGCGTTGAGTACGGCGAGGGTGTCCTGCAGCTCCGCGATGCGCCCGGCGGCCTCGTCCCGGGTCTGCTCCAGCACCGACTGCCGTTCGCCGTAGGTGTCCTCGCCCTGGCGGACCAGCTCCGCGAAGCGGACCATGTCGGCGACCGGCATCCCGGTCAGGCGCAGCTTGGCGACGAAGGCGAGCCAGTCCAGGTCCCGGTTGCCGAAACGGCGCTGACCGGTGTGCGACCGCGCCACATGCGGCATCAGGCCGATCTCCTCGTACCAGCGCAGGGTGGGCGCGCTGAGCCCGGTGTGCGCCGCGACCTCGCGGATCGTGTAGTGATCCTGGCCGTCGGGGCGCGGAGGGGCCGCCCCCGCGGACCCGCAGACGTCCACGGGCGGGGACTTCACGGGAGTGCTGTCGATCACCGTCATGCCGATCACGCTAGGACCTTCAAGCGCACTTGAAGCAAGTGCCCTCCGTGCACCGTCTCGGGGGCCGACCGCGCCCGTCGGCCCCGGCGTTCCGCTGAACCTCGCCGTCCCCCGCCGCCCGGTGCCCTACGGCCAGAGCAGTTCCGTGGTCCAACGGCCGCCTTCGCGGCGGTAGTTGAGGCGTACGTGGCGTCGCCGTGCGTCGCCCTGGAAGAACTCGACCTCCTCGGGGCGCAGCACGTACAGCGTCCAGCTGGGTACCGCCGCGTCCGGTTCCCGCTGCGCGCGCTCCCAGGCGGCTTCCGAGGCGCGGGCCAGCTCCCCGGTCGAGCCCAGCACCTCGCTCTGCCGGCCGACCAGCGCCGCGGCCAGCGCGCCCGTGGAGCGGCGGTGCAGATCGGCCGCGCTCTCCTCGGGCCCCGCCTCGGTCACCGGCCCGCTGACCCGCACCTGGCGGCCGACCGCCGGCCAGTAGAAGCCGAGCGCCGCCCGCGGCCGGGCCGCCAGTTCGCGGCCCTTGCGGCTGCCGCGGTGCGAGGCGAAGTGCCAGCCGCGCTCATCGGCGTCGTGCAGCATCAGGGTCCGTACCGAGGGGTCGCCGGCCGCGTCCGCGGTGGCCAGGGTCATCGTGTGCGGCTCCGGCTGGCCCGCCTCGGCGGCCTCCCGCAGCCACTGCCGGAACAGCGGCAGCGGCTCGGCGGGCGCCTGCGCCGGGTCGAACGCGGGCAGTTCGCAGTCCCAGACCCGCAGCCCGCGCAGCAGCTCGCGGAACGCGCGGCCGGCGGCGTCCGCCTCGCCGGTGGGGGCCGTGCCGTCGGCGGGGGCGGCTTCCGGTGTGTCCTGGTGCGCGGGGTGATCGCTCATGTCAGGCAGCGTACGTGCGGGTCGCGGCGGCCGGCGCGGGACCGGCCGCGGCATCCGGCGCACCGGCCGCCGCCCCGCCCTGCGCGCGAACCCGCCCCCGGCCGGGCAGCGGATAGTCCTTGAGCGTGATCGCACAGGCGCCCCGCTGCACATCCTCCGCGATCTTCTTCGCCACGAAGTTCTTCCACGGCATGTGCGGCAGGATCCGCAGCATCAGATGCCGCAAGCGGATCTGCCCCGGGGTGTCCGCCGTCATCTCCTTCGCGAACTTCCGCGCCAGCGCGTGATTGGCCGCGACATAGCCGCGCATCTCCGCCTCGTAGCGCGCAAAGGCCGCCTCCGGCTCCCCTCCGGCCGCCAGCTCCCCGGCCAGGACGTACGCGCCGACCAGCGCCATCCCGGTGCCCTGCCCCGATGCCGGCGAGGCGCAGTGCGCGGCGTCGCCGAGCAGCACCACCCGCCCGCGCGACCAGCGGTCCATCTCGATCAGATGCAGCCCGTCGAAGTAGAGGTCGCCCGCCTCGCGGGCCGCTTCGAGGAGCCGGGGGACCTGCCAGCCGACGCCCTCGAACGCGTCCTGGAGCAGCGCCAGCTGCTGGGCGCGGTCGCGGTGGTCGTAGCGCAGTCGGGGCGAGCGGAAGACCAGCAGGCCCGTGGCCCGCGGATCCCCGGCCGAGCTGTAGGCGCAGATCAGCTTGCCCGGTACGGCGTGGTACAACTCCTCGCGGTCCAGGCCGAGTTCGTTCGGCATGGAGAAGGCCGAGACGTACCCGCCGAGGTGCCGCACGAACTGCTCCTCAGGGCCGAAGGCCAGGCGCCGGACGGTCGAGTGCAGGCCGTCGGCGCCGACGACGAGGTCGAAGCGGCGCGGGGCGCTCCGCTCGAAGGTGACTTCGACGCCTTCCGGCGCGGTGTCCGAGTGCCGGCCCGGATGGGGTGAGCCTGAGGTGCTCGCCGCCGCGGGCGCGACGGGGGTGATCGAGGTGATCGAGTCGCCGAAGAGGTACTCGACGCCGGAACGGGTGCGCTCGTAGAGGATGCGGGCCAGTTCGCCGCGCATGATCTCGTCGTCGCGGCCGACCCGCGCGCCGAAGATGTCGGCCGGGAGGGTGGCGATCCGCTTGCCGTCGTCGTCCACGTAGGCGCCGGTCTGCATGTCCGTACTGGCGCGCTGGATGTCCTCCAGGATCCCCATCCGCTCGACGACGTCGATCGCGGCGCCCCGGATGTCGACCTTGTAGCCGCCGGTGCGCAGCTCCGGGGCGCGTTCGACGACGGTCACCGCGAAGCCGTAGCGGTGCAGCCAGTAGGCGAGCGCCGGGCCGGCGACGCTCGCACCGGAGATCAGCACGGTACGGGGCGCGGTGCGGGGGCTGGAGCCGGTGCGGGTGTGCGGGGCGGTTGCGGACATGGCGGGGTTCCCTTCGGGCGTGCGGTGGGCGGTGCTCCTGAACGGGCTGCGTCGCGCATGTCGCGGCGCTCGGTCGCGGTGTGCGCACCGGCCGATGAACTCGACTATACGAGTGTCTTAAACGCTTGTCTATGACGCTTGTATAGGCAGTCGTCCGTGGGGTGCCGACCGCTCGCGGAACCGCCGCCGAAAAACCGTTCGCCCCGTGCCGGCGCCCCGGCTAGGGTTTCCGCATGCATCACTTCCAGCAGATCTACGGCTGACACGGCCGAGGGCGGACGTCCGCCCCGCCCGCACCCAGGCGTGCCCGGCGCACCACCGGCCTTGCGGCCGATGCTGCATGCCGCCGCCCGGGCCGTCGGGCTTTCCGTGTTCCCAGCCGTGACCTCTGTTGTGAAGGAAGTGCCTTTCCCATGCGCCGTACCGCCCATATCGCCATGCTCGGCTCGCCCATGGTCAGCCATGTGCTGCCCAGCCTGGAGATCATCCGAGAGCTGGTGGCCCGCGGCCATCGCGTCACGTACGCCAACAGCGACCACGCGGCCGAACTGATCGCCTCCACCGGCGCCGAGTTCGTCCGCTGCACCACCACCCTGCCGGTCGCCGAGAACGACTGGCCGCAGGACCCCATCGCCGCGGCCTCGCTCTTCCTCGACGAGGCCATCGAGATGCTGCCGCAGCTGCGGGCCGTCTACGACGAGGACCCGGCCGACCTCTACCTCCACGACGTCTGCTCGTTCGCCGCCCGCGCCCTGGCCGAGTCGCAGGGCCGCGAACTCGTCCAGCTCTCCCCGACGTTCGTGACGTGGGAGGGCGCACAGGAGGAGATCGGCGCGGCCTACGCCGCACTGCCGGGGGCCGCGGCCTATCAGGCCCGCTTCGGCGCCTGGCTCGCCCGCAGCGGCGCGGTGACCACGGACGTGGACGAGTTCTCCAGCCGGCCGCGCCGGGCGCTGGCGCTGATCCCGCGGGCCATGCAGCCGCATGCGGACCGGGTCGACGCCGATGTCGTGACCCTCGTCGGACCGTGCCTCGACGGCCGTGCGCAGCAGGGCGGCTGGGAGCGGCCGGCCGGCGCGCGGAAGGTGCTGCTGGTGTCGCTCGGCTCGGCGTACACCCGCCAGCCGGAGTTCTACCGGCAGTGCGTGGCGGCCTTCGGGGACCTGCCGGGCTGGCATGTGGTGTTGCAGATCGGCAAGTACATCGACCCGGCGGAGCTGGGGGACCGGCTCCCGGCGAACATCGAAGTGCGGTCTTGGGTACCGCAGTTGGCCGTCCTTGCGCAGGCGGACGCGTTTGTGACGCATGCGGGGATGGGCGGCAGCAGCGAGGGGCTGTACACCGGCCTGCCGATGATCGCGGTGCCGCAGGGCGCCGAGCAGTTCATCAACGCCGACCGGCTGGTCGAGCTGGGCGTCGCCCGCCGTATCGACACCGCCGACGCCACGGCGGAGGCGTTGCGTACGGCCCTGTTGGAGCTCACGGCCGATCCGCTGGTCGCCGCGCGTGCGGCCGCGCTGCGGGCCGAGGTCCGCGCGCAGGGCGGAGCCCGCCGGGCCGCGGATCTGATCGAGGAACTGCTGGGCTGACGGAACAGGGGGCGGTCCCGGGCCCGGGCTCACACCCCGGGCCCGGGGCCGCCGCTCGCCCTCCCGCCCCTCGTCAGCCCCGCCCCAGCACCACCGTCCCCGACGAGCAGAACCAGCCGCCCGTTCCCGAGGCGACCGCGAGCTGCGGCGGTCCGCCGTCGGCGCGGTGGACCTGGCGCTCCGGCCCGGCCTCGCCGCGGAGCTGGCGTACCGCCTCGACCAGCAGGAACAGGCCGCGCATGCCGGGGTGGCAGGCCGCCAGGCCGCCGCCGTCGGTGTTGACCGGCAGCTCGCCGTCCCGCAGCAGCCGCCCCTTCTCGACGAACGCGCCGCCCTCGCCCTTGGCGCAGAAGCCCAGGTCCTCCAGCGTCACCAGGGTCATATAGGTGAAGGCGTCGTAGATCTGCGCGAGGTCGATCTCGGCGGGGCGGACACCGGCGCGGGCGAAGGCGAGGCGGCCGGAGACCGCCGCGGGCGAGACCGTGAAGTCGTCCCACTCGGACATGGTGGTGTGGGAGACCGCGGTGCCGGAACCGAGCACCCATACCGGGGGCTTGGCGAGGTCGGGCACATAGTCCTCGGCGACCAGCAGGACCGCGCAGCCGCCGTCGGAGCGGATGCAGCAGTGCAGCTTGGTGAACGGGTCGGCGATCATCGGGCCGGCAAGGACGTCGTCGACGGTGATCGGGTCGCGGTACAGGGCGTCCGGATTGGCCGCCGCGTTGGCGCGCGCCTGGACCGCGATCTGGGCCAACTGCTCCAGCGTGGTGCCGTATTGGTGCATATGGCGGCGGGCGGCCATGGCGTACTTGGCGATCAGGGTGTGCCCGTAGGGGACCTCGAACTGGAGCGGGCCGCGGGCGCCGAAGGAGAGGTTCGCGGTGCGGCGGCGGGCCTTGATGTCGGCGCGGGCGGTGGAGCCGTAGACGAGGAGTACGGCGCGTGCCTGGCCGGCGGCGATCGCGTCGGCGGCGTGCGCGGCCAGCACCTCCCAGGTGGCGCCGCCGACCGAGGTCGAGTCGACCCAGGTGGGGCGCAGTCCCAGATACTCGGCGACCTCGACGGGGGCGAGGGTGCCCAGCCCGGCCGAGGCGAAGCCGTCGATCACCGACCGGTCCAGTCCGCTGTCGGCGAGCGCCCGGCGGGCGGCCTGCGCGTGCAGGGCGTACGGGGTGGCCTCGTCCACGCGGCCGCAGTCGGAGAGGGCCACCCCGGCGATGGCGACCTTGCGGCGCCCCGACGGGGTCCGGGGAGTCGTCGACGGACCTGAAGCGGCTGACGGCACTGGCGGCACTGACGGCGCTGAGGGCATGAATCTGACGGTACATCAGATATCCGCGGGCGGGCAGGGTGCGGGGTGAGCGCGGTAACCCCCTAGGGCCTGTCCGATGGGTCCTGGCCGGGCCCGACCCATCGGACAGGCCCTAGGAAAGTGCACCCCCCGTCCCTACTATGACGCCCCGTCAGATCGGATGCCGGGGCCCGTTCGGACCGGACGGGCGTTGTCGCACGGCCGGGAGGAGCCCGCCGATGGATGCCGCGTTCACCGAGGAGCAGCACGAGATCCGCCGCACGCTGCGCGAGCTGCTGCACAAGCGCTGCGGCCCGGACGAGGTCAAGGCGGCGGTACGCACCCCGCCGGGCTACGACGAGGAGCTGTGGCGCCGGCTCGCCGCTCAACTGGGGCTCCCCGGGCTGGCGCTGCCCCCCGCGTACGCGGGGGTGGGCTGCGGGCCCACCGAACTCGCCCTGGCCTGCGAGGAGACCGGCCGTGCCGTACTCCCCTCGCCGCTGATCGCCACCGCGGCGCTGGCCGCCCCGCTGATCCTCGCGCTGGGCAGCGAACGGCAGCGCGCCGAGCTGCTGCCCCCTCTGGCGACCGGGGAGCTGACCGGGACACTGGCCGTACCGGGCGGACGGCTGGCCACCGCACTGGCCCTGACCGGGGCCAACGACGGCGACTGGGCGGGCGGCGGCCGGGCCGGCGGCATCCAGGCACGACGCGTGGCACCGGAGGGCGCGGCGTCCGGGCCGGAGGGCGGCGGCTGGCGGCTGTACGGGGAGGCCGGGCAGGTGCTGAACGGGCACACCGCGGAGGTGCTGGTGGTGGCCGCGCACACCGGCGGCTTCGCGCGCAGCCGCACCCTGCTCTTCCTCGTACGGGCGGACGCCGTCGGACCTGCGGACCCCGCCGTACGGGCAGAGACCCGGGTACGCGGCGAGGGGCCGGCCGGCCTCCGGGGGCTGCTGCGGACCCGGCAGACCGTGCTGGACGAGACCCGGCCCCAGGCGCGGCTCGAACTGCGCGATGTCCCGGCCGAGTTGCTGGGCGGGGGAGCGGGGGAGGACGAGGGGGGCGGTGACGGGGCGGCGGTCGCGCGGGCGCTCGCCGCGACCGGTGCGCTGGCCGCCGCGGCGCTGGCCGCCGAGGCGGTCGGGGCGGCCGACACGGCGCTGGCCCGGACCGTCGCCTACGTCCGCGAGCGCGAGCAGTTCGGCCGGCCCATCGGCTCCTTCCAGGCGGTCCAGCACCGGCTCGCCGACCTGTACGTGACGCTCCAGGCGGCGCGCTCGGCGGTGTACTACGCGGCGTGGTCGGCGGGGCGCTCCGGGGAGCACACCGCGGCCCCGTACGGTCCGCGGGGGGCCGAGCCCGGGGTGGCCGCGCTGGCCCTCGCGCAGGCGCTGGAGGCGCTGCGGGCGGTGGCGGCCGAGGCGGTGCAGCTGCACGGCGGCATCGGCTTCACCTGGGAGCACGAGGCGCATCTGTACTTCAAGCGCGCGGCCTGCGACGAGCTGCTGCTGGGGCCCGTGCACCGGCTGCGCGCCCGGGCCGCGGAGGAGGCGGGGCTGTTCCCCGGCGGGGCGGGCGCGGTGGACGGCGGCCCGGCCGGGGCCGCACGGCTGGTCGGTGCGCCGGCGACGGACCGTGCCCGAGAGGCGGTGGACGCGTGATGCCACCAGGTGAGCGGCTGGTGCAGAGGGTCTCGTCGACCCGTGCGTTCGCCCGGCTCGCACCGCACTTCATCCCGGCGCTGGACCGCGCGGTGCACCGGCTGACCCGCGGAAAGGTGCTGCTCAGCGCCCGGATGCTGCCCGGGTTGATCTTGACCGCGACCGGCGCCAGGAGCGGGCGGCCGCGGCGTACGCCGCTGGCCTGCCTGCCGCAGGAGGACGGCGGGTGGCTGCTGATCGGCAGCAATTTCGGGCGGCCGGGCCATCCGGCCTGGACCGGGAACCTGCTGAAGAATCCGGAGGCGGAGGTCAGTTGGCGGGGCGAGGACGTTCCCGTACGGGCCCGGTTGCTCTCCGGCGAGGAGCGGGCGCGGGCCTGGCGGGCGGCGCTCGATTTCTGGCCGCCGTACGCCGCGTACCAGGCGCGGGTGGAGCGGGAGATCCGGCTGTTCCGGCTGGAGCGGCGCTGAGCCCCCCCGTACGCGGACGGCCCCCACGTACGCGCAGCGGGTGCCTGGCGTACCCCTTGAGGGGACGGGTGGCACCCGCTGTGTGCGCGGTACGGCTATGGCAGGACGAAGACCGGACCGATACGGGCCGACGGCGAACCGGCTTGGGTACACCGGGACTTGGAGGCGCGGCTGTTGCCTGGCCGCTCCCTTGGTAGCCGGTGCGGTTGCCTGGTGGTGGTTCCGCTAGGAAGTCCGCTTCATATGGTCCGCTTCATTTGGTGGGCTTCTTGCCCGTGATGCCGAAGTGCACCAGCAGCGCCAGATTCGGCTTGAGCTCGGCCTGCTTGACGCCCCAGCTCTGGAAGCCCTTCTGGTGTCCGGCGACCGCCGCCAGCATCGCGACGATGGAGCCGGCCATGGCCGCCGCGCTCACGTCCTTGTCGACCTTGTTCTTGCTCTGGAGCTCCTGGATGGAGTCCGTGAGCGAGTTGGTGACGGCGTTGAGGATCTTCATGCGGATCTTGTAGAACCGCTTGTCGCCCTCGGCCGCACCCAGGTCGACGACGCGGAGAATCGCGTCGTGCTTGCGCCAGAAGGAGAGGAAACCCTCGACCAGGTCCTCTGCCGCCTGCCAGCCGGACTTGCCCACCCAGGAGCGTTCGGCGACAAGATCGGTCAGAGTGGCGCCTTCCTTGGCCATCTCCTCGGCGATTTCGAGGACGGCTCCTTCGACGTCCGGGAAGTACTGATAGAACGTAGCGGGAGAAGTCCCCGCTTTTCGGGCCACATCGATGACCTTGACGTCCCGGTAGGGGGACGAACTGAGCATTTCACTGAGGCAGTCGAGAAGCTTTTGCCGCGTCGCCTGTCCGCGGCGGCCAGCAACTCTGCCGTCGACGGTTCGAACTTGTCCTGTCATGCCGTCAGCTTACCGAGGGGTGATCGGAGCGCGATTTGACTGCCTGCAAATGGGGATGGGGAGTTCGGGGTGCGCGCTTCCGCGTGAGTGCGCTGGTGGCGGGCCTGCCGGGGGCGGTGGATTGGGTGCGGAGGCTTGATCCGAAGCGGTGAATGGCCTTATCAACAGGCTGTGGACAACTTTGGTGGATAAGCGGTCACTGTCTGTACATGAAATAGGCAATCGCGGACGCCAGTTGGGCGCTCGATGCGTATATCGCGTATCGCTTCCGCTTTCTCGCGCGGAATCGACCAGTATCCACCGGAATCGAGTTCGCGTTCGATTGATTGTGTTTGATTACTCGGTGGGCGCGCGGCGCGAACCAGCGCTAGCTTGGACATATGGCCACCACGGCGGCCGGCGATAGCGCCTGCGCGGACGGCGATCGCACGCCGCGCGGGGCGTCCTGGCATCGAAGTGGCCGTCGACGGCGCAGAATTGAGGCGTCGGACAGGGGAGGATGACGGGGGCGACGAGGGGGTGGCGGCGCCGGGCAGGGTCGGTGGCCGTCGAAACGGAGCGGTGAACGTCCGTATATCGGGCGGTGTCGCGCCCGGGGGGAAGCCGCAACTCATCGGTAACCCCTGGGTGACCACCCGTCGACGGACGTATCGGAGCACGTCAGGCCAGGTTGGGTTACGTCGGGTAACGGGCCTGTTGCGGGTCGCGGGGGGTATGCCATGACACGGCGGACAGGCCCCGGGTTCGCAACCGTCGGCTCGGCCAGGAAGAATCAGCACGCGGACGGTCGTTTCGGCCAGGCGGTGAGACGCTGCATCGGGGCAGTGGCTCTCGGCGGCTCGTGGCTTTTGAGAGTCTCTTTTTTTACGCCCCACGGGGAGGTGGCAGGCAAGTGGTGGAGCAGCTGAAGCAGCTGACGCAGCACGATCCCCGGCGGATCGGGCCGTTCGAGGTGCTCGGCCGTCTCGGGGCCGGCGGCATGGGACTGGTCTATCTGGCGCGCTCGGCGTCCGGCCGGCGCGTGGCGATCAAGACGGTGCGTACCGAGCTCGCCGAGGACCAGCTGTTCCGGGTCCGCTTCACACGCGAGGTCGAGGCGGCCCGCGCGGTCAGCGGCTTCTACACCGCGGCGGTCGTCGACGCCGATCCGCGCGCCGCGGTGCCGTGGCTGGCGACGGCGTACGTCCCCGCGCCCTCCCTTGAGGAAATAGTCAATGAGTGCGGGCCGCTGCCGGCCCAGGCGGTGCGCTGGCTGGCCGCCGGGATCGCCGAGGCGCTGCAGTCCATCCACGGCGCGGGTCTGGTCCACCGCGACCTGAAGCCGTCGAACGTACTGGTCGTCGAGGACGGCCCCCGGGTGATCGACTTCGGTATCGCCTCCGGGGTGTCCAACACCCGGCTGACCATGACCAACGTGGCCGTCGGCACGCCCGCCTACATGTCGCCCGAGCAGGCCAGGGACTCGCGCAGCGTCACGGGCGCGAGCGATGTCTTCTCCCTCGGCTCCACCCTGGTCTTCGCGGCCACCGGGCACGCCCCCTTCCACGGCGCCAACCCCGTCGAGACCGTCTTCATGCTGCTGCGGGAGGGCCCCGACCTGACCGGGCTGCCGGACGAACTGCGTCCGCTCCTGGAGTCCTGTATGCAGATGGAGGCCGGCCACCGCCCGTCCCCCGCCGATCTGCAGTCCCAGCTCGCCCCGCACCTCTTCGGCTCCGGCAGCGACGACAGCGGTACGGCCTCGGCCTGGCTGCCGCCCGGTGCGGTGGCGCTCATCGAGGGCCGGCGCGGCGGCGGGCGCTCCGCCGTGCCGAAGGACACCCAGCGGGCGGGCTCCGGGCGCGCTGTCGGCCGTCCTGCGCCCGCGCCGCCGCCGTCGCCCCCGATGCCCGCGCCCCGGCCCGTACAGGCGCCTCCGCGGCCCGCGAGCGCCCCTGCGGGGGCCGCTGCGGAGTCCGGCTGGCCCGGACGGATCGGCGCCGGTCCCGGTGTGGGCCCCCGCGGCGGCGACCCGAGGGGCAACCCCGGCCCGATGCCGCAGCCCGCATCGGTCGGCCCGGACATCTCGACGGCCCGGATGACCCCGGTCTCCGCGGCCCCGCCCGCCACCGCGCCGCCCGTCACCGCGCCTCCTGCCACCGTGCCGCCCGCCGAGGGTGCCGCCGGTCCCGTACACCTCGGCGGCTCGCCCGCCCCGATAGGGCCGGGGCCGCGCGCCGACGCCCGCGAGCCGCAGCCGCGCGGGCAGGCCGGTGCCGCGACGAACTGGGTACGGCCTCCCGGTGGCGGCCCGGCGGCCGGTGCGCAGCAGGGCGCGGCGCCCGCCGGTGCCCCGGTGGCCGAGGGGGCCGCGGCGCAGCCCGCCGCCCCGCCCGAGGCGCCGTCCGCCGAGCCGGGCCGCTGGCGCCCCTGGCGCTTCCGTATGTCGAACGATGTGTGGGGCACCCCCGCCGTGGACGGCGATCTGCTCTATGTCACGTCCTTCGAGGTGCACGCCCTCGACGTGGCGAGCGGGCGCCGCAAGTTCAAGACCCGCGACGTCGCCTGGGCGATGTCGGTCGCGGACGGGCGGATCCACGCCTCGGACGGTCCGAGCCTGTACGCGCTGGACGCCGTCGACGGCACCGAGCGCTGGCGCCTGAACACCGAGGGCTGGGTCTACGCCCTCAAGGTCGACCGCGGGACCGTCGTCACCAGCACCCGTGGTGGCGGGGTCCAGGCGTGGGAGGCCGGCAACGGCGAGTTGCTGTGGGAGATCGGCGGCGTCCAGACCGACTTCGAGACCGCCGAGGCCGGGCCCGTGGTGCACGAGGGCACGGTGTTCGTGTGGGCCGACGCGCGGCTGAAGGCGCTGGAGGCGCGGACCGGCGCCGAGCGCTGGTCGTACCCGGTGGGCGACGCGGCGGCCTGCGGCGGGGTGCCGATGCGGCTGCTGCCCGCGTCGGATGGAACGGTCTACGTGGTGGCCGGGACCCGGGTGCTGGCGATCGACATCGCGCGTGGCGATGTGCGCTGGCACTTCGAGGCGCCCGCGGTGTTCCTGGGCCCGCCGGCCTTCGCGCCCGGACCGGCCGTCACCGGCGGCGGGGTCTATCTGGCGGACTATCTGGGCACGGTCTACGCGCTGGACCCGGCGGACGGCCGCGACCGCTGGCGGATCGCCACCGAAGCCCGGCAGTCCACCGAACCGGTGCTGGTCGCCCATGGCGCGGTCCACCTGGGCAGCGGCAAGGCGCTCTACACCCTGGACGCGGTGACCGGCACGCCGCGCTGGCGCTTCCAGGCCGGCGCGGAGGTCGTCGGCGCACCGGTCGTCGCCGAGGGCCGGGTGCACTTCGGCTCGGCCGACCACTGTCTGTACACGCTCGATGCGATGGGTGGCCAGCTGCGCTGGAAGCTGGAGACCGGCGGTGAGATCACCGGCTCGCCGGTGGCCGTCGGCGGGGTCGTCTACGCCTGCAGCAAGGACCGCTGCGTGTACGCGCTGGACGCGGCCAAGGGGACGGGGCTGGCGCGACGGGCGTAGCCGTGCGACCGGGGAATACCGCCCCGGCTTCGCTTCGTTGTGGCCCCGCAGGGGGCGTTCGCGTCCCCTACGGGATGTGTTCGCCCCCGCCCTAGGGGCCCGCCGCCCCACCCCCCACCCCGTCTTCCCGCCCCCTACTCCCGCTCCTCCGGGGGCGGTTGAGGCTGATCGCGCTCTGGTTCCCGGGGCTGCTGCGGCTGTTGGGGCTGCGGGCGGCGGTGCTCCTTGCCCCATTCCACCGGGGGCGTGGGAGGCAGTCGGCGGGACGACATGGTCGGCGGTGGCTCCTGGGGCTGTTGCCGGGGCTGTTCCTGGGGCCGTTGCTGCCGGGGGCGCGGAGAGAAGGGCCGCCGTTGCCGTTCGGTCGGGGGCGGCTCGGTGACCGGCAGAGGGGCGGTCGGGGTGTCGCCCTGCTCGCGGGACGGGGCGCCGTCGCCGCCCGCAGGTGGTCCGGCCGGTCCCGCGACGTACGGCTCCGGGTCCCACTCCTCCGCGCCCGGGCGGCCCGCGTCCCACGGTTCGGGCGTCCCCGGGGGGTAGGCGGCCGGTGGAGCCGGCCTGCGCCTGTCGTAGGGGGCGTCGGGTCCGTAACCCCCGTAGTACCCGTCGTCGTACTGCCGGTCGTCGTAGCGGTAGTAGCCGTCGTCGTAGCGCCGCTCGTCGTACCGTCGGTCGGCTCCGCGGCCGTACCCGACGCGTTCGCGGCCCCGCATGATCAGGGCGCCGAGCAGGATCAGCGCACCGCCGCCCAGGGCGTTGGCCACGCCCACGCCCAGCCCGCGGGCCCCGGCGGTCAGCTCGTTCGCGGCCTGCCCCTGGCGGACCATCCACAGGATCGTGAAGCCGAGGACGACCAGGCCCGCGAGGGCGACCAGCAGCCGGGCGCGCAGTGCGACACCGATCAGGGTCAGCAGGGCGGCGAAGGCCATGGGCAGCAGGACGGAGCCGAAGAGCGGGGCGCTGTGGAGGGTGATGCCGTCGAAGAGGTCCTCGATCCGGATGTCTCTGCCGTGACGGCCGTCGTACCAGGGACGGAAGGGGCTCCAGACGGCGGCCGTCGCTCCGACGAGGGCGATCAGGGACCCGAGAACGTTGCGCACCACAGGCGTCGCCTCGCTTCGAATTGTCCCGTTCGTCCTCCGTGACCGACGCTACGCCTGCCCGTCTTCACCCGCTAGACAAGTACGGCCACCCGCGTCACAGGGGCCTGTGGGCGCTGTCACCGGCTCTTGCTAGGGTGCCGTGCACGCGTCAATCCATGGGGTGGCGGGGCTCAGAGGTTTCCACGGGGGACGGTTCGGATGAAGCAGCGCACACGCACGGACATGGGCAGCCGCGGTGGTGCCCGCAGGGGTGTCAGGGCGGCGGTCGCGGGCGGACTGGTGCTGGTCACGGCCGCCACGGTCAGCGGCTGCATCAGCAGGCCACGGGTCCATGTGCCGACGAACTTCCCGAGCCCGTCGTCCTCCAGCAGCTACGACCCGTACGGCTCGACCCCTACGGGATACCCGTCGGACACCTACTCGCCCTCGCCGACCCAGGAGACCTTCGACCCCGACGGGCGCTCGGACGTCAGTGGCAGCAACTGCGACTTCTCGAACTCGCTGCGCCAGTTCACGTACACGGTCTCCATCACCAACCCGTCGTCCACCGACAGCTTCTCCTACGACATGGCCGTCAACTGGATGAAGGCCAGGCCGGCCGACGGCAAGGCGTACGGGCTGCACGAGCGGTCGATCATCGTGGGCCCCGGCGACACCGAGACCTACACCGCCAAGTACACGGTCAACCAGTCCTCCATCGGGCAGTTCTGGTACACCTGCCAGATCACCCGGGCGCAGAAGACCCGGATGTGACGGGTCAGGGGGCCGGGTCCCGCTTCCGGGCGGCGAACAGCTCCGCCTGACGGTCCGGGGGCAGACTGCCCAGCGCGATCAGCTGGGGGGCCTGCGCCAGGGCCTGCGCTCTGGCCGCCTCCTTGGCCGCCCAGAGGGCGCGTACGGTGCCCTGGACGGCCCCGGTCGGCTGCGCGGCGACGGCGGCCGCGCGGCGCAGCGCCACCTCGGCCGCGGCGCCCGGTGCGGTCAGCTCGGAGACCAGGCCGATCTCGTGGGCGCGCGCGGCGCCCAGCCGCTCGGCCGTGCCCATCAGCGACAGCCGGGCGATCTCGCCCAGGGGCATCCGCTGCGCCATGTAGATGGACTCGTAGGCGCTGACCATCCCGTAGGTGGTGTGCGGGTCGAAGAAGGTGGCGCTCTCGGAGGCGATGATGAACTCGGCCTCGCCCAGGAGGTAGAAGGCGCCGCCGCAGGCCATTCCGTCGAC
Organism: Streptomyces sp. NPDC026575; assembly: GCF_055567415.1. Taxonomy (NCBI): domain Bacteria; kingdom Bacillati; phylum Actinomycetota; class Actinomycetes; order Kitasatosporales; family Streptomycetaceae; genus Streptomyces; species Streptomyces sp. NPDC026575. The sequence continues at coordinate 61,903 of NZ_JBVHQM010000004.1, forward strand.
CGCGGCGATGACCGGCTTCCACAGGTCGTTGGCCTTCGGGCCGATGCCCAGCAGCGGGTCGTCGACGGAGTAGGGGGAGGGCGGCTGGGGGACGTCTACCGAGCGGTCGATACCGGTGCAGAAGGCCCGGCCGCCGGCGCCGGTGACCACCGCCGCCCGTACGGAGTCGTCGAAGCGGAACGCCTGCCAGGCGGCGGCGAGTTCCCCGGCGGTGTCGAGGTCGATCGCGTTGTGCCGCTCGGGCCGGTCGAGGGTGACCAGCGCGACGCCGTCGGTGATCTCGATGCCCACCGTCACGGCCGCTCCAGGATCCAGCGGGGTACGGTCACGCCGCCGGGCATGGCGTGGAAGACGGCCTTCACCGGGGCGCCGATGCGCAGCCGCGACGGGGCGACGGAGTTGAGGGGGGCGTCGGCGGCGGCGACGAGGTTGCCGGCGAGGCGGATGCGGGGGGCCTCGGCCAGCTCCACGATGATCGCGTTGTAGCCCGGGAGCGTGGCGTAGGCGGGCAGCAGCGGTGGATGCGGCAGCACGTAGGACCAGATGCGGCCGCGGCCGGTCATCCGCTGCCAGTGGGCGGCGAAGGACTGGCAGTGCGGGCAGCAGGGCCGGGGCGGGAAGCGCGGTTCGTCGCAGTCGGAGCAGGTCTGGACGCGCAGTTCGCCCTTGGCGGCGTACTCCCAGAACGGGGCGCCGTCCGCGTCGGGGACGGGAAGCAGCAGGTCGGAGCCGTCGCCGGGCCCGTTGTCAGTGGCGGGTGCCACGCTGGGTGCCATGGACCTACGAGCGGACTCAATGGGCCTACGAGCGGGCTCGGATGCACTCATCGCCTCTCAACTCCTCAGCAGCAGGGCCGAGGTGGGCACGCCCTCGCCCGCGGTGACCAGGCAGGTGGCGGCGTCGGGGACCTGCGCCGTGCTGGTGCCGCGCAGCTGCTTGACGCCCTCGGTGATCAGGTTGAAACCGTGTACATACGCCTCGGAGAGGCCGCCGCCGCCGGTGTTGAGGGGGAGCCGGCCGCCGATCTCCAGCGCGCCGCCCTCGGTGAAGGCCGCTCCCTCGCCGCGCCCGCAGAAGCCGTAGCCCTCCAGGGAGAGGGGGATCAGGGGGGTGAACGCGTCATAGATCTGCGCCACGTCGACGTCCTGCGGTCCGAGGTCGGCGCCCTTCCACAGGTGCCGGGCGGCGGTCCAGGCGGGGCCGGTGAGCGGGTCGTCGTTCCAGTAGTTGACCATGCCGTGGTGCTGGGCGGGCAGGCCCTGGGCGGCGGAGTGGATGTAGACGGGCCGCCGGCGGCAGTCCCGGGCGCGCTCGGCGGAGACCACGACGCAGGCCAGCGCGCCGTCCGTCTCCAGGCAGTTGTCGAAGAGGCAGAGCGGCTCGCTGATCCAGCGGGCGGTCATATACATCTCGCGGGTCAGCGGGCGGTCGTACATGATCGCGGCCGGGTTCTGGTTGGCGCGGTTGCGGCAGGCGAGCGCGACGTTGAAGAGGTGGTCGCGGGTGGCGCCGTATTCGTGCATATAGCGGCGGGCCAGCATGCCGATCTCGTCGGCGGGGCGCAGCAGTCCGAAGGGGCGGGTCCACTGCCCCGGGGTCGGCAGCTGGACCTGGGTGTTCTTCCAGGGGCGCGGCCCCGAGCCGCGTTTGCGGGACCGCCAGGCCACTCCGACGCTCGCCTGGCCGGTGGCGATGGCGGCGGCCAGATGGGCCACCGTCGCACAGGAACCCCCGCCGCCGTAGCCGACCTTGGAGAAGTGGGTGACGTCGCCGGCGCCGATGGCCTTGGCTATCTCGACCTCGTCGGTCTCCTCCATCGTGTAGGAGGCGAAGGCGTCCACCTCCGAGGGGGCGATGCCGGCGTCGTCCAGTGCCGCGACGATCGCCCGGCAGGCCAGGGTCTTCTCGGGTTCGGGCAGTCGCTTGGCGAACGGGGTCTGCCCGATGCCGGCTATCGCCGTAGCGTCCTTGAGGGTCACTGCCATCGCCACCTCCGTGGCCGGTCGCCAGTGCTGACAGCGGAGGAGGCTACCGCTAATCTGACGGACAGTCAGCTAGTGGTCGTCAGCTCTTTGGCGGGAGGCAGTGCGATGCACGACGACGTGGACGCGCGGGCGGACCTGGCGTACGGCACCATCCCCCGGCTGGTGCGCGAGGCCGCCCGGCGCCACGGCTCCCGGGAAGCCGTCGTCGAGGGCCGCACCCGCATCTCCTACGCCGAGCTGGGCAAGCGGGTGGAACGGGCCGCGGCCGCCTGCATCGCCTCCGGGGTCGCATCCGGCGACCGCGTCGCCGTATGGGCGCCCAACACCCTGGACTGGATCGTCTCCGCCCTCGGGGCGGTGACCGCCGGCGCCGTCCTGGTCCCCGTCAACACCCGCTTCAAGGGCGCCGAGGCCGCCTATGTCCTCGCCCGCACCCGCGCCAAGCTGCTCTTCGTCACCGGCACCTTCCTCGGCACGTCCTATGTCGCCTCGCTCCGCCGCGCCGCCCAGGAGGGCGACGGCCCAGGCCCGCTGCCCGGGCTGCCGCACCTGCACACGGCCGTGGTGCTCTCCGGCGACGCCCCGGCCGGCTTCGCCACCTGGCGGGACTTCCTCGCCGGCGGCGCCACCGTCCCCGCCGAGGCGGTCCGCGACCGGGCCGACGCCCTGCGCCCCGAGGACCCCTCGGACATCGTCTTCACCTCCGGCACGACGGGGCACCCCAAAGGCGCCGTGATCACCCACGCCCAGACCCTGCGCGCCTACGACGTCTGGAGCGAACTGGCCGGCCTCCAGGCGGGCGACCGCTATCTGATCGTCAACCCCTTCTTCCACACCTTCGGCTACAAGGCCGGGATCATCGCCTGCCTGCTGCGCGGCGCGACGATGGTCCCGCAGCCGGTCTTCAGCGTGCAGACCGCGCTCGCCAACATCGCCGCCGAGCGGATCTCGGTGCTCCCCGGCCCGCCCACCCTCCATCAGCAGCTCCTCGACCACCCCGACCGCGCCCTGCACGACCTGTCCGCGCTGCGCCTGGTGGTCACCGGCGCCGCCGTCGTCCCCCTGGAGCTGGTCGAGCGGCTGCGCGGCGAGCTGAGGATCGCCACGGTCCTGACGGCGTACGGCCTTTCGGAGAGCTCGGGCATCGTCACGATGTGCCGCCGCGGCGATCCGCCCGGCGTCATCGCCGCGACCTCGGGCCGCGCCCTGCCCGGCACCGAGGTCCGGGTCGTCGACGCCGAGGGCCGCCCGACGGCGCCCGGCGACCCCGGCGAGGTGCTGGTCCGCGGCTACCACGTGATGTTCGGCTACTTCGAGGACCCGGCCGCCACGGCCCGCGCGATCACGCCCGACGGCTGGCTGCGCACCGGCGACGTGGGCACCCTGGACGCGGCCGGCAACCTCCGGATCACCGACCGCATCAAGGACATGTTCATCGTCGGCGGCTTCAACGCCTACCCCGCCGAGATAGAGCAACTCCTCGGCCGCCACCCGGACATCGCCGATGTCGCCGTCATCGGCATACCCGACCCCCGCCTCGGCGAGGTCGGCAAGGCATACGCGGTCCGCCGCGCCGGCTCCTCCCTCACCGCCGACGACCTGATCGCCTGGTCCCGCCGGGAGATGGCCAACTACAAGGTCCCGCGGGAGGTCGCCTTCGTCGCCGAACTCCCGCGCAACGCCGGCGGCAAGGTCCTCAAGACCCGGTTGCGCGACGGCGCCCCGGGCCCCGCTCCCGCGTGATCCACCTGGGACCCCGGGGCCGCCAGGGCCCGCCCTGACGTGGGAGGACACCCCCTACGACCCCGGTGGCGCCCAGTCCGGCCGGCGGCCGCTGAGCGCCACCACCTTGTCCAGCAGCGGGGCGTCCCCGGGCACCGCGACCACGGCGCCGAACAGGGGGCCCGTCTCGCCCTCGGCCCAGGACGACAGCAGCCCGTAGGAGACGCCCAGGCTGTCCGCGTCGGGCGCGTAGTCCTGGCCGGTGGCGCGCGCCAGGTCCCAGCCGTGCACCACCAGCTCGTTGAGCGCGATCCGGCCCGCCACGGCGCCCGGCAGGGGCACCCCGCCCGCCTGGGTCTCGCCCTGCCAGGCATCCGGGGAGCGCCAGGCCACCGCCATACCCACGAGGTTCCGGTCCAGTTCGGCGCGCCAGTCGGGCCCGACATCCGGCCGGTGCGCGTCGGGGGAGGTGCCGGTCGCCGGCCCCAGCTCCTTGCGCGCCACGTCCTGGAAGGCGGCGGCCAGCCCGACGAGATGGCCCAGGAGGTGGCGTACGGCGTACTCCTCGCACGGTGTGGGCGCCTGGAGCTGCCCCTCGGCGGTGTGCGCCGCGATCCGTGACACCAGCCGGGTCTGCGCGCCGAAGTCGATCATCTCGGTCATCGTCCCTGGTTCCTTCCGCCCTGGGGGCCTGCACTGCGGTTCGGGGCCGCCCCTGCCGGCACCGCCCCTGCCAGTGAAGACTCCGCGGCCGCGCGGAACTCATCGCCACACCGCCGAAGACCCTCGCGCGGGCCACCGGCTACTGCGACTGCGTATACCGCTCCCGCAGCACCGCCTTCAGGACCTTGTTCAGCGGTCCGCCGCGCGGCAGCTCCTCGGTGATCTCCAGCTGCTCCGGCAGCTTCTGCGTCATCAGCCCGGCCGCCCGCAGATGCGCGGTCAGCGCGCCGAGCGTGAGCGGCGGGGCGGCCGGGTCGGCGGGCGTGACCACCGCGCACACCCGCTCGCCGCGCTCCCGGTCCGGCAGCCCGATCACCGCGGCCTGCGCCACCGCCGGATGGGTGTGCACCAGGTCCTCGATCTCCTGCGCCGAGATGTTCTCGCCCTTGCGGATGATGATGTCCTTCAGCCGCCCAGTGAGCACCAGGTGCCCGTCGGGCCGCAGCAGCCCCAGGTCACCGGTGTGGAAGTAGCCCTGTGCGTCGATGGCCTCGGCCGTCAGCGCGGGGTCGGTGTAGCGCCGCAGGAGCATCGGCCCCTTGAGCGTCACCTCGCCGGTCTCGCCCGTCGCGGCCTCGCTCCCGTCCGTCCGGGCGATGCGTATCCGCGCCCCCGTCACCGGCCGGCCCACCGTCCGCGCCAGCTGCTCGTCGCTGTCGTACGGCGTCCCCATCGCGATCATCGGGCACTCGGTCATCCCGTAGCCGTGCACGATCGCGCACTCCAGCTCCCGCCCGGCCGCCGCGTACAGCTCCGGCGGCATCGGCGCCCCGCCGCCGGACAGCAGCCGCAGTGAGGGGATCAGCCGTCCGGCGGTCGGCTGCTCCTTGCGATAGCGCCGCGATTCGTCCGCGAACGCCTGGTAGAAGGCGGTGCTGCCGCCGGCCATGGTGACGCCCCGCCGCCGGTAGACGGCCGCCGCCCGGCCCGGCTCGAAGCTGTCGAGGATGACCGCGGGAAAGCCGCTGACCAGCATGGCGATGACATAGTCCGGGCCGGCGATATGCGCGTAGGGGAAGGCGATCGAGCCGATGTCCCGTGCGGACATCCCCAGCGCGGTGGCCAGCCCCACCCCACCGGCGATCAGTGTGGCGTCGGTGTGCTCGACGCCCTTGGGCGCGGAGGTGGTGCCGGACGTGTAGTAGATCCAGGTCGTCCGGCCGTCCCCGCTCGCCGAGGGTGCCGGGCCCAGCCCGCCCGGATCGCCCACCGGCAGCCCGCCCGCGACCGAGACCACCCGTACCCCGTCGCCGGCGAGCCCGCGCACCATCGCGGTGTGGTCGAACCCGCGCCAGGTGCCGGGCACCAGGACGTACTCCGCCGCCGACTCCGCCAGGATGAAGCCCACTTCGCGCTCGCGGTGCAGCGGGATGACGGGCGTCTGCACGGCGCCGAGCCGGGCCAGCGCCAGCGAGGCGACCACCGTCTCGATCCGCGACGGCAGTTGCCAGGCCACCCGGGTCCCGGCCCCTATCCCCAGCTGCCGGAACCCTGCCGCGACCCGCAGCGCCTCGTCGCGTACGCCGTCGAAGGTGACGGTCCGCCCGTCGCCGTCGAAGAACATCGGCGCCCCGCGCGAGGCCCGTGCCCGGTACTCGACCAGTTCCCACAGCGTCTGCACACGAGCGGGTTCGAACACGGCGCGCCTCCTGACCGCGAGCAGGACGGTACGGGCCCGGCCTGGTGGCCTCGCCGGGTGGGTGGCGCGACTGTACAACGAAACTGACGGAGTGTCAGGAGTCGGGAGGTGGCGGAAACGAAGCGGTGCCGCGAAGGGAGGTGAGGGGAGAGCGGCGTGGAAAACGCGACGGCAGCGGGGCCATGCCCTGCGCATGGTCTCGCTGCCGGCTCGCTGTGCGGTGCGTGGCGCCGAAGTGCCCCGTGGGTCAGGAGTGGTGGGCCTTGGGCGCGACGTCGTCGGAGGTGCCGAGGTTTCCGACTATCGGCACGTGGTGATCGAAGGTGGAGATCTTGCCCGGCCGGGCGTGCTGCGACTCGGCCGTCGCCGGTGCGGCGGCCGCGGCCGCGGCGGCGAGGGTGAGTGCGGCGAGGACAACAGCCTTGCGTGTGCGGGTCATGCCGGTTCCTCCGTGACGGGTGGCGTGGTGGTGCGTGTTGTGCGTAGAGAGTAGAGAGCGGCCGGCGCGGCACGAGCGTATGTTCGAACGCGTGGCCGGAAAGTGCCGTGGCTCGGCCGGATGGCGAATTTCCGTGCGGATACGCCGCAGGGGCCGATTTCGATGGCTTCCCCTCCATGCCATCGAAACGGCCCCTGCGATCCCCCGAACCTGTTGCGGTTCTTACTTGGGCTCGCCCAAGGCATCACCGAGCGGCGTGCCGATGGGCTGGTGGTGGTCGAACGTCGTGATCTCTTCCCCGGGCGTCACCGGCTGGTCCTTCTTGCCGACGATACGGCGCCCGTTGGGGCCGAGGATGGGCTGGTGGTGGTCGAGCGGCTTGATGATGTCCCGCTCGTCCGGCTGCTGGGTGTTCTCGGTGGCCAAGCTGATCAACTCCAGTGTTTGGGCGCTTGTTACCGGCACACCCGGCCGGCGACTCCCCCGTGGGTCGCCGGACAGGTGTATCGGGGCCGAACACCATAACGGTGGGGCCAACTCACCGAACCGCTTGCCCCCCGAGGCGGCGGGTCGGTAAGAAGAGATTGGCGTGACGCGATGAACGATCGATAAACGTCCGCGTCTACTTCCGACGCCGACCGCCCGTACCAGCGTCGTTGCTGGTCATACGGCCGCGACGGGCCGCAGCAGGCCCTGCACCACCGCGCACTCCGGCGAGTCCAGGCGCTCGAAGACCGCCAGTGCCTCCTGCCAGCACACCCGGGCCCGCCCGGACTGCCCGACGCCGTCCAGCGCCCGCCCCAGCAGCGTGAGGACGTTGGCGTGCCACCACTCGCCGCCGATGGCGCGCAGCGCGGTGAGCGCCTGCTCGGCGTGGTTGGCGGCCTGGGCCGGGTGACCGGCGGTCAGATCCGCCTCCGCCAGCCGGAAGTAGGTCATGCCCTCCCAGAAGCGCTGCCGGCTCGCCTGGAAGATGGCCAGGGCCCTGTTCAGCTGCTCGGTGGCGTCGTCCAACCGCTTGGCGCGGGTGAACGCCAGACCGAGCGCGTACATGCCGTTGGCGAGCCGGCGGGTGGCGCCCAGCTCCTGGTAGATCGCGATGCCGTCCTGGGCCAGCCGGATCGCGGTGTCCACCCGGTCGGTGGCCAGGTGGACCCGCGAGAGGTTGCACAGGGCGCTGGCTTCCGAGGGCTGGTTGCGGTCCGCGCGGAAGGCGGTCAGCGCCTGGGTGAGGTATGCCTCGGCGTCGGCGTGCCGGTTCTGCGAGTTGGCGATGATGCCGCGGTCGTTGGGCGCGTAGGACGAGGCGAACGCGTCGTCGGTCGCCAGCCCGAGGAGCATGGCCGACTGGGCGTGCTCGTCGGCCTTGTCGAACCGTCCGGCCAGGGTGTGGACGTTGGTCAGCGCGATGTGGATACGGGCCTGGGCGCGCTGGTCGTCCATCGTGCGCGCGGCGTCCAGCAGCGCCATGTTGACCTGTTCGTACTGCCGGGAGTCGGCTCCCGACTCCGCGAGGTCCTGCGCCAGCAGCAGCAGGTCCGCCGCGCGCCGAAGGGTCTGCGGCCCGGCGGACTGCTGTGCGCAGGCCATCAGGCACCGGGCCTCCCCGAAGAGCCATTCCAGGGCCCCTATGCGGTCGGTGAAGACCAGCCCCGCGTACTGGGGACGCGCCATGTGGTCGGGGAGCCGGTCGCCCGGACGCTCAAGGGTGTAGACCTCCTTGGCGGTCGCCAGATAGAAGTCCAGCAGCCGGGAGAGCGCCGCGTCCCGCTCGGCCGGCGGCTGCTCGTCGCGTTCCGCGCAGGCCCGCGCGTAGAGCCGGACCAGGTCGTGGAAGCGGTAGCGGCCGGGGGCGGCGGACTCCAGCAGACTCGCGTCGACGAGCGACTCGATGAGGTCCTCCGCGGACTCCAGGTCCATGTCCAGGAGGGCGGCCGCGGCGGCGAGCGAGATGTCCGGGCCGTCGGCGAGGCCCAGCAGCCGGAACGCGCGGGCCTGGTGGGGCTCCAGCTGGCCGTAGCCCAGTTCGAAGGTGGCCGTGACGGCGAGGTCGCCGGCGCGCAGCTCGTCCAGCCGGCGCCGCTCGTCGGCGAGCTTGCGGGCGAGGGTGGAGACGGTCCATGTGCGGCGCGCGGCCAGCCGGGAGGCGGCGATGCGGATGGCCAGCGGCAGGAAGCCGCAGGCGCCGACCACGGCCATCGCGGACTGCCGTTCGGCGCTGACCCGCTCCTCGCCGACGATGCGGGTGAAGAGGTTCAGCGCCTCCTCGGGGCTCATCACATCGACGTCGATCAGGTACGCGCCCGCCAGGTCGATCAGCCGGGCCCGGCTCGTGATCAGCGCCGCGCAGCCCTCCTGCCCCGGGAGCAGCGGCCGCACCTGGGCGGCGTCCCGGGCGTTGTCGAGCAGCGCCAGCACCCGCCGCCCCGCCAGCGTGGAGCGGTAGAGCGCCGAGCGCTCCTCCAGGCCGTCCGGGATGGAGGCGTCGGGGGTGCCCAGCGCGCGCAGGAAGGCGCCCAGTACCGCCTCCGGTTCGGAGGGGGTGTGGCCGGCGCCCTGGAGGTCGACGTAGAGCTGGCCGTCGGGGAAGTGCTCGCGGGCGGCGTGGGAGACGTGCACGGCGAGGGTGGTCTTGCCGACGCCGCCGATGCCGGTGAGCGCGGAGACCGCCATCACGCTGCCCTCGGCGGTGGCCAGCTGCCGGCCGAGTTCGGAGACGAAGGCGTTGCGGCCGGTGAAGTCGGCGACCGTGGCCGGGAGTTGCTGGGGGCGTACCACGACGTGGTCGGCGGCGTCCGGCCCGTCGATGACGACGGGCGGCGCGTCCAGGTCGGTGTCGGCCCGCAGGATGCGCTGCTGGAGGTCGGAGAGCGAGGCGCAGGGATCGACGCCCAGCTCGTCGGCGAGCAGCCGCCGGGTGTCGGCGTAGACGGCGAGCGCCTCGGCCTGCCGGCCGCTGCGGTACAGCGCCAGCATCAGCAGTTCGCGCAGCCGCTCGCTCAGCGGGTGGGCGGCGGTCAGCGCGGTCAGCTCGGAGACCGCCTCGGTGTGGCAGCCGGCCTCCAGGACCAGTTCGAGGCGGGTCTCGGTGAGGGACAGCCGCCATTCCTGCAGGCGGGTGCGCTGGGTCTCGGCGTACGGACCGGCCAGGCCGGCCAGCGGCTCGCCGTCCCACAGCGCCAGTGCCTTGTCCAGGAGCTGCCGGGCGCGGCCGCGGTCGCCGGCGGCCTTGGCCTTCTCCGCCTCGGCCGCGTACTGCTCGGCGTGGTCGTGGTCGAGGTCCAGGGGGTGGCCGTCCACCGGCCGCAGCGCATAGCCGCCGGACTCGCTGACCAGCGCGTCGGCGTCCTCGCCCAGCGCCTTGCGGAGCCGGGAGGCGTAGGTGCGCAGCGCCGCCAGTGCGGCGTGCGGCGGTTCGTCGCCCCACAGCGCGTCGACGAGCTCGTGCGCGGTGGCGGTGCGTCCGCCGCGCAGCAGTAATGCCGCCAGCAGTGCGCGCTGCTGCGGGGAGCCCGCTGCCAGCGGCGTTGCGCCGCGCCAGGCCCGTACGGGACCGAGCACGGTGAAGCGGAGCCGCTCCCGACCCGGACCGTCGTCCATGGTGTCCCCCTGCCCTGTGCCAAATTGACCACGCTGTATGCACCATCTCGCTGTGTGCAACGGCCAGTCTGCCTTGTCACGCCCGCTTCCGTCAGTAGGGGTCCGGACCGTGCACAAAGCCTCCTCGGCTGCTGAGGGCGGGGGCGGCGCGGCGCACGGCGGGGTGGTGGAGCCGTAACTTCCGCGCTCCTCGCCGTTCCCCCGCGGCGGCCCGCAGTTTACTGACGGATCGTCAGATCGGCGCTACGGTAGCGGGTATGGAGACCTTCCCCAAGATCATTTCGGTGGACGACCACACGGTGGAGCCCCCCAACGTCTGGCGGGACCGCCTCCCGTCGAAGTACCACGACATCGGCCCGCGCATCGTCCGCGCACCCCTGAAGGAGATGACCTTCGTGGGCGGGAGATTCGCCCCGAAGATGGGCGCCCCGGGTGACGACGGGCCGATAGCCGACTGGTGGGTCTACGAGGATCTGCACCGCCCCCTGACCCGGCTCGACACCGCCGTCGGCTACTCCCGCGACGAGATCAAGCTGGAGGGCATCACCTACGAGCAGATGCGACCGGGCTCCTTCAGCGTGCCCGAGCGCCTCGCCGACATGGACGTCAACCACGTGCAGTCCGCGCTGTGCTTCCCCACCTTCCCCCGCTTCTGCGGCCAGACCTTCACCGAGGCCGAGGACCGCGAGCTGGGCCTGCTGGGGGTGCGGGCCTACAACGACTGGATGGTGGAGGAGTGGTGCGGCCCGCAGGCCCGGGGCCGTCTGATCCCCCTCACCCTCATCCCGCTCTGGGACGCGGAACTGGCCGCCGCGGAGGTACGGCGCAACGCGGCCCGCGGCGTGCGCGCGGTGTGCTTCAGCGAGATCCCGCCGCACCTGGGGCTGCCCAGCATCCACACCGACTACTGGGACCCGTTCCTGCGCGCCTGCGACGAGACCGGCACGGTCGTCGCGATGCACATCGGCTCCTCGTCGAAGATGCCGTCGACCTCCGCCGACGCCCCGCCCGCCGTGGGCTCCACCATCACCTTCGCCAACTGCTGCTTCTCGATGGTCGACTGGCTGATGAGCGGCAAGTTCGACCGCTTCCCCGACCTGAGGATCATGTACGCCGAGGGCCAGATCGGCTGGATCCCGTACATCCTCGAACGCGCCGACGTGGTCTGGGAGGAGAACCGCGGCTGGGGCGGCGTCGCGGACAAGGTCCTGCGCCCACCGTCCGAACTCTTCACCGAGCACGTCTACGGCTGCTTCTTCGACGACGCCTTCGGTCTGCGCAACCTGGACGCGATCGGCGTCGGCAACGTCCTGTACGAGACCGACTACCCGCACTCCGACTCGACCTGGCCCAAGTCCCGGCAGGTCGGCGAGTCCCAGATGGGCCATCTGGCGCCGGACGTGGTGGAGCGCATCGTCCGGGGGAACGCGATCGACCTGCTGGGGCTCACGGGGGACGGGCTGTGGGGGCCGGGGGTCTAGGGCCGCTTGCGTTTACGACCTGGGGTGTCATTGCCCGTTAGGGCATGGCACCCCCGCCACCCACCCCCGCCACGTGAAACAGGGCTCCGAGAGCGCGAAGCCCCGTCCATGCGCCAGGGGGATGACGCACGGACGGGGCGGTCTGGGTAGAGGGAATCTCAGTCCTCGTTGTAGTGGGGGTAGTAGGTGTGCTTCATCGAGATCTGTTCAGGCGTCAGGTCGGGGACCGCCATATTTCCCACGACCAGTGCGTGGTGGTTTGACCATTCGGCAACGTCGATCCGGCGCTCTCCGGGTTCCAGGCGCCACGCGGCTTCGGGCAGCTTCGCGACGACGTCGGCGCCCATGACGAATGCGCGAGTCGCTTGCGTGATGATCCACTGCGCCTTCTCCCGGTCCTGGGCTGTCGTGCGGCAGCATCGAGTCGCCATGTGCCACAGCCGTGGCCACCGGACGCCCGGCGTCAGCGGGCCGACATAGGCGGTCTGGCAGCCGTCCACGAGCTGGGATGCGTAACCGAAGACCGGCCCGAACATCGAGAACGCGGTGACTCTGCCAGTGCCCGTATGGGAGACCGGCATGAAGATCCTCTCTGGGAAGGCCGGCGTCCGGACCGGTGGGCGGCCCGGACGCCGGGAGCCGCTCTCTAGCAGCAGGGGCCGTCACCGCAACACGTCGGAGCGTTGCAGTCGGCCGCGGTGCCCCACAGCCGGTCGTCCACCTCGAAGCCTTCAGCCTTGATACGCCCGACGACATCGACCATCAGGCCCTTGGTGCGCAGCTTGCTGCCCGGCCGGTGGTGCAGGAAGTAGCCGAAGTTCTCCTGACACCAGTCGGCGTACGCCTCGGTGTGCAGCATGAAGGCGTGCCAGCCGGGATCCACCTGCTTGCTCGGGGCCATGACGTCGCCCGCCTTGGTGGCGCCCATGACGTAACACATGGCGATGGCCTCACTCTGGACGCGCTCTGCCACGCAGCGCTCCAGGCCGTACTCCTCGGCGCAGAAGTCCACCAGGCGCTCAAACAGCGCCGGTGCGACGAGGTCGCGGCCTTGCCGGACGGTGACCGGTTGCTCTAAAAAGACTGTCACAGTGTTCCTTCCCTTCTTCGGAAAGGGCCGACCTACAACAACGCTCAAGGGGTCGGCCAGGGATCACTTGCTCTCCACCCCGGCTGCTCGACTGTCCAGGTTTCTGCAGCCGGGGTGGAAGTCAGAAGGTTCCGGCTAACGCCGGGCTTTTGTGGCGGGTCACTTTGCGGGTCATATCGATGCAGTCAACGACTCGGGGGCAACTGGGCTCAACGAGTGTGCCCGAACTTGCTCACGGTCACCCGAGCGCGTTAATCGCCTGCCTGATGAGGGTGCGTGCTCCCGCTCCATATTCGGCTTGCTCGGCCAAGGTCGCGAACGTATTCGCGTATAGAGCGAGTTCGTGACGTTGCACGATGGTCAAGTGCGCTGATACCAGCTCCACGTTCACCTGTGCGTCATCGAAGAGGAAGAAACCCTCTACGGGCCACAAGGCCGTGCGGTCGGCCGTCAAGGGGATGATCCCGAGGCTTACGGACGGCAACGTTGAGGCATTGAGCAGGTGTTCAAGCTGGCCGGCCATCGTCTCGACTCCACCGATGCGGTACCGGAGGGCGGCTTCTTCCAAGAGGATCGCGAATCGATGATTGCCCTCGTGCACGATGTGCTGCTTGGCAATGCGGACACGCACAGCTTCCTCAACGTCATCGACGAGTTGGCGCCGGTCGCGGATCGAGGTCAGCAGCGCTCGAATATACGCCTCGGTTTGTACGGGGCCGGGGATGAGCCATGAGGAGTAGATGCGGTAGCGGAGTGTGCGCTCCCAGATCGGGAGCACCGACTCCTGGACTCGACGCAGTCCCGACCGTTCGAGTTGGCGCCACTCGACGTACATGCCGTCGATGCCGCGGGCCGTGTCTATGAGATCGCCGGCCAGGTGCGGGACTCCGCAATGCTCTGTGTAGGCGCGGATGTCGTCGAATGACGGTGGCTGGGTCCCGCTTTCGATCTTCGAGCACTTGGATTCGTGCCAGCCTGCGAGCATGGCCAGCGCCCGCGCGGTGAGTCCCGAGTCCTTCCGGATCTCGCGCAGGCGCCGGCCGAAGGAAACCCGTGCCTCCCTTACTGCTGAGGAGGAAGGTGGAGTGGGCACTGTGTTTCAGTCTGTCCCGTTGTCACGCCAACCGATATTGGGCATGGGGGACAACCTTCTCCCAGACGGTCTCGAACGCCGAGGAGAGGAAGGAAAGCAACTGGGGGTCCTCGGAGTACTCGTGCTCCAGCGAATCACCGTTTCCGTCGAAGTGATTGATCAGGGCCGAGGTCCCGTCGAATACCCAGAAGTCGTTGCCCGGCAGGTTCAGGGCAGTTGCCTGCCGGCGTGGAAGCCAGCCCACTTCCTCCCCCGCGTTGATGTTGAGCCCTTGGGTCACGGAGTGCTCGAAGCGGATGTAGTCGGAGACTGGTTCGGAGACGATCCGTGCACGGCGTACGGTGACGCCTCTTTCCGTCGTCTCCTTCACAATGTTGAGCCAGTCCCGCCAGCGTTCGGCGGGGTCGAATGTCTTACCCGCGCTCCAGTCGATGAAGGCGGGATCCGACCGCATGTAGCCGTCCCGCATTTCCAGGTGGACCGCCGAGCGGTGACTACTGCGGAACAGCTCCTCAAACGCCGGGACCTTCGTCACCCTTCACCTCCAAGAAGAACTGCACCATGCGCCGGGGAATCTCAACCACCGTCTCATGGCTCGGGATGTCCATCTGAGCCAGGCGGTCTCCTTCTTCGACCTTCAGCCCTTGGACCAAGTAGGTGTCCTTGACGTCGTCCAGGTAGATCGTGGGAGACCCCCCGCTGGGGCTCTCAGGGTCCTTGCCGAGCTTGCGCACGGTCATGATGTCCTCCTCGCTCGGAGACGACGATCTCTCTGAGAGAGATCTCTGGCAGATGCTGCCGTGAACCACCCACGGACAACAGAAACTTGCCCGAACTTGCCCAAAGCTCGGGGGCGTTCAAGCGCCTCGGTTTTCATCGGCGCATCGCTTTCGGGTGCGGGTGGCGGCGGATCTCGACGTTGCAGTCGGTCGCCTTCGACATGTCTCCTGTGGCGTAGGCCGCGGCGCGCTGCTCGGCGAGCGCACTGCACACGTCGCACCCGGCGACCGGCGCGGGATCCGGCGCTGGTTCCAGCAGGTGAACGGGTCGGCACAGTCGAGGCATCAGCCCGTCACCTCCACACCGTGAATCCAGCGCGGCCCCGCGTCGTAGCCCTGTACGGCCAGCCACAGTGCCCGCCGACGCTGACGCTGCAAGCGGCGCTCCTGCCGCTCCTCGGGGGTCAGGACGTACGGGCGGATGAGGGGGGCATCCTCACCGCGCAGCGGCACCAGCACCGACTTCCGCTGCGTGCGGGAAAGGGGGAGGGAGAGGGTGAGCGTCGGTGTATCGGTGCCGGTCGCAGGCGCGGGCGGAGAAATGGCCACACGGTGGCGTCCCCGGGCGGGGAGTAAGCAGCGCAGCAGCGATTCGAAGATCGTTTGGATAGTGTGAAGCATGTCGTCAACCTCCATGGGGTTGATGGCCACGCCCCCGGGCCGCCCTGCATGCGGTTGCGGGGGTCCTGCGTGTGGCGAGTGAGCGATCTGGCGTCTGACTCCCGGTCGTGTACCGGGTGTAGTCAATTGGTCACCAGCGCAACGCAACTTCCAATAGGCTGGGGCGAGTTAAGCGGACAAAGTTAGATCGCTTGTCCGCTGCGGTGTTGCGCCAGATCGACAAACTGGGAGGCCACAGCGTTGGATGAGACGAACAGCCCAGAGACCTTAAATCCGCTCCAGCGCTTCGGTGCGGACGTGAAGCGTGTACGCCTCGGGCGCAAGCTCACGCAGAAGCAGTTGGGCAAGGTGACCGGCTACACCGATGCGTACGTCAGCCTGGTCGAAGCCGGGAAGCAGATGCCCAGCGTGAGATTCGCCGAGGGATGCGACCTGGCATTCGGGACGAATGGCTTGTTCGCAGGCCTGTTGAAGCGGATCGATGAGGGGGGACATCCGAGCTGGTTCGCCCACTACCTGGAACGGGAGAAGAAGGCGGCCCACATCCAGGACTACTCGATCCAGGGCATCATGGGCATCTTGCAGACTGAGGCGTATGCCCATGCGATCTTCCGTGCCGGACACCCGCAGGCATGCGCCGACGTGATCCAGGGCAAGGTCAATGCGCGCATAAACCGCCGCGCGGTGATGGAGCGGGCGAACCCACCCGCGCTGTGGGTAGTCCTCCACGAGGCGTGTCTACGGACGATTGTGGGCGGTCCCGCCGTCATGGCAGGCCAGTTACAGCACTTGATTGACTCGGCGGAAAGCCCCGACATCGACATCCAGGTGGTCACCTATGCGTCTGGGGCCGCAGCGGCTCACATGTCGCCCTTCACGCTACTCGCATTCGACTCGGCTCCTACGGTCCTTTACTCGGACGGGCTGCATGGGGGCAAGGTGTACGACAAGGCGGAGATCGTCGCGGGGGCTGTGCGTCACTATGAACGGTTGAGGGCACACGCTCTCTCCCCGGATGATTCGCTCGCCCTGATCAAGAAATTGCACAAGGAGCACACCTCATGAACGCGGACATCGATCTCACCGTCGCCGAGTGGATCAAGTCCTCGTGTAGCGGCTCCCATGGGGGCCAATGCGTCGAGTTCTCCCGGACCTTCGCCCCGGTCGGCGTCGTCCCCGTCCGCGACAGCAAGGACCCCCACGGCCCGGTCCTGACCTTCTCCACTGCTGGTTGGTCGTCGTTCGTGTCCGCCGTCAGGGGTGGGAAGTTGGCTTCCGCCTGATCTCGATGTCCGGCCCGCCGCCCGCCGCAGCTGGGCCGGTCCGGCGGTGTGGTCCCCAGATATCGGCGCCATTCGGCGTGGGTCAGGCTTGCGGCCGGCGATACGGCAGAGGCTGTCGATCCAGGACTCCACCGAGAAGTCCCAGGAGAGGATCTCGCCGCCTTCGGTGGCGGTCCACAGCGTGCCCGCCCGGTCCACGACAACGCGGTGTGCAGGCCGCCGCCATCGTTTCCGGACAGTGTGTGGGGTGGAATCGGCATCTTGGGGCCGCCCAGCCGGTCGCCGGTCTCGGCGTCCCAACGGGTCAGGGTGCCGCTGTCGGTCAGGGTGACGACCGTCCGCGCGCGTGCGGCTTGTCGCTCACCCAGCCGAATCACCGCCGGATCCACCCGCATCAAGGCTGCGCCCGCCCCTACGGCACCCCCTGCAACCACGAGCACGCCTGCATCCGCTGCCCGATGCTCCAGGTCAACCCCAAGATGCTGCCCCGCCTCGCGGAGATCGAGAAAGACCTCCTTCTGCGCCGCAAACGGGCCCAGGAAGAGCACTGGCTCGGCGAAGTCGAAGGCATCGACTCAACCCTGACCTTCCTCCGCGCCAAACAGGCTGAAGCCGCCCGACTCACCAAGAGACCCGCCACCGACCTCGGCATCCCACGTCCCCGTCCCGAGGAGACCCAGTGATCCACAACGAACCTCGACCGAGCGAGCACAGAGAAGGGAAAGACAGGTCAGGCACGCCAGCGAAGTGCGTATCCCTCCCTCAGCGGTCCGCCGAGCAGGTCGAGTACCCCCTCAACCGCAGTCGCCAGCGGAGCGGGATCGGCCTGTTCCGCCAAGGCTTGATGGCCGTCCAGCAGCGCCTTTCCCCGGACCGGGTCGGCGCTCAGCAGCCTGCGAGGCAACCACTTGCCGATGCCCGTCCAGGCGCCGTGGTGGGCGGTGAGCAGATGTGCCGCCTCGCGCAGGGTGAAGTCGGCGAGGGAGAGCTGTTCATGCCGGTTTGCGGGCGGAGTGTCGACCAGGTCGTCCATGAAGCAGGTCAGACCGTAGCGGCCTCGTTCCCATTCCGCCCGCGTGAGCGGCGGCGGTCCGGCCGCGAGTACCGCTCGGGCCTGTTCGCGCACACGGGAGAGATCGCCGTGCGGGTCCATCAACGGCAGGCCCTGGTCATAGATGAACAGGACCGTGCCGCGGCGGCGGGCTCTGTCCCACTCGAAGAATTCCGGTATGTCCGCGACGGTGTTCAGGAACAGCTCAGCCAGGCGGCCCTCATGGCGGACTACCTCACGGCGGCTGATATCCGAGTCCGGCAGGAGGACGGCCACGTCCAAGTCGCTGGTCTCAGTGGCGCGGCCCTGGGCAACCGATCCTCCCAGCATGGCCCCCAGGGCATCCGGGAAACGGGTCGTCACCAAACGCAGAGCCTGAGCGGTCAGAGTTCCTTGATCATCCATGGGCGCTCATCGTGCCATCCGCGAGAAGCGCATGCCAGGGGCCGAGTCGGACGCTCTCCCGTCATTCAGATCCCAGCGAACTTCGATCGGGTGAAGTGCAGAGAAGGAGGATCCTCTGCGACTGCCGTTTGAAAGGCGACAGCGTCCGCCAGGGCATCTCGGCATCGCCCGCCTGCGCAACCTCACCCTCGTCGGCTGACAGGAAACGACCTGGCCGTACAGTCCGCCATAGGTCATGTGCGGGACAGGCTTTACGGGCTGACCGGTGGACCGCCGATGTCTCATCGGACATACCACCAGTGGTGGAAATGTCATGGGTATTCCCAATAGATGATCGCGGGGTGGTGATGCTCTTGGCCCGATCATGGAAACGAAAGGGGCGAGTCGAGCGACCACGCCTCCCCCCGACCTGCGGCCCGCTTAACATGTCCAGGTCAACTGATCACGGCGGGGGTACGGGGGAGAGCGGTTGGCTTTCTGCACCCCTGCGGTCGTGGCGCGCCGCATCCGGTCGGCGAACCCGGCCCACAGCCACATCTGCAAAGGAACGTCATGCGTTTCCATCGAACACTCGCCATCGTCGGAACCGTCGTCGCCCTGGCGTCGGTCTCCGCCTGCGGGCTGCCCTCCGCGGACTCGCCCCAGGGCGCGGGGGAGCTCCTCAAGTCGGCGCTCGGCTGCAAGACCGTGGACATCGCCTCGCCCCACGAAGTGCAGCAGGTCGAGGCCATGGGGATGACGGGCATCAACGGCGGCGGCGAGTGCGACGACCCGGCGGGCGGCGGCGGAGACGTCGACTTCCTCACCGTCGAGGACATGGAGGCGTTCCAGACCGCCGTCAAGGGCAACGAGGACGAGCAGGACGACCTCATGATCGGCGACGACTTCGCCGTCGACCCGAGCAGCGACGACCAGCGCCATCAGCTCCTCAAGGCCGGGCTGCTGTTCCTCAACTGCGCCTCGGACTTCAAGGCGCCGGACGGTGTGTCGGTCGACGAGGGCGAGATCGACGGCTGCGTCACGACCGAGTACTCCAAGGACCTCGACTGACGTCCTGACCACGCAACCGCCCGGATGCCGTCCGCGCGGATGCCGTCCGTACGGACCCCGCCGCCCCGCCACCGCGCCACCCCGCCCCGTCCGGACGGGGTGGTCGAGGCCACCCCTCGGGGCCGCGCCGTCAGCCGCAGGTGGGCCGGGACGGCGGGGTGGTTCCCACGTAGCGGCGCCATTCGGCGTCGGTCAGGCTGCGGCCGGCGATATGGCAGAGGCTCTTGATCCATGAGTCCACGGAGAAGTCCCAGGAGAGGAGTTCGCCGCCTTCGGTGGCGGTCCACAGGGTGCCCGCGCGGTCCACGACGAACCCGGTGTGCTCGCCGATGCCACGGTTTCCGGACAGTGTGCGGGGCGGGATCGGCACCTTGGGGCCGCCCAGCCGGTCGCCGGTCTCGACGTCCCAGCGGGTCAGGGTGCCGCTGTCGGTCAGGGTGACGACCGTACGGCCGTCCGCGCCCGCGGCCACCCCGGTCGAGCTCGGTTCGTCGCTCTGCCAGCGCAGCCGCCGCTCGTCCAGGTCCCAGCGGGCGAAGGAGTGCCGGGCGCCTTCGAGGAAGAGTGAACGGCTCTCGGCGGCCAGGGCGAAGTTGCCCACCGCCTCGCCCTTCAGGCGCGCCGTCTGCACCTTGCGTCCGGAGGGGAGGGCGTAGAGGTCGACGGCGCCCTTGGTGTTCTTCACCGCGACGGTGCGCCCGTCGGTGCTCAGCGAGGACAGCAGCAGCTGATTGGGATCGCTGGTTCCCGGCGGGACCACTGTCCGGGTGCGCCGCGCCGACCGGTCGGCGACATGGACCGCGCCGTCGCCCGTGGTCACGGCCAGGGAGCCGGTCCCGAGGGGGGCGATCTCCAGCGGGACCGCGCGGTAGCCCTCCTGGTAGCTCTCCTGCGTGCCGGAAAGGGCTATCTCGCGCTGCTTCTCCAGGTGTTTACCGACGATCCGCCATTCCTGGACCATGCCCGTGTGCCCCGCGTAGAGCGTGCGGCCGTCGGAGCCGAAGGCGACGCTGTAGTAGCCGAGGTCATCCCCGCCGGCGATGGTGCCGTCCTTCGGGCTCCAGACGTGCAGCGGTGTCCCCGGGTCGGAAGGCGACTCGGTCGCCAGCGGGTTGCTCCAGGCGATCCGGCCGTTCGGGCCGGTGGCCAGCGGCGGAGCGACGACCATGGTCTGGTCGTCGGAGAGGGAGACACCGTGCCGGTGCGCAGTCCGGGATGGCTGGCCGAAGTCCCAGAGCGCGGCCGTCCGGCCGTGCGCGGAGGCGAGCCGGTCGCCCGTGGCGGAGAACTCCAGCAGCGTGGGACTGCCGGTACCGGTGAGGTTGCGGACCTGGTTCGGCGTCCGCCCTTCGGACGGTGCGTCGTTCTCGCCGTGGCTCTGCCCGTCGACCACCGTGATGCCGGACGCCGTTCCGACGGCCATCCGGGCGGTGTCGGTCAGCGCCACCATCAGGGCCTCCTCGTCGGGGAGGAGGGGGAAGTCTCCGCATGTCTCGGCGAGCGCCTCGTGGCCTTCGGTCTTCGGGAGCCCAGCGCTGGTGAAGATCCCGTATTTGAGATAGCCGAAGCAGTGCCCGCCGGGGGACACGCCGACCGCGGCCTGCCCGGCCGGCAGCAGGAACTCCCTGCTGTCCAGGACCGGGCGCAGGTCGGGCACCGTGTACAGGGCGCCGCCGCCCACCTTGTCGCGGACCAGCAGATGGCTGTCCTCGTTCTGGAAGACCACCACACTGCCGCCGTGGCCGGTGCGCTTCGAACGGATCTTCTTACGGGCCTGCTCGTAGAGCGTCACCGTGCCGTCCTCGTCCGCCGCGGCCAGATGCCCGCCCATGCTGAACGCCAAGGAGGCCACCGATCCCGGCATCGGCGCGAGCCGTTGCAGCTTCCTGCCGGCCAGGTCGTAGACCCCCAGATTGCCCTTGCCGTCCCCGACGGCCAGGCGTTTGCCGTCCTCGCTGAAGCCGGCCGCCGTGACCCGGCCGGGCAGCGAGGTTCGGGCGCGCACGGCGCCGCCGTCGCTGCGCCACACCGTCACCGCACCGCCCTCGTCGCCCACGGCGACCGCGCTGTCGTCCCCGCTGAAAGCGAACGCGCTGATGTCGTCGGCACTCGAAACCATGTTGACCAAGTACGGGCTGTCCGTGGCGAGTTGGTTCAGGGCGGCGATGGCCTGGGGCGACGACTGCATGCGGTACGCCTCGACCCCCAGCAGCGAAGCCAGCCGCAGGTTCCCGTCCTTGAGGTTCAGGGCCGTGGCGGCGAGCTGCCGGGAGGTCGCCAGACGGGCCTGGGTGCGGGCTTCGTTCCGCTGGAGGATCGCGACCACCGAGGCTGCCCCGGCGAGCACGGCGAGCGTGGTGATGACGGCGAGCGCGCCCCGCGCCAGCCGTCGGGTCTTGCGGTGCTGGGCGACGTCCGCACCGATCAGGTCCTCTTTGGGGCGGCCGTGCAGGGGCGCCGCCAGATCGGCCACACACTGCTGGAACCGGGGGTCGCGGAGCGAGCCGGGGTCGTCCTCCGACATCCAGCGCAGATCGACCCAGCGCGGCTCGTCGGCGAACATGCCCGCCATGGTGCGCGGCAGACACGTGGTGCGCTCCCAGTCGAAATCACCGCGCTCGTGGTCCCAGACCAACTCCCCGCCGGTGACGGCGATGAGCATCTTCCGCGGTCCCAGGCCGGTACGCCACCATTCGACCTCCTTCCGCACCCACACCGAGTCGGCCGAACCCGGGCAGGCCAGCAGGATGAAGGCGCCGGAGTCGGCGAGCTGACACTCGATCTCCGGCCACAGCCCCGGATTCGCGGACAGCGAGTCCTTGTCGAGAAAGACCCGCAGGGCGCGTAATTGCCGCCAGCTGCGGGCGAAATTCTGCAGTCCGCGCCGCAGATGGGCGGCCTTCGCGCTGTCCGACGCATGGTGGTAGGAAATGAAGGCGTCGTTCCGGTACGGCCGCTCCGCCGCGTTCCTGTCTCCCAATCCCGCTCCCCCGTCCGTTCAAGCCGCCGCGGGCCCGCCGCCGGACCCCGGTCGCCGCATCATCCTCAGCAGCGGATGCACCCGCAACAGGGCCTTCGGGCAGGCAGGTTGGCGCCGAAGTGCCCGGACGGCCCGGCGCCGCGACGCGGCGGGGCGGCCGCCGCCCGGCCGTGGCCCGTAACCTCCCCGTTCCCCGCCCGAACGCCCCCGATCGCCTCTAGACTTCTCCCTCCTCCGGTATGCGGGACGCATGCTGCGAGCGCGAATGCGAGGGGTGGGCGGGGCTGCGGATGAGTGAGGTACGCACACTCGGCGACGAGGATTTCCCGGCCGTGTTCCGGTCGGCGGACACCGCTTCCCTTTCGGGGCAGCGGCGCTATATGACGGGCACGAAATGGCGGCTGCTGCTGGCGATCGCCGCCGCGGTCTGCGCGGTGTCGAGCGCGGACGCGGCGGTGGCGATGGTGCTGCTGGCGTTCCTGGCGACCGTCTATTTAGAGGTCTGGATGCTCACGGACCGTCCGGAGCGGGCCTGGTACGACGGGCGGGCCCTGGCGGAGTCGGTGAAGACGCTGTCGTGGCGGTACGCGGCGGCCGGCGACCCGTTCCCGGTCACCCTGCCCGCGGCCGAAGCGGAGCGCAGATTCCACGAGCGGCTGGAGGTGTTGCTGCGGGAGGCGCCGAGCGACAGCCTCGTCCCGGTCGGATCGATGGCCGCGACCGAGACCATGGGCGAGCTGCGCCAAGGCCCGTTCGAGGTCCGCAAGCAGGCGTACCTCACCGGCCGGATCGCCGATCAGCAGCAGTGGTACGGGGCCAAGGCGGCCACGAACATCACGCTCGCCCGCCGCTGGCGGATCGGTCTGATCACCGTGGAGGCGCTGGGCGTGCTCGCCGCCGTACTGCGCCTGCTGGAGATCGTCACCTTCGACCTGCCCGGTGTACTGGCGGCGGTGCTGGGCGCCGGGGCCGCCTGGTTCGCGGTGCGGCAGCACGAGTCGCTGGGCCGGGCCTACACCTTCGCGGCGACCGAGCTGAGCATCGTGCACCAGCGGCTGTCCGCGGTGCACGACGAGTCGGAGTGGGCCCAGGAGATCGCCGACGCTGAAGAGGCGATCAGCCGCGAACACACGATGTGGCGCGCGTCCCGGGGCGCGGTGTAGACGGGCCGATCGCGGATCTGCCGTACGGGCGCGGCCTCCAGCGCACGGCATCGGGTCCGTCCCTCCCCGGCTCTTGCCTGATGGCAGGTAAGGCACGACCATGACCCGGCAAGCTATATGACGGTCCGTCAGGTATGGCTGGAGGGCGTGTGAGCGGCGATGTGGACGGTGTGAGGGGCGGCGTATGGCGGCCCGAGCCGGGGCGGCTGGCGTACGGGATGCAGCTTCCGGTGCAGTCGCAGAGCACGCTCTACGCGGAGAGCTGGGAGGTCGCCGCGGGGCCCGCCGACCTGGTCGAGATCGCGCGGGCCGCCGACCGGCACGGCTTCGCCTACCTCGCCTGCTGCGAGCACATCGCGATCCCGCGGCGGCTGGCCGAGGCGATGAGCACCGTGTGGTACGACCCGGTCGCCACGCTCGCGCACCTGGCCGCCGTGACGGAGCGGGTGCGGCTGCTCAGCCATGTGGCGGTGGTCGGGCTGAAGCATCCGCTGGTCACGGCCAAGCAGTACGCGACGCTCGATCACCTTTCCGGCGGGCGGCTGATCCTCGGGGTCGGCGCCGGGCACGTCCGGGAGGAGTTCGAGGCGCTCGGGGTGGACTTCGTACGTCGCGGGGCGGTGCTGGACGAGACGGTGGACGCGCTGAAGGCGGCGCTGGGGAGCGAGGAGTTCCCGAAGTTCGCCGGCGAGCGGTTCGCGTTCGAGGGGCTGGGCCAGGCGCCGCGGCCCGCGCAGCGGCCGCGGCCGCCGATCTGGGTGGGGGGATCCTCGCCCGCCGCCGTGCGCCGGGCCGCGCAGCGCGCGGACGGCTGGCTGCCGCAGGGCGACCGGCGCGAGCAGCTGCCCGGGCAGATCGCCAGGCTGCGGGCGGCGAGGGAGGCGGCCGGGATCGAGGAGCCGGCCGTCATCGGGGCCATCGTCGAGCCGGTGTACGTGGGTGAAGCGGGGTGGGAGGTCGGGCGCCGGACGCTGTCCGGGGAGCCCGAGCGGATCGCGGCGTCGCTGCGGGAGTACGCCGCGATGGGCGTGCACCAGATCCAGGTGCGGTTCCGGTCCCGTAGCCGCGGCGAACTGACGGATCAGATGGCGGCGTTCGCGGCCGAAGTCGCCCCTCACCTGGAGTGAGCGGAGCCGGGCGCCGGTGGAGGCGGTCTGCACCCGCATCGGCCGCAGGCGTCCGCACCGATCATCCGCACCTGTACCGACATCCGCACCTGTACCGACCATCCGCACCTGAACCGACCATCCGCACCTGAACCGAAGGGCCAAGGAGGCTGTCATGGGCAAGCTGGACGGACGCGTCGTCATCGTCACCGGTGCGGCGCGCGGGCAGGGCGAACAGGAGGCGCGGCTCTTCGCGGCCGAGGGGGCGCGGGTCGTGCTCGCCGACGTTCTCGACGATCAGGGCGAGGCCCTGGCCAAGGAGATAGGGGAGGGGCGGGCCGCGTACGTCCACCTGGACGTGAGCCGGGAGGACGACTGGCAGGCGGCGGTCGCCGCGGCCAAGCGGGCCTTCGGCAAGGTCGACGGGCTGGTCAACAACGCCGGAATCCTGCGCTTCAACGAGCTGACCAGTACCCCGCTCGACGAGTTCCAGCAGGTCATCCAGGTCAACCAGATCGGCGCCTTCCTCGGGATCAAGACCGTCGCGCCCGAGATCGAGGCCGCGGGCGGCGGGACCATCGTGAACACCGCCTCGTACACGGGCGTCACGGGCATGGCGTACGTCGGCGCGTACACCGCCACCAAGCACGCGATCGTGGGGCTGACGAGGGTCGCCGCGCTCGAACTCGCCGCCAAGGGGATCCGGGTGAACGCGGTGTGCCCGGGGGCCATCGACACCGCGATGAGCAACCCGGCACAGCTCGATCCGGAGGCGGACGGCGAGGCGGCCGCGCAGGCCCTTGAGGAGCTCTACGCCAAGCTCGTGCCGCTGGGGCGGGTCGGGCAGCCGGAGGAGGTCGCCAGGCTGGCGCTCTTCCTGTCCTGCCGGGACTCGTCGTACATCACCGGGCAGCCGTTCGTCATCGACGGCGGATGGCTGGCCGGGGTCAGCGTCCTGTGACGGCGGGAAAGCCCGTTCCACACATCTGACGGATAGTCAGTTATCCCGTGCGGCGGCTATTGACGCCCCTGGCGTGCGATGGAACAGTCGGCTCACACATCGAATCTGACGCTACGTCAGAAATAGCTCGGGACGGTGAACCTCCTTGGAATTCGGGCTCTTTGTACAGGGATACGTGGGCAAGCGGGCCGAGACCGATCCGCTCGCGGAGCACAAGGCGCTGATGGAGGAGACCGAGTACGTCATCCAGGCGGACACCTCCGGCTTCAAGTACGCCTGGGCGTCCGAACACCACTTCCTGGAGGAGTACTCCCACCTCTCCGCCAACGACGTCTTCCTCGGGTACCTGGCGCACGCGACCGAGCGGATCCACCTGGGCTCGGGGATCTTCAACCCGCTCGCCCAGGTCAACCACCCCGTGAAGGTCGCCGAGAAGGTCGCCATGCTCGACCACCTCAGCGAGGGGCGGTTCGAGTTCGGCAGCGGGCGCGGCGCCGGCTCGCACGAGATCCTCGGCTTCCTCCCCGGCATCACCGACATGAACCACACCAAGGAGATCTGGGAAGAGACCATCGCCGAGTTCCCGAAGATGTGGCTCCAGGAGGAGTACCCCGGGTTCCAGGGCAAGCACTGGCAGCTGCCGCCGCGCAAGATCTTCCCCAAGCCGTACGGGGCCTCGCACCCGGCGATGTGGTACGCGGCCGGATCGCCGTCCTCGTACGCCATGGCGGCCAAGAAGGGGCTCGGTGTACTGGGCTTCAGCGTCCAGAAGGTCTCCGACATGGAGTGGGTGCTGGAGCAGTACAAGACCGCCGTCCGGGACGCCGAGCCGATCGGCGACTTCGTCAACGACAACGTGATGGTGACCTCGACGGCGATCTGCGCCGAGACGCACGAGGCGGCGGTGGAGATCGCCGTCAACGGCGGGCTCAACTACCTCCAGTCGCTGGTGTTCCGCTACCACGACACCTTCCCGCGGCCCGAGGGCATCCCCGAGTGGCCCGAGCTGCTGCCCGACTACACCGCCGAGATCATCGAGCTGCTGATCGCCGAGGAGCTGATGATCTGCGGCGATCCGGACGAGGTGCTCCGGCAGTGCAAGCGCTGGGAGCAGGCCGGCGCCGACCAGCTGAGCTTCGGGCTGCCGATCGGGGTGTCGTACGAGGACACCATGAACACCATCAAGCTCATCGGCGAGCACGTGATCCCGAAGATCGACACCGATCCGGTGCACCGGACGACCCGTTTCCGGCAGGCGGCCGGCGACTGAGGCGTCCGGAAGGGTTCGGCAACCGAAGGGGAAGGGGAGGCACTGTCGTCATGCTCGACCACCTGATCAAGGGCGCGACCGTCGTGGACGGGACGGGCGCGCCCGGGTACGTCGCCGACGTCGGGATACGCGACGGGCGCATCGCCGTCGTCGCCGACCCCGGGACGGTGCACGAGGAGGCCGCCACGAGCGAGGACGCCCGCGGCCGGATCCTCGCGCCCGGATTCGTCGACCCGCACACCCACTACGACGCCCAGCTCTTCTGGGACCCCTATGCCACGCCCTCGCTCAACCACGGCGTGACGACCGTCGCGGGCGGCAACTGCGGCTTCACCCTGGCCCCGCTGAACCCCGCGCGGCCCGAGGACGCCGACTACACCCGCCGGATGATGTCCAAGGTGGAGGGCATGTCCCTGGTGGCGCTGGAGGAGGGCGCGCCCTGGGACTGGAGTTCGTTCGGGGAGTACCTGGACGCGCTGGAGGGGCGCATCGCCGTCAACGCGGGCTTCATGGTGGGGCACTGCGCGCTGCGCCGGTATGTGATGGGCGCGGACGCGGTGGGCGGGCAGCCGAGCGAGCAGCAGATGGCGCAGATGCTCGCCCTCTTCCACGAGGCGATGGCGGCGGGGGCCTGGGGGCTGTCCACGACCCAGTCGTCCACCCACTCCGACGGCGACGGCGAGCCGGTCGCGTCCCGGCATGCGAAGCCGGCCGAGCTGCTCGCCCTGTCGCGGGCCGTCGCCGAACACGAGGGCACGCAGATCGAGGCGATCGTGGCCGGCTGCCTCGACCAGTTCAGCGACGCGGAGATCGAGCTGTTCGTGGAGATGAGCGCGGCGGCCGGGCGGCCTCTGAACTGGAACGTCCTCACCATCGACGCCGCCGTCCCCGAGCGTGTGCCGCGCCAGCTCGTGGCCAGTGAACGGGCCCGTGAGGCGGGCGGCCGGATCGTGGCGCTGACGATGCCGATCCTGACGCCGATGAACATGTCGCTGGGCACCTTCTGCGCCCTGAACCTGATCCCCGGATGGGGCGAGGTCCTCGGGCTGCCGATCGACGAGCGGATCGCCAGGCTGCGCGACGCCAAGGTGCGCGCCGAGATGCTGCGGCGCGCGGACAGCAAGGAGGCCGGCGTCTTCCGGAGGCTCGCCGACTTCGGCCGCTATGTCATCGGCGATACGTACAGCGAGGCCAACGCGGGCCTGACGGGGCGGGTCGTACGGGACATCGCCGCCGAGCGCGGGCAGGAGCCGTTCGCCTGCCTGGTGGAGATCTGCGCCAACGACCGGCTGCGCACGGTGCTGTGGCCCATGCCGACCGACAACGACCCCGATTCCTGGGCCCTGCGCGCCGAGACCTGGCAGCACGAGGACGTACTGTTGGGCGGCTCGGACGCGGGCGCGCACCTGGACCGGATGTGCGGGGCCCCGTACACGACCCGGTTCCTCGGCGACTGCCTGCGCGGCCGCAGGCTGGTGGGCCTGGAGCAGGCCGTGAAGATGCTCACCGACGACCCCGCGCAGCTCTTCGGCCTGCGGGAGCGGGGGCGCGTCCAGGAGGGCTGGCACGCCGATCTGGTGCTCTTCGACCCGGAGACCATCGACGCGGGCAAGGCGACGCTCGTGCACGACCTGCCGGGTGACAGCCCTCGTCTGGACTCCGCGGCGATCGGCGTCAACGCGGTGTGGGTCAACGGCGTCGAGGTGATCCGTGACGATGCGGTGACCGGCGCCGTACCGGGACGGGTGCTGCGGTCGGGGCGGGACACCAGGACGGTGGCCACCAAGTGACGGGCGGGGAGCACCGAGGGGCGGCGAGGGAGCGCCGAACGACGGTTGACGGACGCCGAGTGGCCGCACGGGCGCATCAAACGACGGCTGGGGAGCGCCGAGCGGCCGCAGAGGAGGACCGAGTGACGGTCGGGGGTGCCATATGACGGTGTCGGACGGGAAGTTGTTCATCGGCGGGGAGTGGGTCGAGCCGGCCGGCGGGCACTACGACGTGATCGATCCGGCGTACGGGTCGGTCGTCGGGCGCGCGCCCGAGGCGTCCCGGGCGCAGGTGTACGAGGCGGCCGCGGCGGCGCGCGAGGCCCTCGCGGCCTGGTCCCGTACCCGGCCGGAGGAGCGCGCCGCGATCCTCGACCGGGCCGCGGACGTCATCCAGCGCGACTTCGCCGCGAACGCCGAGCTGGCGCAGGCCGAGAGCGGTGCGACGACCGCGACCGCGCGGGGCATGCAGGTCGGAGTGGGGGTGGCGCGCTTCCGCCGCTACGCCAAGGGGGCCCTGGAGCCGGTCGAACAGGCGCTGGTGCCGCAGATCAACGAGGCCGGACCGATGGGCGGGGCGGCGGTGATCGGTGCGCTCGCGGTACGTCAGCCGGTCGGCGTCGTCACCTGCATCACCTCCTACAACAACCCCTGGGCGAATCCCGCGGGCAAGGTGGCGCCGGCCCTGGCCATGGGCAACACGGTCGTGGTCAAGCCCGCCCCGCAGGATCCCCTGTCGGTGTACCGGATGGCGGCCGCGCTGGAGGAGGCGGGGGCGCCGCCGGGCGTGGTGAACGTGGTGAGCGGTGCGTCGGTGGAGGTCGGTGAGGCGGCCGTCGACTCGCCGGACGTGGACATGGTGAGCTTCACCGGCTCCACGGCGGTCGGCCGGCGCATCGGCGAGGTCTGCGGACGCGGCATGAAGCGCCAGCTCATGGAGCTGGGCGGCAAGGGCGCGGCGGTGGTCTTCGACGACGCGGACCTGGAGTCGGCCGTCCGGGGCATCGGCACGACCTTCTCCTTCTACAGCGGGCAGATCTGTACGGCGCCGACGCGGGTGATCGCGCAGCGGGGTGTGTACGAGGCGCTGGTGGAGGGGCTCGCGCGGTACGTCGGGCAGCTCGGGGTCGGCGATCCGAGGGAGCGGGGCACGGTCGTGGGGCCGGTGATCTCGGCCGCGCACCGGGACCGGGTCGAGTCGTATGTGGAACTGGGCCGCAAGGAGGGCGCCCGCCTCGTCGCGGGCGGTGAGCGGCCCGCGCAGGAGAAGGGGTTCTATGTGGCCCCGACGCTCCTTGCGGACTGCACCCGCGAGATGCGCGTGGTGCGGGAGGAGATCTTCGGTCCGGTCGTGGTGGTCGTTCCCTTCGACGAGGAGGACGAAGGGGTGGCCCTGGCCAACGACAGCGACTACGGCCTGATCGACTACGTCTGGTCGGGCGATGTGGCCCGCGCCTTCCGGGTGGCCCGGCGGCTGCGGGCCGGCGGGGTCGGGGTCAACACCGTCGGCCGGAACATGGAGGCGCCGTTCGGCGGCTTCAAGCGGAGCGGCGTGGGGCGGGACGTGGGCTCGTACGCGCTGCACGCGTACAGCGAGCTGCAGGCGATCGTGTGGCCGGGGTGAGCCGGGGGAGGCCGCCGGGCCGAGTGGCGACGGCGGGAAGCTCCGGTGAGCGGGATGTGGTGTTCAACATCCGGACGGGAAAATTTTGAATCGTGGCAAATCGGACAGTGCTGCGATTCCCGCAATGTGGAAGCGATGACGCGCGGCCATCGAATCAAAGGTTGATTCTGCAACTAATCTTGGTATCGCCTGGCCGGTGCGTCAATCCCCCTGTGCTGTGAAGGGATCCCCTCCGGAGTTTGATCTTCCGGATACGAATACAGCAGCGCTTAACGTCCTGTTCATGGTTCAGGTTGACCTCCGGCCCCAGACCGGAGACACGGTAACGAGCGTCGGCGCTACCGGCGGTGACACCCGCAGCAAGGGCCTCAGCGGCAACTCCGTAGGACTGCTCGGCAGCGCGGTCATCGGTATCTCCACCGTCGCCCCCGTCTACTGCCTCACCTCGACGCTCGGCCCGACGGTCGGCGAGGTCGGGCTGCAGATGCCGGCCGTCTTCCTCGCCGGCTTCCTGCCGATGCTGCTGGTCGCCTTCGCCTACCGCGAGCTCAACAAGGCCGTACCGGACTGCGGCACCTCCTTCACCTGGACCGTCAAGGCCTTCGGACCGCGGATCGGCTGGATGTGCGGCTGGGGGCTGGTGATCGCGACGATCATCGTGCTCTCCAACCTCGCCGGCGTGGCCACCTCGTTCTTCTATCTGCTGCTCGGCGAAGTCACCGGCAGCCAAGCCATCGCCGACCTCGACGGCAACAAGGCCGCCCACGTCCTGACGTGCCTGGCCTTCATCGCCGTCGCCACCGCGATCAGCTACCGCGGGATGACCGCCACCAAGGGCGTCCAGTACGCCCTGGTCGGCCTCCAACTCGCCGTCCTCGCGGTCTTCGTCGCGATGGCCGTGATCAAGGCGCGGTCCGGCGACTTCGCCGGCTCCGTCCACTTCTCCTGGACCTGGCTTGACCCGTTCGCCGTCCAGTCCTTCTCCGCCTTCACGGCCGGTCTGTCCCTCTCGATCTTCATGTTCTGGGGCTGGGACGCCTGCCTCACGGTCAACGAGGAGACCGCCGGCAGCGCGAAGACGCCCGGCCGCGCCGCCCTTCTGGCCATGCTCGTGCTGATCGGCTCGTATCTGCTCACCGCCGTGGCCTCCCAGATGTTCTCCGGCGCCGGCGACAAGGGACTCGGCCTGGGCAACCCGGACACGTCCGACAACGTCTTCGCCGCCCTCGCCAACCCCGTCATGGGCACCGTGCTCGGCGTACTGCTCTTCGTCGCGGTCCTCGCCTCGGCCGCGGCCAGTCTGCAGACCACCTTCATCCCGGTGGCCCGCACGGTCCTGGCGATGAGCACCTACGAGGCGCTGCCGGCGTCCTTCGCCAAGATCCACCCGCGTTTCCGCTCCCCGGGGCAGGCCACCGTCGCCGCCGGTGTCGCCACAGGCGTCTTCTACGCCGTGATGAGCCTCCTCAGCGAGAACGTCCTCATCGACACCATCTGCGCCCTCGGCCTCATGATCTGCTTCTACTACTCGATCACGGCCTTCGCCTGCGCCTGGTTCTTCCGCCGCGAGCTGCGCACCTCGGTCCGCGACCTGCTCTTCAAGGGCGTCTTCCCGTTCCTGGGCGGCGTCCTGCTCGCGGCGGTCTTCGCCAAGACCCTGATCGACATGTGGAACCCCGCCTACGGGTCCGGCAGTTCGGTCCTCGGAGTCGGCTCGGTCTTCGTCATCGGGGTCGGCCTGCTCCTCCTGGGCGTCGTTCTCATGCTCGTCATGCAACGCCGCAGCCCCGCCTTCTTCCGGGGCGAGATCCTGACCCGGGCCACACCGGCGTTGGTGGTGGAGGAGTAGCGGAGGAGTAGTGGAGGAGTAGGCGACCACCCGCCGCCATGCCTCCGGCGCCGGTGAACGTGCCCCACTCCTCTCACCCCTCTCACGCCCCTCACCCCTCTCGCACCCCTCACATCTCTCAGTCCTCCCACATCTCTCAGTCCTCCCGGCGACCCAGGAAGATCGGGTTGGTCATGGCCGCCATCGGGCCCGGGAGGCCCGCTGTGGTCGGCGGGTGGCGGACTTCCGCGCGTATATAGGCGGCGTAGTCCGGCGTGGTCTGCCAGGTGACGGTGCCCTCGCCGGACGGCGGAAGCGGGGTCGTGTACAGCCGGCCCTGGTCGGTGACGAAGGAGGCCGTGCAGCCCGGGGCACCGGACACCTTCAGCCGGGCGGTGACCCGCGCCGTGGGGGAGACCTCCAGGCGCTCGCCGATTCCGGCGTGTTCGCCGCGCTCGCCGGTGACGGAGAAGGCCAGGTCGACCTTCGAGGATTCGGCGATCCAGACCCGGCCCGCCCGTATGCCGTCCTGGAGGGCGCGGCGGGAGAGATCGTCGGCGAGCACCACGGTCTGCGGCAGACCGACGACGTCCGGGTCGCGGTGGGCGTCGCTGTGGCCGACGGCCGGCAGCCAGTCGGCGCGGCCCTGGGCGTGCGCGACCAGGGTGTTGTCCCACTCGGCGAGGGTGACCTCGTCATCTGGGGTGTACGGGCCGTTCCAGACCTCCACCGCATCGGCTTCGTTCAGCCCGAACTTCCAGTTGCAGCCGATGCAGGTGGCGTGTGGATGCGCCGGGATGACCAGTCCCCCGGCTCTTCGGATGGCACGCGCGAACTTCCCGAAGGCGTTGTCGCGCGCCCGGTAGCGCCAGTCGATGAAGACCCCGGGGTCGGTGCCCATCGCCACCACGTGCCCATTGCGGGTGGTCACCTCCTCGCCGGTCAGGATCAGCAGGTCGTCGCCCCACAGCCCTTCCCAGGCGCGGTGCGCGGAGGTGGTGTTGTGTTCGGAGGTGGTGATGAAGTCCAGGCCGGCGGCGCGGGCCAGCGCCGCGATCTCTGCGGGGGTGCGCCTGCCGTCGGAGTGGACCGAATGCAGATGGCTGTCGCCGCGGTACCAGGCGCGCCCGCGGCCCCGGGCACGCTCGGGCGGATAGACGGGTGCCGGGGTGTGCCCCCGTGGGCCGTACCGCAGGGTGATCGTGACGTCGTAGGACAGCCCCTGCGGCGCGACCGTGTACGGGCCGAGGGCGATGTGCCAGGTGCCGGCGTTGACGGGGCCGGGAAGGTATCCCGGGGTGGCCTCGTCGGCGCGCAGGAAGAACTCCGCACGCGCGCCGCCCGACCAGCCGCGGAAGCCGGAGCCGCCCAGCTCCGTGCCCCGCTCGTCGAAGATGCCGATGTCGCAGGCGTTGCCGGCCGTGCCCTCGGGCACAGGGGGCTTGTCGTAGCGGTAGGAGACGGCGATCTCCCGCACCCCGTGCGGCACTTCGACCGGCAGGTGGACGAAGTCCGGAGCGCCGGTCGGCAGATGGCCGGTGACCCGGCGGGTCTGCTCGCCCGGCCCGCCATCCGGGCGCCCGGCCGCCGGCTCCGCGTCGGCGAAGCTCACACGTCCGAGCGTAAGCGCGCCCGTCGCGCCCGCAACCGCCGAAAGCCTCAGAACATCGCGTCGTTCCATACCCGCCCCCCGTGTCGTCTTGTGCCGTGTCGGCCTGTGCCGTCTCGGGCCGTCTCGCGCCGTATCGGTCTCGTATCGCTGCGCGGTCGTTTCGTCGCGCCGCGTGAAAACTGTTGTACGCGGCTGTGACGCGGAGGGAAAGGTCTGTGGATAACTGTCGGGCGCTGAGGCAACATGCCGTCACCCACACGCCTGACGGAGGTGTCCACAGATGCGGATCGCGACCACGATCTTCCTGACCGACGAGACGATCCGGCCGGACCGACTCGCCCGTGAGCTGGAACAGCGCGGATTCGCCGGCCTCTACCTCCCCGAACACACCCACATCCCCGCCAGCCGCGACACCCCCGCGCCCATGGGTGAGCCGCTGCCCCGCGAATACGGCCGCACCCTCGACCCGCTCATCGCCCTGGGCCAGGCCGCCGCGGTCACCGAGCGCCTCGCCCTGGGCACCGGCATCACCCTGGTCACACAGCACGACCCGGTCGATCTCGCCAAGCAGATCGCGACCCTGGACTTCCTCTCCAACGGCCGCTTCACGCTCGGCATCGGCTACGGCTGGAACGTCGAGGAGGCCGCCGACCACGGAGTGCAGTGGTCGACCCGGCGCGAGCTGACCCGCGACCGGGTGGCGTTGATGCGCGCCCTGTGGGCGGACGAACCGACCGCGTACAAGGGCGAATTCGGGTCCGTACGGGCGTCCGTGGCCTACCCCAAGCCGGTGCACGGCGCGCCGCGCATGCTGCTCGGCGGCGCGGCCGGCCCCAAACTCTTCGGGCAGATCGCCGAGTACGCGGACGGCTGGCTGCCGATCGGTGGCCGAGGGCTGACCGAGACCCTTCCGGTACTGCGGCAGGCATGGTCGGACGCGGGGCGGGCGGGCGAGCCGCTGGTGGTGCCGTACGGAGTGCGGCCGTCGGCCGGAAAGCTGGCCCACTACAGCGACCTGGGCCTGCAGGAGGTGGTCCTGCAACTGCCCGCCGCCGGGGAGGCGGAGGTGCTGCGGACGCTGGACGACTTCGCGCGGTACCTGTGACACGGCAGCGCGCCGGGCGGCCGCGCCATGGGTGCCGCGCGCGCACCCGTGACGTACGGGAGTGCGCCGTGCGAGGTGGGTGACGGACGGGTCGGGTGGCCCAGGCGCGCGCCCGGGGGAGGGCGGGGCCGCGGCGTGCCCTAGGACCATCGGCGTACGGCCCCGGTACCGGCCCCGTCCGGTACCGCGGACCGATCCGCGTCGGCGCCCGCGGTCGTACCGTCGAAGGTGAAGGACCCGCAGATCCGCGGTCCACAGGAGATCGCTCACCGGTCCCGGAAGGCCGGCGCCCTGAGCCGATCCAGGGGCTCACTGGGGGCGCCACCGATCGCCGGACCACGAAGATCAAGGAGATCCCAGATGCCTCGCCTCGACCACACGATCGTGCAGAGCACCGACCGCTTCGCCTCCGCCCGTTTCCTCGCCGACCTGCTGGGAGTGGCCGAGCCGAAGTCGTTCGGACCCTTCGCCGCCCTCAAGCTGGACAACGGGGTCGCCCTCGACTACGCCGAGCATCTGGGCGGCGGCGGTGAGTTCGTCCCCACGCACTACGCGTTCCTGGTCACCGAGGAAGAGTTCGACGCGATCATGGGCCGCATACAGGCGCGCGAACTGCCCTACTGGGCCGACCCCATGCACAACAAGCCCCAGCAGATCAACACCCGGGACGGCGGCCGCGGCGTCTACATCAACGATCCCGACGGTCACAACATGGAGTTCATGACCCGGACGTACTCCGACGAGCTGCTGGCCAGCATGTAGGCATGAGGGGAGCCACCGCCGGGGAATTGCCCGCTTTGGGGGCGGACATAACCTCCGTCCGCAGTGATCAGCGGCACATCGACAGCCGTGCTCTCCGGCGGGGGTGCTGTCGGCGGGCGCTCGTATGCTCGGGGAATGACTACCAGCGCGCAGGGACCTGACCAGGCATCCGACCAGGTGACCGACCGAGGGACGAGCGCCGGGCCCAGCCAGGGCCGCCCCACGGCGAACGCGATGCGCCGCGCGCTGAAGCGGGCCCGCGACGGTGTGGCGCTGGACGTCGGCGAGGCCGCGGTGCTGCTGCAGGCCCGCGGCGCGGACCTCACGGACCTGTGCGCCTCCGCGGCCCGGGTGCGGGACGCCGGCCTGGAGGCCGCGGGCCGCCCCGGCGTCATCACGTACTCGCGCGGAGTCTTCATCCCCCTGACGCGCCTGTGCCGGGACAAGTGCCACTACTGCACCTTCGCCACCGTCCCCGGCAAACTGCGCCGTGACGGCCACGGGATGTTCATGTCGCCCGACGAGGTGCTGGACATCGCGCGCCGCGGCGCGGAGATGGGCTGCAAGGAAGCCCTGTTCACCCTGGGGGACAAGCCCGAGGACCGCTGGCCGGAGGCCCGCGAGTGGCTGGAGGCGCACGGCTACGACGACACGGTCTCGTACCTCCGCGCCATGGCCATCCGCGTCCTGGAGGAGACCGGACTGCTGCCGCACCTCAACCCCGGGGTGATGTCCTGGACGGACTTCCAGCGCCTGAAGCCGGTGGCCCCGTCGCTGGGGATGATGCTGGAGACGACCGCCGAGCGCCTGTGGAGCGAGCCCGGCGGTCCGCACTACGGATCGCCCGACAAGGAGCCGGCCGTCCGGCTGCGCGTCCTGGAGGACGCCGGCCGCTCCAATGTCCCCTTCACCAGCGGGCTGTTGATCGGTATCGGCGAGACCTACGAGGAGCGAGCCGAGTCCCTCTTCGCGCTGCGCCGCATCCAGCGCGCGTACCACGGCATCCAGGAACTGATCATGCAGAACTTCCGCGCCAAGCCGGACACGGCGATGCGCGGTATGCCGGACGCCGAACTGGAGGAGCTGGCCGCGACGATCGCGGTGGCCCGACACATCATGGGCCCCTCGACTCGCATCCAGGCCCCGCCCAATCTGGTCGACGGCGAATACGCGCTGCTCATCGACGCCGGGATCGACGACTGGGGCGGCGTCTCCCCGCTGACCCTCGACCACGTCAACCCCGAGCGTCCCTGGCCGCAGATCGAGGAGCTGACCGAGCGCTGCGCCACCGCCGGTTTCGAGCTGCGTGAACGGCTTCCCATCTACCCGGAGTTCCTCCAGCGCGGCGAACCCTGGCTCGACCCCCGCCTGCTGCCCCATGTCCGGGCGCTCGCCGACCCGGAGACGGGGCTGGCCGTCGAGGACGCCCCGGTGGTCGGCCGCCCCTGGCAGGAGCCCGACGAGGGCTTCGCGATGCACTCCACGGGCCGTACAGACCTGCACCGCACCATCGACACCGACGGCCGCACCACCGACCGCCGCGACGACTTCGACGAGGTCTACGGCGACTGGGAGGCGCTGCGCGAGGCCGCCGCCCCGGGGATGGCACCGGAGCGCATCGACGCCGACGTACGGCAGGCCCTGTCGCAGGCCGCCGACGATCCCACCAAGCTCACCGACCCGGAGGCGCTGGCGCTGCTGCACGCCGACGGGCCGGCGCTGGACGCCCTCTGCAAGATCGCCGACGATCTGCGCCGCGCCACGGTGGGCGACGACGTCACCTACATCGTCACCAGGAACATCAACTTCACCAATGTCTGCTACACCGGCTGCCGGTTCTGCGCCTTCGCCCAGCGCCGTACGGACGCCGATGCCTACACGCTGTCGCTCTCCCAGGTCGCCGACCGTGCCCAACAGGCATGGGACGTGGGCGCGGTGGAGGTCTGCATGCAGGGCGGTATCCACCCCGACCTGCCCGGTACGGCGTACTTCGACATCGCCCGCGCGGTCAAGGAGCGCGTCCCGGGGATGCATGTGCACGCCTTCTCGCCCATGGAGGTCGTCAACGGCGCGACGCGCACCGGCATGTCCATCCGCGAATGGCTCACCGAGGCCAAGGCCGCCGGTCTGGACAGCATCCCCGGGACGGCCGCCGAGATCCTCGACGACGAGGTCCGCTGGGTCCTCACCAAGGGCAAGCTGCCCACCGCCACCTGGGTCGAGGTCATCAAAACCGCCCATGAGCTGGGCATCCGCTCGTCATCGACGATGATGTACGGCCATGTCGACCAGCCGCGGCACTGGCTCGGCCACCTCCGCCTGCTGGCCGAGATCCAGCAGTCCGCGCTGTCCCACAACGTCGATGGCTTCACCGAATTCGTCACCCTTCCCTTCATCCACACCAACGCCCCCGTCTACCTCGCCGGTATCGCCCGTCCCGGCCCCACCACTCGCGACAACCGCGCGGTCACGGCCATGGCCCGGCTCCTGCTCCACCCGTACATCACCAACATCCAGACCAGCTGGGTCAAGCTCGGCGCGGACGGCGCCGCCGAGATGCTCCGCTCGGGCGCCAACGACCTGGGCGGCACGCTGATGGAGGAGACCATCTCCCGGATGGCGGGTTCGAGTTACGGCTCCTACCGCTCCATCCAGGACCTGATCGCCATCGCCGAACAGGCCGGCCGCCCCGCCCGCCCCCGCACGACGACCTACGGCCCGGTGCCGCAGGAACGTCACAGCACCGCCCTCGCATCGGACGGCCATCTGCCGGACCTGCTGCCGGTGGTGGAGTAGGGGGAGTGGGGATGGCTCCAACAGGGTGGATCTGGGCGTGAGTTGACCCGGCCATACCGTCGTGGCGGACCATCAGGGCATCGGCACGTACGGAGTTATCCACAGCCCCCGACGCTCGATTCCGCCGAAGGCTAATCTGCGTGAGCAGGGCGACAAAGCCGTCAGGACCGCCCGCACCGTGCCTGAGCCATGTGGCCCGAGCTGCTACTGAGCGGGGCGGCCCCGCGTCACTCGCCGTCGTACTCGGCCTCGTGCTGGAGGATGCACTGCTGCCACTGCGACAGGGCCTCCTCGCGATCGCCTCCGCTGTCCTGGGCGGCGACGATCAAGGCGTCGGCGGCCATGGCGGCGAGTCGTACCGCGATGTGGCAGACATCCCTCTGCGGGAGCGGCCGAAGGAGTTCCACCGCGCCGTCGCTGTCTCCCGAGAGCGCGGAGGCGACGACGGCCATGGTGGTGCGATCCCACTCGTACTCGGACATGGGGAGAGCATGCCCAGCGGGCGCCCTCGCCATCATCGAATGGATGAGCGGCCCGGCGGCGAGGCATGGGACGGCGAAGGGCGGCGAAGGGCGGCGCCGTACGCAGGCCCGGGTCCCCGTCGCCGGCGAGCCCGGCCCGGCGACTGGTGCCGGCGGTGGGGGGAAGCGTCGTGTCGGCGGTGGGGGGCGGTGCCGTACGGGCGGTGGAGGGAGGGCGGGCGGGGAGGGGGGAGGGGAAGAGGAGCGGGGGAGCCAGGCCCGCTCGCGGGGCTCGCCAGGGCAAGCGCGCCCGAGGGCAGGAGCACGAGCGGAAGGACGGGCAGAGGACGGGCATGTTCACCTGCCCGGCATGGCCCCCAGCGGGGCCACGGGCAGTGGCGGGGCGGTGGCGGACGGTGCACGTCGTCGTGTCGTCCCCTTCCGGGCCGTATCGCCCAAAAGCCTC
Source organism: Streptomyces sp. NPDC026575 (assembly GCF_055567415.1). Classification (NCBI taxonomy): domain Bacteria; kingdom Bacillati; phylum Actinomycetota; class Actinomycetes; order Kitasatosporales; family Streptomycetaceae; genus Streptomyces; species Streptomyces sp. NPDC026575. The sequence goes on from NZ_JBVHQM010000004.1 coordinate 100,767, forward strand.
CTAGCCAGTGACTGTTCGCATACTCACCTGGCCTGAAATTGATCAATCGTGGTCGATTACAGTGCTGCGCCAGGGGCCCCACAACGTCCCGGCAGGTAGTGAGCCTCGGGAGGGCTGCAGTGAGCGAGCGGAGCGAGCGTGCCATTCAGACGTGCGCGCCGCGCGAATGCGAGGCCGAGCGGAGCGAGGTGTCGGCATGAGCGCAGCGGGAGGCGGCGGCGCTATCTGGGGGCGCGCGGAACAGCAGGACTTCCGCAGCCGGGTACGCGGCTGTCTGCTCGGCGGTGCCATAGGCGATGCCCTCGGTGCCGGGATCGAATTCGAGTCGCTCGACGCGATACGGGAGGCGCACGGCCAGGAGGGCGTGACGGATCTTGTGCCCGCCTTCGGACGGCGCGGCGCGGTCACCGACGACACGCAGATGACCCTCTTCACAGTCGACGGGCTGATACGCGCGCAGGTGCGACGTGACACCGGAGCCTGGCACCCGCCCACCGACGTGCACCGCGCCTACCTGCGCTGGGCCGCCACCCAGCACGACTGGGGCCCGGACGAGCGCAGGACGGACGACGGCTGGCTCGCCCGCGAGGAGTGGCTGTACTCCCGCCGCGCCCCCGGGAGGGCCTGCCTGTCCGGGCTCGGCGACGAGGTGATGGGCACGCTCGAAAAGCCCAAGAACCCCGACTCGAAGGGCTGCGGCGCGGTGATGCGCTCCGCGCCGTTCGGGCTGCTGGTCGGCTGGGAGCCGCAGCTGGTCTTCCAGCTCGCCGTCGAGTGCGCGGCGCAGACGCACGGCCACCCCACCGGCTATCTGGCGGCCGGTGCGCTCGCGGTCATCAGCCACTCGCTGGCCCGCGGTGAGGACCTCGACAGCGCCGTGCAGAAGGCCCTGGCGCACCTTGCCACCCGCCCCGACCACGAGGAGACCACCGACGCCCTCAAGCTCGCGCTCGGCGCCGTACGGCAGGGCATGCCGACTCCCGCCCGGGTGGAGTCGCTGGGCGAAGGCTGGACGGCCGAGGAGGCGCTGTCCATCGCCGTGTACTGCGCACTGGTCGCCGAGGACATCCGGCACGGTCTGCTGCTCGCCGTCAACCACAGCGGCGACAGTGATTCCACCGGCGCCATCTGCGGGAATCTGCTGGGCACACTGCACGGTGAGACGGCGCTGCCGCCGGTGTGGCTGGTCGAGCTGGAGGGCCGGGACACGATCCTGCAGCTGGCCGACGACTTCTCCATGGAGATGACGCAGGGCGCCGCGCTGCACGGCCCGGCCGGTTCGTCGCCGGGGTGGCTCGCCCGTTACCCGCGAGCCTGAAGCAGCCGGGTCGTACGCCGTTACCCGCGAGCCTGAGGAAGCTGGCCCGCATACGCCCAGGGCCCGGGCCCGGCAAGGGCGGCCCGCCCCCGTCCGGCGTCGGCATCGGCATCGGCATCGTCATCGTTCCCGGAGAGGGATGAGGCGGGAAGCAAGGGGCGTACAGGCGCGAAAGCGGGGCAGGCCGGACCGGACCGGCCCGGTCGGCTACCGCATCAATTCCCCCGCATTGACCAGCAGCGACTGGCCCGTGATGGCGCGCGCCCGGTCGGAGGCCAGGAAGACCGCGGTCTCCGCCACGTCCGCGTCCGTCGCCAGCTCGGGCAGCGCCATCCGCTCGGCGAGCCGGGCGAGCACCTCGGACTCCGGCACGCCTTCGCTGTGCGCCTGGAACCGTACGTACGCCTCGACGGGCGGGCCCCACATCCAGCCAGGCTGCACGGTGTTGACCCGAATCCGGTCCGGGCCCAGCTCGCGCGCCAGCGAGTACATCGCCGAGACCAGCCCGCCCTTGGACGCCGCATACGCCGCCTGCTGCACCTGCGAAGGCGCGGCGACCGACGACTGGGTGCCGATCATCACCACCGAACCGCCGCCGCGCGCGGTGAGCGACGGCAGACAGGCCCGGGTCATCCGCAGCGTGCCGAAGAGGTTGACGTCCACGACGCCGCGCCAGGAGTCGAAGTCGGCCTCGCGCAGGCCGCCGAAGAGCGAGTCCAGCGCGGCGACATGGATCACCGCGTCGATGCCACCGAACCGCTCCACGGCGAGCGCGGCCAGCGCCTCGCACTGGGCCTCGTCGCCGATATCGGTCGCCTGCCAGGCCGTGCGCTCGCCCGAAGGATCGATCTGCGCAGCCGACTTGGCGAGATTGGCCTCCGTACGGGCTCCCAGCACGACCGAGGCGCCGTCGCGCACACAGGCCGCCGCGACCTGATGGCCGAGTCCGGCCCCGACGCCCGAGACGATGACGGTCTTGTTCCGCAGCAGCATGTCCGCCTCCCGGCCGGGCCACCCAGCGCGCATCTGACGGTGCGTCAGAGTAGGGGTGGAGGCCCGGAAAGGCCATAGCGCGCGCTCACCGGGATCCGCCCACTACCAGGATCCGCCCGCCACCGCGATCTACTGGCTACCGGGATCCGCCCACTACCGGGGTCGACCCACTACCGGGCCCTGGCCGCCGCCGGGCTCACCCGTCCCGGTGTGCGCCCTCCAGTGCCGCCCGCAGTCGGCCCAGGCCCTCGCGGATCTCCTCCGGGGAGTGCGTCACGAACGACAGCCGGACGGCCGTGGCGTCCGGGGTACCCGCGAAGAACGGCGCCCCGGGGACATAGGCGACGTCATGCCGTACGACCTCGGGCAGCAGGGCCGTGGCGTCGTAGCCCTCACACAGCGTCGCCCAGACGAACATGCCGCCCGCGGGGCGATTCCACCGCGAACCCTCGGGGAGCGCCGCGGCCAGCCCGTCGACCAGCGCGTCCCGCCGCTCTCGGTAGGCGCCGCGCACCCGCGCCAGATGGGCGTCCAGGTCCGCGTCCGCCAAGTACCGTGCCGCGGCCGCCTGATCGACGGTCGAGGTGTGCAGATCGGCGGCCTGCTTGGCGATGACGCAGGCGCGTCGCAGCCCGGCCGGCAGCCGCAGCGTGCCCAGCCGCAGTCCGGGTGCCATCACCTTGGAGAACGACCCCAGAAGTGCCGTACGGTCCTCGGCCCCGGGGAACGACGCCACCCACGGCATCGGCTCGCCCTCGAAGCGCAGCTCCCCGTACGGGTCGTCCTCGGCGATCCACAAGCCGCGGCGGGCGGCGACCTCGGCGACCGCGGCCCGTCGCTCGGCGGGCAGGGTGCGGCCGGTCGGGTTCTGGAAGGTGGGGATGACGTAGAGCAGCTTGGGCCGTTCGCGGGCGGCGATCTCGTCGAGCGCGGCCGGGTCCAGTCCGTCGTCGTCGGTGGGCACCGGCACCACCCGCGCGCCGGCGAGCGAGAAGATCTGCAGCGCCGCGAGGTAGCAGGGGTCCTCGACCAGCACCACGTCACCGGGCTCCAGCAAGGTGGTGGCCAGCAGCGACAGGCCCTGCTGGGAGCCGGTGGTCACCAGCAGGTCGGCGGCGTCGGTGGGCAGCCCGCGTGCGGTGTAGCGGGCCGCGACGGCCGCGCGCAGCACCGGATCGCCCTCGCTGGTGGAGTACTGCAGCGCCCGCTGCGGCTGTTCGGTCAGTACCTTGCGGAAGGCGTCGGCTATCCCGGCAGCGTCGAACAGCTCGGGCGCGGGCAGCCCGCCGGCGAACGAGATGACCTCGGGCCGGGCGGTGAGCGCCAGGATGTCGCGTACCGGCGAGCTGCCGGTACGCGCCGCACGCGCGGCCAACTCGGGGACGGGCGTGCGGGCGTCGGCAAGGATCACGTCCGGCATAGCGGCTCCCATCGCTCGGATCTGCGATGAACCATCGTTAGCTGCAGATGGCAGGCATCCTAGGCGCGGCGGGACGCGATGTGCAGGGATGCCCGCATGGTGAACGCGCGCGGTGCACCCGCCCCTGCTGTACGCGGTGCACCCGCCCCTGCTGTACGCGGCGCACCCCTCCCCTTCTGATGGTGCGTCAGCTACACCTGTCTGTCATGACCACAGACGCGACTGGAGACACGACCGCAGACACGACCGCAAGCGCGTCCGCACACGGCAAGGTGTCCCCGGATGCCGCGGCCGCCGTGGACCCCCGAGGCGCCGCCGCCTACGCCGAGCTGGCCGCCGTCGGCCCCTACGGGGTGCGCCCCGGCCATGCGCTGATCACCATGGTCGAACCGCATCCGGGCCACGAGTACGCCTACAACCGCTGGTACGAGGACGACCACTACATCGCCGGTGCGATGGCGATGCCCTGGATGTTCGCGGGCCGCCGCTGGGTCGCCACCCGCGAGCTGCAGTTGCTGCGCTACCCGGAGGAGTCCGCCGTCGCCCGGCCGGTCACGGCCGGCTGCTACCTCTCCACCTACTGGCTGACCGAAGGCCGCTACGACGAGCACATGAAGTGGACCGTCGGCATCAACAAGCGCCTCAACCGGGACGGTCGGGTCTATCAGGACCGTACGCATGTCTTCACGGCCTTCCAGGACCATGTGGCGACGGTCTACCGCGACGGGGCGGCGGGGCCCCGGGACTTCCATGCGCTGGACCACCCGTATGCGGGGCTGGTGCTGGAGGTGATCGACGCGGACGGTCCGGAGGGGCGGGCCGCACTGCTGGAGTGGCTGCGCGCCCGGCATCTGCCGCGGCGGCTGGCGGGTTCGCCGGCGGCGATGGTCACGGTCTTCAGGCCCACGCCGCTACCGGGGGACCGGATGACCTATGTGAAGCAGGTCGAGGGCGTCGACACCCGGCTGACGCTGCTGTGGTTCCTCCAGCAGGACCCGCGCGAGTGCTGGTCCGCGCACTTCGCCGGGCTGGGGGAGGAGGTCGCGGAGTCCGGGCTGGCGCGGGTGGAGCTGGTGGCGCCGTTCCTGCCGACCGTGCCCGGCACGGACCGGTACGTGGCTGAATTGCGCTGAGGTTTGCTCACAGGGCGTGGGCATCCGGGCATGGCCGAGCCCCCTCGGCCGGGACGGCGATCCAGTCGAGAGGGCTCTGTCTGCGGTGCGCGAACCGTGAGAGTTCAGGTCACGCCACGTCGAACGCGCCGCCGGCGACGTCCGACACGAAGCGGCTCCAGGACGAGTTGTCGAACGTGAGGCGCGGGCCCTCGGGGTCCTTGGAGTCGCGCACCGCGATGGCTGCGCTGGTGGGGACGGCGATCTCCACGCAGGCGCCATTGCCACCGGAGTACGAGGACTTGGTCCAGGAGAATGCGGAATTCGGCTGCACGGCCATGTTCACTCCAGGTCACTCTGAGTTACCGCGGATTCGGTAGTGATGACGCTACGCGCCAACATCACGAGCCGCAGAGGCCGTTCACTCGTCCGAATGGCATATTCCTTGATCTCTTTTCATGGAAGAGTCGGCGGGTGTACCGTGCGAACCCGGTTTCCGGAATCTCGCATTCCGCCCTATTTCTTCCCTGTTCGGCGTCAGCCCTCTTTCGCGCTCGGAGCCCATTTCCTTCCGTGGCCGGAGTTCACCATCTGCCGTTGCCGGGGCTCACCCCACCGCGTCCGCATGGGATTTCGCCGCGGCGGCGATGAACTCCCGGCTCTGTTCCGCGCTCAGTGCCTGTGCGCGCAGGTGCTCATACATGATCGTGTATTTGTGCACATCGTTGGTTTTCTCCAGATAGAGGTCGCTGGTGACCCCCTCGATGTACACCACGCTGGAATCCGAGGCGTCGTCGAATTCCAGGATCGAGAACGTTCCCGACATTCCGGCATGCGCGCCGGTGTCGTAGGGAAGGATCTGAATCGTCACATGCGGCAAATTGCTCATCTCGACGAGATGGTCGAGTTGCTCGCGCATGATCAGATGGCTGCCGACCACGCGCCGCAGCGCGCTCTCGTCCAGCACCACCCACAACCGCAGTGGGCGCTCGGGGTCGTTGACCCGCTCCTGGCGTCGCATCCGTACCTGGATCCGCTTCTCCAGGTGGTCCGGCGCCAGCTCGGGGACCGTGCCGGGGATGACCGCCTCGGCGTATCCGGGGGTCTGCAGCAGGCCGGGCACCAGCAGCGACTCGTAGATCCGCAGCGAGGCCGCCTCGGTCTCCAGCCCGATGTAGACGCTGTACGGGATGTCGCCGAAGGCGTGCCACCAGCCCTGCTGACGGGAGTCCTTCGCCATCTGCATCAGCGAATCGACTATCCGGTGGTCCTCGACCTCGTAGACCCCGCACAGATCGCGGACGTCGCGCTGGCTGATGCTGCGGCGGCCGTTCTCCAGTCTGCTGATCTTCGATTGGGATACCAGCAGCCGCTCGGCCACTTCTTCCGCCGTCATGCCCTTGAGCTCGCGGAGCCTACGCAGCTCCTGGCCCAACCGGCGCCGCCTGACGGTGGGATTGACAATGGACGCCACGGGAAGTGCACCTCCGGCTCCGTACTGCTGTCGTTTCTGTTCAGCAGACTGCCACTCCGAGGTCACACCGCGCAGTGAAACGCACACAGAAGGCGAGCGAGCATGTGCGCGGGGTGGCGGGCAGACCGTCGTCCAGAACGGCCGGCCCGCCACCCCGCGCTCCTTGCTGCGGCTCCCGAACGGGATGGTGGGGACGGTGGTGCGGGTGGTGCTGCGAGCGGTGCGGGTGCGCGCCGCATCGCGCCGTGGTGCGCGTGTCGCGTCCCGGCGTGTTGCGAGCGCCGTACGGCGTGTCGTGCGGCGTACGGCGGTGGTGCGGGGCGTCGCACGACGCGTGCCGGGTCGGGCGGCACGTCGTGCGGCGCTGCTACGGCGTCAGCGGGCGCCCACGCGGGCCATCCTGCTGTGGCCGCCGTGCCGTGACTGGCCCGGCGCGCCGGCCGCGTCGGCCGTGGCACGGGACGCGGGTTGCCGTACGGCTCCCGCGCCGGCGGCGGCCTGCGACCGCCGGGGCTGCGCCGCGACGCCGTTCTGTACGTCCATGACGGCGTGTGCGACCAGCCCGCCCATCGGGTCGTGGCGGATCAGATCCCGGAGACGGGAGCGCGATGACCGCCCCTCGTTGCCCGGGTAGAGGTGCTTGCCGAGTCCGACCGCATGGGCCAGCGCGGCGAGTGCCGCGGTCCGCGGGTCCGGGGGTACGCCGGTGCGGATCGCGTTGTCCAGCCGGGCCCTGATTTCCCGGCTGATGGCCGTCTCCGTCGCCTGGTAGCGCGTCGTCGGCAGTACCCCGCACATCTGTCCCGCCACGGCATGGACCATGCCGCACCGTTCGAGATGCGTGAGGTAGGTCTGGCGCAGCCCCAGTCGGGGCCCGCCGATCCAGTGGACCGCGCGCACCGGACTGCCGCGTCGGCGCAGCAGTTCGAGCGCGGAGTCCAGAGTCGGATCTCCTGTCGGCCGTGCCATCACCACGGCGATACGATCCCCGTCTGGGGCTATCCGTCCTGCCAGAGCCAGCTCTACTAGCTGGGCCCCGGCCAGGCCGAGGTCGAGCGACTGCGGCTGCGCTGTGGTACCCGTCGTCGGGTCCAAAGCGAGCAGCAGAAGCTCCTCCGGAATTGTTCTGCGGCTCCTGCCCATCCATGCCTCCCCGCGTGGATGAATGACAGGGTGACCCCTCTCACATTCATCTGTCGAGAGTGCGTGGGGGGTTCGGTAGGGAACCGGTAGGTATGTCGTTCTCGTCTTGCACGTCGGCGACAGCTATCCGTGGGGTGCAGCGGGTACCGGTTCGCGTGGCGGCGAGGTGGCGCCGCGCGGACACAGGACACTTGGGAACACTTGGCCAGGCAGCAGTGCGACGTATGAAGGAGACATCGGTGGCGGGCGAGTCCCCCGACAAGTCGGACAAGAAGCAGTCGTCGGGGAAGACGGCGCGGAGCGAACGCGATCCGCGCCTGTCCGTTTTCCGAGGGGAGCCGGACGAGCCGGCGAAGGAATCGGGCGCCGCGTCGGGCGCGAAGCGGACGTCCGAGTCCGGGGAGAAGTCCGAGGGAAAGTCCGGCGGGAAGTCCGAGGGAAAGTCCGGCGGGAAGTCCGGGGCCGAGTCCGGCGGGAAGTCCGGGGCGAAGGCCGATGCGCAGTCCGGGGTGAAGGCCGGGGCCGCGGACGCGGATGAGTCCTCGGCGGAGCCCTCGACTGGGTCCTCGGCAGAGGCTGAGGCGGAGGCGTCTGAGGCGTCTGAGGAGGCCGCTGGGGACGGTGAGGGCGCCGAGGGTGGCGACGACCGTCTGCGGGCCGCTGTGGCCGCCTGGGTCGCGGAGAAGGGCGACGAGGGCGGTGCGGATGGCGATGCCGATGCCGCTGCCGATGACGCGGCCGACGAGGTAGCTGACGACGCTTCCGCGAAGTCGGAGCCGAAGTCGGAGCCGAAGTCGGGGGCGAAGCCGGAGCAGGCGTCGAAGGCGGAGAAGCGGGCGGACGCTCCGGGCAAGGCCGACGAGAAGCCGAAGGCCGACGGGAAGTCCAAGATCGACGGGAAGGCCGAGGTCGCGGGGGAGGTCGAGGCAGAGCCGAAGGTCGAGGCTGAGGCCGCGGCGAAGGCTGAGTCCAAGTCCGAGTCCAAGTCCAAGGCCGAGTCCCAGGCGAAGGCTGAGCCCAAGGCCGAGCCCAAGGCCGAGCCCAAGGCCGAGTCCAAGCCCACGGCCGAGTCCAAGCCCAAGGTTGTCGATCAGCCGACCGCCGTCTTCAAGACCGTCGGGCCGCAGAAGGGCAAGCCCGACGAGGCCCAGGCCGACGCCGAAGCCGACGAGTCGGCGGTGGATGACGCGACCCGAGTGTTTGCTGTCGCGAAGGTAAAGGGGAAGGGTGCGGCGGCCGAGCCCGTCGACCAGGCGACCGCCGTCTTCAAGATCCCGCCGTCCGGTAAGGACGAGCCCGCGGCCAAGTCGAAGCCCGAGGCTGAACCCGACACCAAGTCCAAGCCCGACACCAAGGCGGACCCCAAGGGCAAGGGCAAGGAAGCGTCGGCCGAAGCCAAGAGCGGCGCCGAGGCCAAGGCCGAGGCCAAGACCAAGGGCGGCGCCAAGGCCGAGACCAAGGGCACCCCCGAGCGTGACGCCGAGCGGACCAGCCAGTTCGTCGCGCTGAAGTCGGCGGACGACGGCACGGCGGGCAAGTCGCTGGGCAAGACGGCGCCCAAGACGCCCACCACCCGTACGCCCGACAAGGCGGCGGAGCAGGCCGCGGAGAAGCTTGCGGAAAAGCCGACGGCATCGCCGACCGCAAAGCCGTCCGCAAAGCCGGGCGCAAAGCCGGGCGCAAAGCCGTCCGCCAAGCCCTCGGACGAGGCGTCCGACGGTGTGGCCGCCGACAAGGGCTCGGGCGCCCTGCCGTCCGCCGCCCCCGCGAAGCCGACCGCGTCCCCCCGGCCCGCCGGCCGGCCCGGCGCGATGCCGCCCGCCTCTACGGGTGCCGCGTCCGAGGCCGGTCCCGCCGCGCTGCCCGAGTCGGAGCGGACCAAGCAGGAGCCCCTGCCGCCGCTCGACCTCCTGGCGAAGCTCACCAACACCCCGCCGCCGCCCGAGACCACGCTGCGCACGGTCGTCCGCAGGTTCAAGATCTGGACCCCGCTGGCGGTGCTGCTGGCGATCATCTTCGTGATCGTCCAGGCGGTGCGCCCGCTGCCCAACCCGACGGTCGTCCTCGGCGACGCCAAGTCCTCGTTCACCTTCGAGGGCGGCAAGCTCTCCATCCCGTGGCCCGAGAGCGGGCAGGCGGCGGTCAAGGTCGTGGGCTCCGGCGACCTGGGGACGTTCGGCGAGCAGAAGCCGGTGCCGACCGCGAGCGTCGCCAAGATCATGACGGCCTACGTCATCCTCAAGGAGCACCCGCTCAAGAAGGACGAGAAGGGCCCGCAGATCGAGGTCGACGACAAGGCGGTGACCGAGGGCGGCTCCACGGACGAGTCCCGGATCGTGGGGCTCAAGGCGGGGCAGAAGTTCAGCCAGCAGGACATGCTGAAGATGCTGATGATCCCGTCCGGCAACAACATCGCCCGGCTGCTGGCCCGTTGGGACACCCAGTCCGCCAACGAGGGCGCGTTCGTCAAGAAGATGAACGAGGCCGCCAAGGACCTGGGCATGAAGGACACCACCTACACCGACCCCAGCGGTCTGGACCCCAAGACCGTGAGCACCGCCGTCGACCAGCTCAAGCTGGCCGAGGCGGTCATGAAGTTCGACGCCTTCCGGCCGATCGTCGCCATGACCAACGCGGAGATCCCGGGCCTGCCGGGGCGGATCAACAACAACAACGACAACCTGCTGCTGGAACCGGGACTGAGCATCAAGGGCATCAAGACCGGCTCCAGCACCGCGGCCGGCGGCACGCTGTCCTGGGCGGCCTACAAGACGGTGGACGGCAAGGACCGCCTGATACTGGGCACGATGCTGGGCCAGCACTTCAAGGGCCTGGACCCCAACGCGAGCAACAGCCTCACCATGGTCAAGAACAACAGCCAGAAGGTCATCGCGGCCGTCCGTGAGGCGCTGACCTCGGCCACGGCGGTGAAGAAGGGGCAGGTCGTCGGCTATGTCGACGACGGCCTGGGCGGGCTGACGCCGGTCGTCGCCACCAAGGACCTGAAGGCGGTCGGGGTCTCCGGCCAGAAGCTGAAGCTGAGCATCGGCGACGGCGGCAAGACCGTCCGGCACGAGGCGAAGGCCGGGACCACCGTCGGTGTGCTGACCGTCGGCAGCGGCCAGCGGGCCCAGAAGGTGCCGGTGGCCCTCCAGAAGGACCTCGTCGAGCCGTCCTTCGGGGCGAAGCTGACCCGGCTCGGGTGAGCGGGCCGGGGCTCCGGGCCGGCGGGCGTCAATGCCGCCGTGCCGGCCGGAGCCCCGGCACCCTGCGCTTCTCCTCCGTTCCCCCGGTCTTCTCCGTCGCCGGAGCCCGTCACCGGAGCCCGTCATCGACGTAGCGCAGACAGAGCAGGCGGCGCCACAGCAGCCGCAGGCGCCGGAGGCGTGCGCCCCCGCCATGACCCTCCGCCGCGCGCGGTGGGCCCGGGGCGCGGTGGTGCTGACGCCCTCCGGGCTGATACTGCTCCTGGGGGCGTGGGGGATCCGCCGGCAGGACGCCGTCTGGCGGGACGAGGCGGTCACCTACGACATGGCGCACCGCGCCCTGGCCGACCTGTGCCGCACGCTCCAGCACGTCGACGTCGTGCACGGCCTGTACTACGCGCTGATGCACGGCTGGTTCCGCCTCTACGACGCCACCCTCGGCGACGCCCTCGGCGCCGCGGTCGGCCTGCGGCTGCCGTCCGCGGTCGCGATGACCGCCGCCGCGGCGGGCGTCGCCCTGCTGGGCCAGCGGCTGGTCGGGCGGCGGGCGGGTCTGCTCGCGGGCCTCACCTTCGCGCTGGTCCCGGTCGTGCAGCAGTACGCACAGGAAGGGCGCTCCTACGCGACGGTCTGCGCCCTGGTCGTCTGGGCCACGATTCTGCTGGTCCGAGGCGCCGCCCGGCCGCACCGAAGGCTGTGGCTCGGGTACCCGGCGCTGATGCTGTTCGCCTGCCTGCTGCATGAGTTCGCGTGCCTGGCGCTGCCCGCACACGGCGCCGCGGTGATCCTGGCGCGCCTGCCGCGCCGCGTGCTGCGCGCCTGGGCCCTGTCCGCCGTCACCGTCCTCGCCGGTCTGGCGCCGCTCGCGGTCTTCAGCACCCGCCAGTCCGCGCAGATCGGCTGGCTCATGTGGCCGGACCCCCTGCAGCTGCTGACCTTCGCGGTGCTCGCGGTCCTCGGCCTGGCCTGCGCCCGGGTCCGGGTGCGCTCCCGCGGCCCCATCGGCCTGCGCGCCCTGGGCGTCCCGCTGCTGCTCCTCCCCACCCTCCTGCTGCTCCTGCTGTCGCACGTCGAACCGGCCTATGTCGACCGCTACGTCCTCTACTACGTCGTCGGATTCGCGCTGCTCGCCGGCGCCGCGCTGGCTCGGCTCCTCCGCCCCGCGGGTGAGTCGGGCCAGACCCGGCCGCGTCGGCTGCGCCGGATGCTGGTGCCGGCCGCGGTGCTGGCCGCGCTGCTCCCCGTCGATGTCCATCTGCGCAGCCCCGGCAGTCGGGTCGACGACGTCAGCGCGATCGCCCGCGCGGTACGGGAGATCGCCGAGCCGGGCGACGGCCTGCTCTTCATGCCGTCGCGGCGCCGCATCTGGATGGCGACCCGGCCGCAGGACTTCCGAGGTCTGACCGACCTCGCGCTGGCCACTCGCCCCTCGGCGTCCCACACCCTCTACGGGACGGAGCTGTCCGGCGACGCGATCCGCGAGCGGATACTGGTCAGCCGCCGCATCGTGGTCGCCGGGGACCCGGCCGGGCAGCTGTCGGACGACAGCGATCAGGAGATCGCCAAGCGGGCCACGCTGCGCTCGTCGTTCGTGGAGTGCGAGGTCACGGAGGTGCGGGGGGCCCGGATGGCGCTCTACGCGCGAGTGGGCGGCGCGGGCGACGGGGGCGGCGCGGGCGCGGGAGGGTGCTGAGGCGGAACGGCGCTGTTAACAACGCTCGTGATCAATACACCTAGCCCGCCCGTCACAGCAGATCCGCCCCCACCCCGTCGATCCCCAGCAGTTCCTTCAGCGCCGTCGCCCCGTCGTGGGTGAGGCGGACCGCCCGGCCGCTGCCGACGCGGCGGACCCAGTGGCGGTCCAGGAGGCGGTCGCAGAGGCGGGCGCCGGCCGTGCCCGCGAGATGGGGGCGGCGCTCGGTCCAGTCGAGGCAGCCGCGGGCCTGCGGGCGGCGGCCGGTGCGCAGTGCGGTGGGGGCGATGCCCAGCTCGTCGGAGAGCCAGGCCCGGCCGGTGTCGGTGAGCGCGAAGCCGCCGTCCTGGTCGAGCAGGCCGCGCCTGGTCATCGCGTCGGTGATGGTCACGCCGAGCCGGCCGGCCAGGTGGTCGTAGCAGGTACGGCCCCGGGCGAGCGCCGCGGAGGCGTTCACCGCGCGCAGCCCGCGCGGCTTCTCCACCGGCCGGTCGAGCTGCGCGGTCAGCGACTCCAGCAGCTCGGCGACGTGCGGGCCGGCCAGCTGGACGTAGCGGTGGCGGCCCTGGCGCCGCTCGACGAGCAGCCCGCCCTCGGTCAGCCGGGTCAGATGCTCGCTCGCCGTCGAGGGCGCGACCTGCGCATATGCCGCCAGCTCACCGGCCGTCCAGGCGCGGCCGTCCAGCAGCGCCAGGCAGAAGGAGGCACGGGTGCGGTCCGCGAGCAGCGCGGCCAGCCGCGCGAGCTCGATGCTGTACGCCGGAGTGGTCATGACTCGATTGTCCGCCGCGAGTCTTCGGTGCCTACCGAAGGAAGTCATGCCTACGGTGCCCGTATGAGTGCCTCTCCGGAGTACGCCACCTTCCATTTCCACGCGCTGCACCACGCCGACCAGCCGCTGCTGCTGCCCAACGCCTGGGATGTCGCCTCGGCCGTCGCGCTTGCCGGGGCCGGGTATGCGGCGATCGGCACGACGAGCCTGGGGGTCGCCGCGGCCCACGGCTACCCGGACGGGCGCGCCCTCGCCGAGGTCCGGGATGCGACGCTGGCCCTGGCGGTGCGCCTCAACGGCCGGCTGGCCTGTCCGTACACCGTCGACATCGAGGGCGGCTTCGGCGGCGACCCGTCCCAAGTCGCCGAACTGGCCGGTGATTTGGCGGATGCCGGGGCCGCGGGGCTCAATCTGGAGGACGGGCTGCCCGGTGGCGCGGGGCTACAGGATCCGGTCCGGCAGGCCGAGTTGATTGCCGCGGCGAAGGAGCGCGCGCCGGGGCTGTTCCTCAACGCCCGGATCGACACCCACTGGCTGGTGGCCGCTCCGCCGCCGCTGTCGGCGACGCTCGCGCGCGCCGAGAGCTACCTGGCGGCGGGCGCGGACGGCATCTTCGTACCGGGCGTGGTTGCCGACGACGATGTATCGGCGCTGGTCAGCGAGGTTCCCGCACCGCTGAACATCCTCTTCGCGCCCGGACGGCACACCGTCAGCCGACTGGCGGAACTCGGTGTGCGCCGCATCAGCACCGGCTCACTGCTCTTCCGTACGGCCCTGTCGGCCGCCCTCGGAACGGCGGATGCGATCCGTACGGGACGGGAGCTGCCGGATGTGACGGGAGGGGCTGGTGCGGTACTGGGGTATCAGGAGATGCAGCGGTTGCTGGGGGAGTAGCGGCCGGCGGGGAGCGCCGGGCCCGGCAGCTCAGCCCTGCGGGCTGCGGGCCCCGTGGCGGCGGCGGTGCACGGCGACGACCGTACAGGCCACGCCCAGTGCGCCCGCGCCGCCCAGCAGCCCCGCCTTGGGCAGGTGGCCGGCCCTCTCGGCCAGCCCGGCCAGACCGTTGTCGGGCAGCATGATCGACGTGCGGCTCTCCGTGGGCGCGGTGGAATCGGCGGCGGAGGCGGCGCCCGCGGGAAGCAGCAGGACCGCCAGCGCGCCGGTCGCGACGGTGGCGGTACGGATCACGGTGCGGCACTGGGCCCGCATGGGTACTCCTCGTCGGGGCGGCTCGGCTCGGGCCGCCGTAGGGGCGCGGTAACGAGACAGCACGTTACGGAGCGTCCTTAACGGCGATCCATACGTTGTGTAACAGTCAGCGGGATCTCTGGGATCGGTCGTGTGACGGGGCGTCCGGTGCGGCCCGGTCAAAGGCGGCAAAGGCCGCCAAGGCGTCTTCTGCCGTCGCGCGTCGCGCCGCACGAGGGTATCGGCATTCGCAGCGGCAGCGGCAGCGGCAGCGGCATCGGCAGGGGCATCGGCGTCGGCAGGGGCAGCGCGGCGCCGTCGGAATGGCCGCGCTGAAGATTCCCCCTCCGGCCACCTTGGTTAGCTTGGTGTCGCTGGGTCAGTTGATTCCCGTTCACGGTGTTCGCGGGTGCGGTGGTCGCGCGCGTACGGAGTCCAGGGAGGCGGTGGCGATGCCATGCGGCGGTGGCGATGCCGCGGGTGGCGGGGGCGATGCCGCCTGCGGTGCCGGCGGTGGTGGCGCCCCCGTGCGCCGCTGACCGGCCGGGGCCCGCGCGCCGCTCGCGTCGCGCTCGCCGCGCTGGCCGTGCTTCCCCTCCTGCCTCTCCTCGGCGGATGCGCCGGCCTGGAGGGTCTGCGCAACGACGGGCGGGCCAGAGACGTCAGGGCCCCGCTCGCGCTGTGGCCGCAGTACACGCCCGCCCCGCTCGCCCGGGAGGACAACCCCGCGGCGGTCAAGCCGGTACCCGGTGTCCCGCGCATCCCCAGCGGCAGCATGGCGGACGCGGACGCACTGGCCGTCCTCGACGCGGACCTCACCGCGGAGGGCCGGCGTCCGCCTGCCCCGAAGACCGTACGCAGCCCTCGGTTCTACGACGTCACGCACGACGGCAGACCGGACCTGATCACGGTGATCGACCGCGACGCCCGCAACAGCGAGCTGCGGGTCTACAGCGCCCGGAACGGGGTGGTGACCCGGATCCTGGCGCTGCCCGCGGTGCTCGCCGGGGTGGAGCTGGCGGCCGGTCACCTCACCATCCGCGAGCCCACCAAGGACCCGCGCTATGTCTCCGTCACCGACGTCGTCTGGGACGGCGACTCGATGTCCCTGTGGGACCTCACCCTGGACGAGTCCCGCAAGCCGCCGACCGCGCACACCGGCGGCGGCAGCCCGTGAGGCGCCCGGCGGTCTCCCTCCGCTGGAAGATCGCGCTGACCGTGATGGCGGTGAGCTGCGCGGTCGCCGCGGCCCTCGGCGTCCTGGTGCACAACGCGGTGGCCCGCCAGACCGTCGGCCAGCTGCGCAAGGAGACCCGCGCCAACCTCGACACCGCCCTGGACGCCTTCGAGTACGGCACCTCGCACGAGGGCATCAACTCCCTCCTCGACCCCACGGAACTGCCCGACGAACTGAGGGAGTTGGTGCGCTCCGGCAACCGCGGCAGCATGGTCGGCACGTACCGGGGCCACCCCGTCATGTGGGCGGCGGCGCCCGCCGACAGCCAGGTCATGGCCGTCTGGTCGCCGTACGGGACCACCCGCAGCTCGCTGGAGACCCTGGACACCGCCATCCTCGGCTCGGCCGTGCTCGCCGCCACGGTCGTGGCCCTGGCCGGGCTCTTCCTCGCCCACCGCATCAGCCGACGGCTGACCACCACGGCGGCGGTGGCGCGCCGGATCACGGCCGGCGACCTGGACGCCCGGGTCGGCAGCGGTGCGGGTCAGGGGGCCGTCGGCGGCCCCGCGGGGCAGGACGAGGTGGCGGCGGTGGCGGCGGCCCTGGACTCGGTGGCCGGTTCGCTGCAGAGCCGGCTGCGGGCCGAGCAGCGCTTCACCGCCGATGTCGCCCATGAACTGCGGACGCCCCTCACGGGCATCCTCGCCTCGGCCGAGCTGCTCCCGGAGGGCCGCCCCAAGGAGATGATCAACGACCGGCTGCGGGCGCTGCACCGCCTCACCGAGGACCTGCTGGAGATCTCCCGGCTGGACTCCGGCACCGAGCACGCCGACCTCGCCGCCTACGAGCTGGGCCCGCTGGTCGAGCGCTCGGTGCGCGCCACCGGCCTCGACTCCGAGATGCGGATCCGCTCGGACACGGTCGTCGACACCGACCGGCGCCGCCTCGACCGCATCGTCGCCAACCTCGTCCTCAACGCACACCGGCACGGCCGGCCCCCGGTCCTCGTCACCGTCGACGCCCCGCCCGACGGCCCGCCGACCATCGAGGTGCGCGACCACGGGCCGGGCTACCCGGTCGAGCTGCTGCACGAGGGGCCGCAGCGCTTCCGCACCGACGCACCCGGGCGCGGCAAGGGCCACGGCCTGGGCCTGACCATCGCCGTCGGCCAGGCCGCCGTCCTCGGCATCGAGCTGCGGTTCTCCAATGCCCCGGACGGCGGCGCCCGGGCCGTCCTGCGACTGCCGCAGGGCGCTTCGGGCGCCCCCTGACCCAGGGGCTGTCCGCCGGGTCAGGGCTGGGCCCGCGGCGTCCGGCACGGCCCCCGCGCGTCCGCCGGCCCGCCTACCAGTCGATGTCGTCCGGCGGCTCGGGCAGCGCCTCGTCCTCCTCCGGCTCCGGTTCTGTCGCCGTAAGGCCGCCCCGGGCCGGCGCGGCGCCCGCCGCGACCGTCGCGGAGTCCGCCCGGCCTCCCCCTGCTTCGCCCGCTCCTGCCGCGTCCGCGCCGTCGCCGTCCCGCCCCGCCAGCACGTCCAGGATCTGCTGGCCGTACTTCGCGAGCTTGTTCTCGCCGACCCCGTTGACCGTGCCCAGCTCGGCGGCCGTCGTGGGCCGGGCGGTGGCGATCTCCCGGAGCGTCGCATCGTGGAAGATCACATACGCGGGTACGCCCTGCTCCTTGGCCGTACGGCCCCGCCAGCCGCGCAGCGCCTCGAAGAGCGGCAGCGCCTCCGGCGGCAGGTCCACCGGCGCCCGCTTGGCCTTCGCCTTGGCCTTGGCCGCCCGCGCGGCCTTCTCCGGCTCCCGGCGCATCGCCACCTCACGCTCACTGCGCAGCACCTCGCCGCTGGTGTCCGTGAGCACCAGCGTGCCGTAGTCGCCCTCGACGGCGAGCAGGCCCTGTGCCAGCAACTGCCGTACGACACCCCGCCATTCGGCCTCGCGGAGATCGGCCCCGATCCCGAAGACGCTCAGCGCGTCATGGTCGAACTGAATGACCTTGGCGGTCTTGCGGCCCATCAGGATGTCGATGATCTGCCCCGCCCCGAACTTCTGCCCGCGCTCCCGCTGGAGTCGGACGACCGTCGACAGCAGCTTCTGTGCGGGGACCGTGCCGTCCCAGGTCTGCGGCGGGGCCAGGCAGGTGTCGCAGTTGCCGCAGGCGGTGCTCTGCTGTCCGAAGTAGGCCAGCAGCCGCACCCGCCGGCACTCCACGGCCTCGCACAGCGCCAGCATCGCGTCGAGGTGGGCCGACAGCCGCCGGCGGTGCGCCTCGTCCCCCTCCGATCCGTCGATCAGCTTCCGCTGCTGCACCACGTCCTGCAGCCCATAGGCCAGCCAGGCCGTCGACGGCTGGCCGTCCCGCCCGGCGCGGCCGGTCTCCTGGTAGTAGCCCTCCACCGACTTCGGCAGGTCCAGATGCGCCACGAACCGCACATCCGGCTTGTCGATCCCCATCCCGAACGCGATCGTGGCCACCACGACCAGTCCGTCCTCCCGCAGGAAGCGGGCTTGGTTCGCGGCGCGCACACGGGCGTCGAGCCCGGCGTGATACGGCACCGCGTCGATGCCGTTGTCCACCAGGAACTGCGCGGTCTTCTCCACCGACGCACGCGACAGGCAGTACACGATCCCCGCATCGCCCGGGTGCTCGGTCCGCAGCAGCTCCAGCAGCTGCTTCTTCGGCTCGCTCTTCGGCGCGATCCGGTACTGGATGTTCGGCCGGTCGAAGCTCGCCACGAAGTGCCGGGCGTCCGCCATCCGCAGCCGTGACGTGATCTCGGTGTGGGTGGCCTCGGTCGCGGTGGCGGTCAGCGCGATCCGCGGCACCTCGGGCCAGCGCTCGTGCAGCATCGACAGCGCCAGATAGTCCGGCCGGAAGTCGTGGCCCCACTGCGCGACGCAGTGTGCCTCGTCGATCGCGAACAGCGAGATCTTCCCCCGGTCGAGCAGGCTCAGGGTCTGCTCCACCCGCAACCGCTCCGGCGCCAGATACAGCAGATCCAGCTCCCCGGCCAGGAACTCGGCCTCGACGAGCCGCCGCTCCTCCAGATCCTGTGTCGAATTGAGGAACCCGGCCCGCACACCGAGCGCCCGCAAGGCGTCGACCTGGTCCTGCATCAAGGCGATCAGCGGGGAGATCACGACCCCCACACCGCCTCTGACCAGCGAGGGAATCTGATAGCAGAGCGATTTGCCGCCACCGGTCGGCATCAGGACGACGGCGTCCCCGCCCCCTATGACGTGGTCGATGATCTCCTGCTGGCTGCCGCGGAACGCCTCATACCCGAACACCCGGCGCAGCACCTGCACCGCCTCGTTCGCCTCCGAAGCGCCTTCCACATCCATGTCCACGACCACTTCCACGTCCGCCAGAGCCATTCCAGAAGCCTACGAGGTTCCGCGGCCCCGCCGCCGGGCCTGTGGATAACTCCTGTCATGGACGGCGCCGGTCCGCGCCGGTCCGGTGGGCGCGCGGCCGCGCCCCGGCCCGCCTCGGCCGCTCCTCAGTCCCGCTCCTCAGTCCCGCTCGAAGGACAGCAGCGGCAGCGCGTGCAGCGCCACGGCGAGGTCGGCGCTCGCACGGGGATCCTTCAGGGAGCGCCCGGTCAGCTCCTCCAGCCTGTGCAGCCGGTAGCGCACGGTGTTGCGGTGGCAGTACAGCAGCTCCGCCGCGCCGGCCGTCGAGCCGGCGGCGGCGAACCAGCACTCCAGGGTCTGCAGCAGGCGGTCCCGCTCGACGGCCGGAAGCTCCAGTACGTCCTTGAAGACCGCCCGCGCGATCCGCCCGGCCTCCTCCGGGGCCGCGGCGACGAGCAGGGCGGCCGGGCTGTCGTCGAACCGCACGATGCCCGTCGGCCGCCGTCGGCCGCCCGCCAGCGCCAGCCGCGCCAGCCGCAGCGCTCTGGGGGTCTCCCGCAGGTCGCGGTACGCGGGGCTGACGCCCACCCGGGAGGCCGCGGACCGCCCCAGCACCCGCAGGGCGGCCTCCTCGGCCCCCGGATGGTGCACGGCGATCACACCGACCTGGAGGTCGGGCAGCAGACGCCAGGCCGACCGCAACTGCTCGGCCAGGAGGTGCGCCTCGATCCCGGGGACCGCCTCCCGGCCCGGGGCGGGCACCTCGGCCGCCACCACGAGGTACGGGCCGCCGGCCGGCAGGCCGAGCACGTCCGCGGTCTCCCACAGGGTCGTGCGGTCGGTGAGCATCCCGGTGAACAGCGCCTCGACCAGGGCGG
Source organism: Streptomyces sp. NPDC026575 (assembly GCF_055567415.1). Taxonomy (NCBI): domain Bacteria; kingdom Bacillati; phylum Actinomycetota; class Actinomycetes; order Kitasatosporales; family Streptomycetaceae; genus Streptomyces; species Streptomyces sp. NPDC026575. Next base: position 120,501 of record NZ_JBVHQM010000004.1, read on the forward strand.
AGCGTTCGCGCTCCCGCTGGAGCACCAGCTCGGACGCCTCCTCCCGGTAGGCGTCGCTGGCCGCCGCCGCGAGGCCCTCGTTCACCCACCACGCGGCCAGGGACACGATCGTGTCGGTGGTGACGCCCTCGGCGGAGCGGGCCTCGTCGGCCAGCTCGGACCACAGGAACTCCGACCCGACCCGGTAGGCGTGCAGCATCTCGGCCAACGGCTCTCCCTGGCGGGCCCGTTCGCGGCCGGTGTCCTGCGCGGTGGTCATGCCGGAGGTGTCGCAGCCGCCGATGAGGCTCTGGAAGACCAGCTCGGCGTTGCCGAGGCAGGACGCCCTCAACTCCTCGAAGGACACCCGCTCCTCACTGCTGTAGTACGTCACCTCGGCGCGGATACGGCGGGCCATCCGCACGCTCAGTTCCGGTGCGCGGCCCAGTAACGAGGCCGCTATGGGGGCGATTTCGGCGGGCGGGACCGGTACACGGGACATGAACCGCAGATTACAAAGACCGGCCCGCCGATGAACGGGGTTGTGCCCGGGGACAAGGGGGAGGGTGGTGCTGCTGTGCGCCGGCACATGGCCCGTGCGGCGGGCGGCCGCGACGATGTCGGAGACGTTACCGGCCGGTATCAGACCCGGCTTCCGTCTTGCTGCCTTCTCAGGGGGAACTGTGTTCAGAGCCGTCACGCACAGCACCGCGAACACCGACGCATCATCCAGCACCGCGAACACCGACGCATCATCCAGCACCTCGAACACCCGAGCACCACAGAGCACCACACGCACCAAGAAGTGGTCGTCCGCCCTGGCCGGTGCCGGGCTCCTGGCCGCCACCCTCACCACCGGCGTCTCGTCCGCCCACGCCGCGGACAACACCGGGACCGGCAAGTACGTGGCGCTCGGCGACTCCTACGCCGCCGGTGCCGGGGTCCTGTCGCAGTCCGCGGGCCTGTGCATGCGCTCCGACCACAACTACGGCCATCTCGTCGCCGCGGCGCTCGCCCCGTCCTCGTACGTGGACAAGACCTGCGCCGGAGCGAAGGTGAGCGCGCTCAGCACGCCCCAGAAGGACGCCGGGGTGCAGGTCAACGGCCCCCAGCTCGACGCCGTCACCGCGGACACCTCCCTGATCACGCTCACCATCACCGGCAACAACATCGGCCGCTCCGACTTCGGCTTCGGCGATGTCGCGGTCGTCTGCTCCGCCGTGTCCCTGACCAACCCCTTCGGCACTCCCTGCCGCGACCTGTACAACAACACCCTCAGCACCCGGCTGGACGAGGCGACCGCCCAGCTGGCCAAGGACCTCCAGACGATGCGCGCCAAGGCGCCGAAGGCCAGGGTGCTGATCGTCGGCTACCCGTCCGTGCTGCCCGACGACCCCACGAAGTGCCTGGGCCAGATGCCCGTCACGACCGGGGACCTGTCGTTCCTGCGCTCCGTGCTCGGCGAACTCAACGACAAGGTCGCCAAGACCGCCACCGCCGCGGGCGCCACCTACGTCGACACGCTCGGCCCGACCAAGGGGCATGACAGCTGCTCCGCGGACCGGTGGGTCGAGGGCCTGATCCCGACCAGGCCGGCCGTCCCGCTGCACCCCAACGCCACCGGCGAACGCGCCATGGCCGACGCGGTGCTGCACGCGCTCGGCCGCTGATCCGGCCGGGCGCCGGGTCCGTCCTGGTCGTGCTCACCGGCCGCCGGTGAGCACGACCCAGACCTGCCCCGGGGCGAAGTTCAGCGGCGCCCCGGACGGTGTGGTGAACTCCGTGCCGTCCCGTGCCGCGCCCCGGCGCCACCGGGCGTCGTACGCCCTGCCGTCGCGCAGCACCAGGGCGGAGCCGGACCCCACGGTCTGGGTGTACGGTGACACCGCGCCCCACCGGTCCCGGAACTCCGAGTCGCGGACGTTCACCCGCTGCACGACCACGGTCGAGGCGGCGAGTCGGCCGCCGTCCGTGGTGCGCGAGGCCACCCCGTCCATCGCCACCAGCCACTTCCTTCCGGCGGACGACCAGGTGAAGTCGTAACGGGCGGCCGGATACCGCACGGTGTACCCCGTTGCGCGCCGTCCGCCCTCAGGGGGTGGCCCGAACCGGAAGCCGATGTCCGCCGCCGCGGACGCCTTCGGCGCCTGGTCGAGGAGCCGTCCGGGCCGCAGGTAGAGGTTGTGCGGCGCGGCCCGCCCGCCGTCGCGGAAGTAGGCGCCCGGCGCCCTCCCCGGCGGCAGCGCGTACAGCGGCGCGGCCATGATCTGCGGATTCAGCCTCGACTGCGCCCCGGAGTAGGCGAGCGCGGGCCGGCCGAACTGCCCCAGCAGCTCTATGTCCGACGCCCGCGCACTGCGCACCGGCCCCAGCTTCGGGGGCAGCCGCGACGAGAGAACGGCGAGTATCCGGGTCTGCCCGGCCTCCACCTGCTCGACGTAGACGAGGTCCGCCGCTCCGAGGCCGGTGTGCGGCCGCGCCGGACCGACATTGTCGATCTTGACGGCGAGCACCGGCCCGGACCGCGCCGCGAGCCCCGTGAACGGTGAGACCACCCGTCCTCCGGGCCGCGCCGGACCCGCACCCTCCATGGAACCGGACCGCGTACACCCCGAGACACCGAGGGCCGCCACCGCCGAGACCAGTCCGGCCACCGCCGCCGTCCGGGCCGACAGCGGCCCGCGGCGCCCGCCCCGGAGGAACAGCCGCGGCCCGACGGGAAATCGAAGGTGCACTCTCGCTCGGTACACCCCTCCAGAATGTCACCACCGACCGACAATGCACCCGATCCACAGCACCCGACGCGAGCGAATGAGCCACATGGGGGCCGGCCGCGGTACGTCCTCCGCACGCACCGCGTCCGTGAGCCGCACGGCCGGCGCCGGCCCCGCGAGGCCGCTCACGTACGACCAGCGACGTAGGACGCGACCAGCGATGTAGGACGTAAGCCCGTTACGCGCCCGGATGCGCCGGTCATAGCCTCGGGCCATGGATACGACGAGCGGCACACTCGGCGAAGCCCTGCAGCGTCTGCACGCCTCCGGCCCCGAGTTCAACGGATTCCTGAGCAATCACGGCCCGATGGCCGTCGAGGCCATGGTCCGCAACGGCCAGGCCCGCACGGTGCACCGCTGGCTCGACACATACGAGAACAAGCTGGAGGGCGTGCCCGGCGCCCGCACCCGTATCACCGACGCCAACTGGCAGGAGGCGCTGGGCGATCCGGGCCGGGTCACCGACTGGACCGCGTACTTCACCGATCTGGTCGCCGAGCGGCCCTGGCGCGAGGTCCTCGCCGAGTGGTGGCCACGGCTGCTGCCCGGTATCGCCGGCGCCGCCACCCACCCCGTCATCCGTGTGGGCCATGCCGTGCGCAGTCTGCTGACGGAGGGCGAAGACGCCCCGCGGATCGCGGAGTTGGCGCACGCCCTCGGCTACTGGGCCGCCCGCCATCTGCTGCTGCCCGCCGCCGTGCGCCCCGCGGGCGGCGCCACCCCGGCCGAGGCGCTGGCCGCCGTCCCCCGCGTCGCCGAGCAGCAGGTGACGCCCGTACGGGGGTACGCCCAACTCCCCGAGACGCCAGGCTGGTTAGGCATCACCGAGTCGCTGCACATCCCCGACGACCCCGAGGCCGTACGCGCGGGCCTCACCGCACTCGTGCGGGCCGCCACCCTCAACTACGGCGACTACGGCCACGGGAACGGCATCATGCTCGTGCACGCCGCCACCGCGCCCAACGCGGTGCTGCGGACCCTGCCCGCGCTCCCCCGGGAGCTGTGGGCGAGCTCCTTCGCGGTGGCCTGGGCGGCGACGTCGGCGGTCACCGCCATCTACGCCGCCGACACCGCGCGCCCGGCTCCCGACGCCTCCTCGCTCACCCCGGAGGAGGTCTTCGAGCGGGCGGTCGCCAACGGCAACGAGCACGCGATCAAGTTCGCGGACACCGCACTGGACGTCGCGGCGGCCTCCGAGGACGGCGACACCCGCGCCCTGTCGGCGGCCCTGAACGCCGTCCGACTGATCGACGAGTGAGGCGGCGCCGACCTCCAGCAGTGCCACGTGGCCCGGGCGGGGGCCGAGCCACGCGCGGTGAGCGGAGCGAGCCGCCTTGAGCAGGTGAAGACAGGTGTCGGCAGCAGTCGGACACATCGAAGCCCGGAGCACGATGCCCCTCGATGCGAACTCCATGCAGCCGGGCCGCTGAGACCCTCCCGCCTGATCACCCGGCCCGTACGGGCCAACGGCGGTCACTGTAAGTAGTCACGGTTGGTGGGCCCTATGACGCGTGCATGGCAGGGCTGTGGTCACGCGAAAGGGCCAGTTCGAGAGGATCAAGCCTCCGAACTGGCCCTCAGTCATGTGCCCCCGGCAGGATTCGAACCTGCGACACCCGCTTTAGGAGAGCGGTGCTCTATCCCCTGAGCTACGGAGGCGGGGATCTGTCGGAAACGTACTGAAATCCTCCCTGCAGGGAGGATCCAGGCTGTTGGCTTACCGGCAGCTCTGAGGTGGGTCAGACGCCAAGGTCTGAGCCACCGCGAACAGTGTAGCGGGTGATGGTTCTGGGGTCGGCGGAGCTCGACAGGGCCAGCGGGCTCAGACGGTCAGGCCCGGAGACGGCGGTGGTGGCATCCGATGTGGACGAGCAGCGCGGCAGCCGGCCCATACGCGGGGGACGGTTTGTGGGGATAGGGCGGTCCGAATCGGGAATGCCGGGGTGACAGGTCCGGCTGCCGGACATCACGTATACGCCGGCGGGCGCTCGGCCACACCGGGCTCGGCATCCACGGGCCAGCGCTCCAGTGCAGCGCGCAGTTGCCCGATGTCCGGGCCGTCAGCCGCCCAGGCGATGTGGCCGTCCGGGCGGACCAGCAGGGTGCTCCGCAAGGGCCCGGCGGGGGCGGCGAGTTGCAGCCACCGTGTCTCCGGCACCGGGTGGCCCCGCGTGACCAGCACGAAACGGCCGGCGCGCAGCACCTCGTACAGCCGCTGCCCGTCAGCGAGCCGCAGGTCGGGTACCCGGCGGCCGGTGAGCCGGTGGCTGCCGCGCGGCGCCGGGTAGGAGATGCCGATGCCGGAGAGCAGGCGCTCCCCCTGCGCGGTGACCGAATTCAGCCGGGAGACCAAGGGCAGGGCCAGGCCGCGCAGTCGGCCCGTCAGGGCGCTGCGCGGGGCATTCAGCACGCCCCTGGTGATCGCCCCGGAGATCCGCAGCGCCTGCTTCCCTACGGGATAGCGCTCCTGCTCGTAGGAGTCGAGCAGCGGCTCTCCAGCCCGGCCCTGCACCACAGCGGCCAGCTTCCAGCCCAGGTTGGCGGCATCCTGCAATCCGGTGTTCATTCCCATGCCCCCCGCGGGCGAGTGCACATGCGCGGCGTCGCCGGCCAGCAGTACCCGGCCCTCGCGGTAGCGCACGGCCTGCCGTTCGTCGCTGTGGAAGCGTGAGACCCAGCGCGGGTTGTGCATCCCGTAGTCGGAGCCGAGTACCCGGCGCAGCAGTCCGGCCAATTCCTCCGCCGCGACCGGTGCGTCGTCGGGCCGGTCGTCCCCCGCGACCCGGCCGATCGCCCGATACCAGCCGTCACCGAAAGGCACCAAAGAGGCGAAGCCGTGCTCGTTGGAGTTGGTGGTGACCGCCTCGGCGGGCACGTCCTTGAGCTGGATGTCGGCCAGCATCACCGAACGCACCACCGACCGACCGGGAAATCCGATCCCGGTCAGCTGCCGCACTGTACTGCGCACCCCGTCGCACCCGACCACGTACGCGGCGCTGAAGCTGCCGCCGTCGGCGGTATCCACCTCGATGCCGCCGGGCCGTTGACGCAGCGCCACCACCTCGGCACCCCGTACGATCCGCACCCCGGCGGCGAGCGCACGCCGCTCCAGCAGCCCTTCCGTGTTGCTTTCCGGGGTGATCAGCACGAACGGGAAGCGAGTGCGCAGGCGGTGCAGGTGCAGTTCGATCTTGCCGAAGACCCCTACCACTGGTGCCTTCCTTCCGAGGGCGACCAGGTCGTCGGCGAGGCCGCGTGCGTCCAGCACTTCCAAGGTGCGGGCGTGTACCGCGAAGGCGCGGGTCAGGTTGGCGGCGGCGTGCTCGCGCCGCTCCAACAGGGTGACCCGCACGCCCGCGGTGGCCAGGTCCCCGGCCACCAGCAGGCCGGTGGGCCCCGCCCCCACCACCAGTACGTCTGCGGCCTCGCTCATGCGGACCTGTCCTTTCCTCGTTCCATCGAACCAACTGCCTTTTGGGTCACCGTCGTTGGCGCTCGCTTTGCGATCTGCGCCCGCGGTGGCTGTGGGCGGCTCGACCCGGCTACGCGGGCGTTGTGGCTTCCACCATGTGCTGGTAGGAATTCACCGGTTGCACATCCCGGACGACGAGGCCCGACTGCTCCACGAGCCCGAGCAATCCCTGTCGGGTGTGCTTCCTGCCGCCGACGGTCAGGAGCATCCGCAGATCCATCGCGGTACTGAACTTCCGCCCCGGGCCGTCGTCGACGAAGTTCTCCACGATGATCACCCTGGCGCCGGCGGGGGCCGCCTTCACCACGTTGCCCAGCACCACGGCGGCGTCCTCGTCGTTCATCCCCAGGATGTTCTTGAAGACATACGCATCGACGCCGGTCGGGACCTCCTTGCGGCAGTCGCCGGGCAGCAGCCGCACCCGCTCGGCGAGCGCCCCGCCGTCGCGCAGCCGGGGGTCGGCATGGGCCACTACGTCCGGCCGGTCGAACAGGATCCCCTGTACGCCGGGGTGGTGCTCAAGCAGCGAGGCCAGCAGGAAGCCCTGTCCACCGCCGATGTCGGCGACGGTCCGTGCACCGGACAGCGGAAGGACGCCGGCTACGGCCATGGCGGACTGCTTGCTCGCCTGGGTCATCGCGCGATCGAACACCGCCGCGGACTCCGGCCAGGCGGCGTGCAGATGCTCGAAGAACTCCTGGCCGTGCAGACCGACGAAGACATCCTTCCCGGTGCGAACCGCCTCGTCGAGACGGCCCCACAGCTCCCAGGTCCACGGTTCGGTCATCCACAGCACGAGGTGGCTGAGGCTGTCCGGACCGTCCGCACGCAGCAGCAGCGAGACATCCGTGTGGACGAACCGTCCCTCGGCGTCCTCGGCGAAGACCTCGTAGCCGGTGAGCGAGCGCAACAGACGCCGCAGCGCGTCCGGGTCGGCGCCGACCGCCACGGCGAGGTCCTGCGCCGTCGCAGGTGTGCCGCCGAGCGCGTCGGCGACGCCGAGTTTCACGGCGGCGCGCAGCGAGGCCGCGCAGCTGGTGCTCAGCGCGCGCTCCAGTAGCCCCAGCACATGCGGTTCGCTGGACGTTTCACTGATCATGGTGGAGAACCTCTTTCGTGGGGCCGGCTTTGACAGTGCCGGGAAAGTGCGCGTCCAGGGCCTGTCGGACCCCGTCGCGCCAGGACCTTTCGCAGCCGCCGGCGATGCTCCTGCGGCGGGTGTCGTCGAACGCGACGACGGCACGCGTGACGTCGCTCGCCACGAAGTCGACCGGCACCCCGGTGAGCTCCGAGACGTGGACCATCAGGTCCTGTACGCCGACGGTCTCGTCTCCTCCCCAGTTCACAACGGTCGCGGGCGTCCTCGCCGCGGCCCACAGCCGTGGCACGTGCCGTGAGATGTCGTCGGTGTGGATCGGGGAGCAGTAGTGCTGTCCCGCGCGGGGCACCGCGATCGGCTTACCGGCGAGCATCAGCCGGTGGAAGATGACCGGCAGCCCACCGTGCCCGTGCGGCCCATAGGCGACATTCAGGCGTGCGATGGTGGTGGGCAGGCCGAGCGTCACGGCGAGCGCTCGCACAGCGCCCTCCGTGGCCAGCTTGCCGACCGGGTACGTCGGCAGCCATACCGACTCGGTGCCCAGCGGGTCGGCCTCGGTGTGCCGGTGGTCCAGTGCCCGGGGTGCGTAGACCGCGCTGGTGGAGACGAACAGAAAGGCCGCGGCGGTGCTGCAGTGGGTCATCAGGCGGCCGGTGGCGATGGAGTTCACGGCCACCACCTCCTCGAAGTTCCCCTCGCCGCGCTCGACCGCCGCGTGCAGCACATGGGTGAAGTCGTCGGGGACCCCGTCGAGTCCGTCCCTTGCCATGTCCCAGCGCCAGGTCCGTATCCCCCGGTTCTGGAGCCCACGCGCCACCTCCGGGTCCGAGAAGCGCCCGAGGCACCACACCTCGTTGTGCTCCGCGAGCGACTCGGCCACAGGGCGCGCCACCAGACCGGTCGCCCCGGTTATCAGGATCTTCTTCCCGGCCAGCATCTGAGTGTTCCGCCTTCCCTAGTTCCTGCCCGGCGCGGTCCGGCTTCCCGTGGAAGACGGTTCGGACAGCGCCCGGTCGAGCTCCGCCCGCAGGATCGACTGGAACGCGGCCACGTGCTTCGGGCCCATGAGGGTGTAGTGCTCGCCGGGCACATCGATGTACCGGGGCGCCTCGCGGCTGAAGTCTTCCCAGCGTTTGAGCTGGTTGTTCAGCCAGTCGTGCTTGCTGCCGCGCAGCGGTACGGCGTAGAAGACGCTCATCCCGGCGACACTGCCGGAGGGCTGGTAGGTCCGGCCGAGGCCGGTAAGGCCGTTGGCGAGGTCCGCCCACGCGGTGAACCGCTCCACATCCAGGTCGAGGTCGGCGAGCCGGTCCGGTGGCGCGATGTCGATCAGGTGGCCGAGCTGCTCCTGCTTGCTCAGCGGGCGCAACTCCGCGGCCAGCGTCATCGCCTGCCGCTGGGGAATCAGATCCAGGAACATCGCCAGGTTGACCGCGGTCTCGACGAAGTCGAGTTCGTCCATGCGGTACTTGATGTGCGGGGGCAGGTTGAAGCTGCCCAGGAAGTCCACGCGCTCGCCCTGCGCCTCCAGCAGCTTGGCCACCTCGAAGGCCACAGCCGCGCCGAAGGAGTACCCGGCGATCGCGTAGGGACCGTGGGGCTGCCTGGACCGGATCGCGTCCACGTACGTGCGCGCCATCTCGGCAAAGCTCTCGAACGGCTTCTCGCCCGGGTTGAACCCGCGCGCCCGCAGGGCGTAGAAGGGCCGCTCGTGGACGAAGTACTTGGCCAGGTTCACAAAGACGAGCACCTCGCCCACCCCGGGGTGGATGCAGAAGAGCGGCGTCTTGTCGCCGCTCGTCTGCAGCGCGACGATCGGATCGTACGGGGCGGGCTCCGCGCCCCGGCCCGTCTCGATCAGTGCGGCCAACTCACGGATACTGGGTGAGCCGAGGATCGCGAGTACCGGAAGCTCCGTGCCGGGGAAGCGCTGGGAGACCAGGCGCTTGAGACGCAGGATGTCCAGCGATGTCCCGCCGAGGTCGAAGAAACTGGCAGTGGCACTGATAGCGGACGGTTCCGTCTCGAAGAGCTCACCGTACAGTTCCGCGAGAAGCTCTTCGGCCGCGCCCGCAGGGGCGACGTAGCCGCCGAGTTGGCGGGTCACCAGTCCCTGGACCGACTCCAGGTGCGCGGCGTAGTCACCGGACTCCAGGCGGCGTCGCATCAGCGATCGCTGGATCTTTCCCAGACTCGTCTTCGGAAAGGCGTCCTTGGGGAGCGGCAGCAGCAGCGCCGGACGGAACCCCCAGTGCAGTACGACACTGTTTCTGAGGGCGATGAGCAGGCGGTGGAGGGCTGCCTCGCCGTCGACCACATCGGAGTCGACCGCGAACGCGACCGCGAGTTGCTCGGTGTCGCCGCCCTGCGAACGCGTCGGGAACGCGGCGAGGAAGGACTTCTCCACGCCTTCGAGGTCGTCGAGCGCCGACTCCAGGTCGTGGCTGTAGTAGTTGACGCCGTTGACGATGATGCTGTCCTTGGTCCGGCCCACGAGTGTCAGCCGCCCCCCGGCGAGCCGGCCGAGGTCACCGGTTCGGAACCAGCCGTCCGCCGTGAACGCCGCCTCGGTCGCCTCCTGGTTGTTCCAGTACCCACGAGTGATCATCGGGCCGGTGAGCTGCACCTCGCCGACTTCGCCGGCGGCGAGGGGCGTGTCGTCGTCCTCTGCCGCGACCCTGATCCGGAGCCCGTCGACCGGCCGCCCGACCGCTGCGAACTCGGCTCCGTGGTCGGCGTCGGGGAACTCCCGGTTGTAGATGCTGCCGGCGCAGGTCTCGGTCATCCCGAAGGCGGGCCAGAGGGCCCCGCGGTGCAGCCCGTACGGAGCCAGCCGGGCGAGGAAGCCGGTGCCGGTGGCGACCGGATTCGCCTCCCCGCCGGAAACGATGTGCCGCAGGCAGGACAGATCCAGGTGCGGGGGAGAAGGCAGCTGATCGAGGGCCTCGTTGATCAGCCCCAACAGGAAGTTGGGGGTGAACGTCATCGTCACCCGGTGGGCATCGATCAGCTCAAGGAAGTGCACCGGGTGGGCCAGGACCGACTCCGGTGACGCCTGCACCTGTACAGCCCCGACGGAAAGCGGAAGCAGGTGCGCTTCGAGCAGGGCGGCGACGTGGTCGTACGAGATCCAGTTGAGTGTCACATCATCCGCGGTGAGCGACTGCATCTCGGCCTTCGCGGCCATGGAGGCCAGAAGGTTGCCGTGAGTGAGCCGCACCGCCTTGGAAGCGCCGGTGGAACCGGAGGTGAGCACCAGCAGCGCTACGTCGTCCGGGCCGGCAGTGGATACCGCGACAGTGCGCGCGTCCGTGCCGGCCGCGGCCAGGTCAAGCTCCTCGACCGTGGCGACGGCCAGACCCTGGACAGCGGGAAGCTCTTTGTGCGTTCGGCTGTCGGTGACCACGAGCGGACCGTCGAGCAGCGTATTGACGTGGCTCAACTGCGCCGCCCAACGCTGCGGGTCGTTACGGACCGGTACCAGCGGGCAGGCGGGTATCCCCCCGAGCAGGCACGCCCAGAAGGCCGGGAGGAAATCCTCCGGCCGTTCGAGCAACAGCGCCACGACCTGCCCCGGACGAACCCCTGCCGCCCGCAGGGAACTCAGCATTCTGAGCGAGTCGTCGAGGAGTTGCGGATATGTTCGCAGCGTGTGGTCGAGGGACCGCTCTCCCGATGAGTACCGGACCCCGTGGTCCGGGAACCGTGCCGCGGCTCTCACCAGGAGCCCGCCCAGGTCGGCACTTCCCTCTCCATCGACCGCAGCGGCTTGACCGCCCGGTACGTCCTGGCTCGTCGTCATGGTGTCTCTCCGTTGAGTGTCCGGCCGGAGGTCCCTCCCGGACCGGAATGGCGGCAATACGCATGGCCCCGGAGGGACCGTGGAGGTTCGCTCCGGGGCCGTCGGTGCCGGGCCGCGGCCCGGCACCACTGCGGAGATCAGACCTTGCCCATCAGCTCACTGTCGGCCTGGGAGCCGGTGGCCGAAGCGGCTACGGTGCTGCTCCTGCCCTGGGTCTTGCGGCGCTCGCGCAGCAGCAGCGCCACGATCGGCAGGGTCACGGCGAACATCACGGTCAGTACCCACAGCACCTCGTGCAGGGCGCCGGTGTAGGCGGCGTTCGCCACCTCGGCGAAACCCTGACGCGCCGACGCGGGGTGCACGCTGTCGAGGGCCTTGGCCATGTCGCCCTGGTTGAGGAGGTTGGCGACCTCACCGGGCTTGTCCGCGTACGGACTGTCATAGGACTTCAGGCCGTCGCCCAGGCCGCTGCCCGTGAAGCTGACGAGCAGCGAGGTGACCACCGCGATCGACGCGGCCTCACCGGCCAGGCGCATGGTGTTGAACATGCCCGCGGCCATGCCTGCGCGCTCCGCCGGGACGCTGCTGACCGCGGCCCCGTCCAGCAGGCCGAAGGAGATGCCGGTCGCGATGCCGATCAGCAGCATCGGGCCGAGAATCGTCCAGTTGGAGACGCCCGGCTCGATGACGGTCAGCCAGGCCGCGCCGGCCCCCATGAGGGCGACGGTGGCGACGAGCTGAACCTTCGCCGGAATCCAGCGGGTGAGAGTGCCGGCGATCATCGGGAAGACCAGGGTCGCGCCGGTGAGCATGATCAGCGTGACGCCGGCCTGCTGCGCGCTGAGCCCGAAGACCGTCGAGAAGTACGTGGGGAGGGCGACCAGGAGCGGGGTGAAGCCGAAGACGATCACGATGGCCGTCACGCACAGCGCCAGGAACTGGGGCTTGGCCAGCAGGCTCAAGTCGAACATCGGGTGCTCCTGGCGGAGCTCGACGACCACGAACGCGATCAGCAGCACGATGGTGCCGAGGAAGGAGCCCAGCACCAGCGGGCTCACCCAGCCCGTCTGGGGCCCCTCGACCAAGCCGTAGATGAGCAGCAGCAGTGCACCGGTGAAGGTGACGGTGCCGGCCTTGTCGACGCGGCCGCCTGCGGGATTCCGGGATTCGGGCAGCAGCGGGGACAGCGCGACGACCACGAAGGCGATGACGGCCGGGACCAGGAAGATGGCCCGCCAGCTGAACGTGTCGATCAGCAGACCGGCGACCGTCGGACCAAGGGCGAGGCCGATGCCGGTGGTGGTGCCGAAGACGCCGAATGCGCGGGCCCGTGCCGGGCCTTCGAATGCCTGGGCGATCAGCGCGCTGCCGCTGGGGAGTGCCGCGGCCGCGCCGAGGCCGGAGACCGCGCGCGCGATGTCCAGGACGACGATGTCGCCGGCCAGCGCCGAGACCAGGGCGCCGGCGGCGTACAGCGCGACGCCGGACAGGAACACCTTGCGCCGACCCACCAGGTCCGCGAGCGAGCCCGCGGCGAGGATGAAGCAGCCGAAGACGAGGTTGTAGCCGTTGATGGCCCACTGAAGGGAGGCCAGATCGGCACGGAGGCCGGCACCGATGTCCGGGAGCGCCACTGAGGTGCCCGTCATGGACAGGGGAAGCAGCAGGGCGGCCAGGCATACGGTCAACAGGACCAGCGCCGGCCGCTTCTTGGGCACGTGCGGTAAGGCTGACGGGGTTGAGGACATGGTGAGTACTGCCTCCGAGATGGTGTGGGGTGGGTGTCCGAACTCCGCGCCGCCGTTCCCCGTTGGCCCCTGGGGTGGGCCCGGCGGCGCGGATAGGTCAGTGAGGTCAGACGGTGACGAAGGTGTCCGGGTGCGGGCCCAGGCGGTTGTCGGTGTTCAGTCCGTCCAGGACGGCCATGTCCTCGGCGTCGAGCGCGAAGTCGAAGATGTCGAGGTTGGCCTTGATGCGGGCCGGAGTGACCGACTTGGGGATGGCCACGTTGCCGAGCTGGACGTGCCAGCGCAGCACGATCTGTCCGGTGGACTTGCCGTGCTTGTCCGCCAGTGCGGCCACCGCCGGGTCGTTCAGGACGGTGCCGCCCTGGGCCAGCGGGCTCCACGCCTCGGTGACGATGCCGTGCTCGGCGTGGAACTCCCGCAGCTCGCGCTGGGAGAAGCTGGGGTGCAGCTCGATCTGGTTGACGGCCGGCACGGTAGCGGTCTCGTCCATCAGTCGGCGAAGGTCCTGAATGCGGAAGTTGGACACACCGATGGCGCGGACGCGGCCGTCCGCGTGCAGCTTCTCCAGGGCCCTCCAGGTGGGCACGAAAAGGTCACGGGTGGGGACCGGCCAGTGGATCATGTACATGTCGATGTACTCAAGTCCCAGCCGGGACAGGCTGTCCTCGAACGCGACCAGCGCTTCGTCGTAGCCCTGGTGGTCGTTCCACAGCTTCGTGGTGACGAAGACGTCCTCACGCGGCAGCTCGGACGCGGCGATGGCGCGTCCGACTTCGGCCTCGTTCTGGTATCCCCAGGCCGTGTCAATGCTGCGGTACCCGACCCGCAGGGCTTCCGCGATGGCCGTCTCGTCCGGGACCTGCCACACGCCGAAGCCCAGCTGGGGGAGCTGTACGCCGTTGTTCAGGGTGATGGAGGGGATCTGCGTCATCGTTTCCTCTGGGTATGTCGTTGGGGGACTGATGGAGTTGTCACAGGGAAGCCGCGTGTTCCAGGCCCGGCAGCCGGCTCCAGCCGTGGATGCGGGCGTGTTCGGCCAGGACGTCGTCGTCGCCCACGACGGTGGCGCTTCCGGTGGTGCGCAGCAGGCCCAGGTCGGAGGCGTGGTCGCCGTACGCGTGGCTCGCTGCCAGATCCAGACCGGCCCGCGCGGCGAGGGACTGGACGGCCCCGGCCTTCGCGGGGCCGATCATCGGCTGCTCGATCTCGCCGGTGAGCAGGCCGTTTTCGACGAGGGGCCGGGAGCACAGCACGGTGTCGGCGCCGATGTGACGGGCGATCGGGTCCATGCACGCAAAGAAGGAGCCGGATACCAGGACGGTGCGGTCCCCTTGGGCCGCGTGGCGGCGGAAGGCGTCCAGGGCGGGCTGGTGAAAGAGCCGTCCCGCCCCTTGGCGTGCCTGGAACCACCGTTCTCCCTGCGCCTTCAGGTCGGCCTCGCGGATTCCGGCGTAGAGCCGGTAGTAGCCGCGGTTGATCTCCTCGCGGGGCGCGCCTTCCTGTGCCCGCCGCCGCAGATCGGCCATGCGCGCGTCGTACGTGCCGGCGCGCGCCCCCTCCGCGTCGTAGTGGAAGGCCAGGAAGTCGAACATGCTCTTGACGGTGATCAGGGTCTCGTCGACATCGAAGAAGGCGGCCCTGGACGTGGGACGGGACATGAGGCGAGTGCTCCTTGCGAAGGGGTGCGGCCGAGGCGGACAGCGACGAACTAGGCGTGAGCCTCCGCCAGTTCTGCGCGCCGGGCGTCGAGCAGCTTCTCGACGGTGCTGGCCGCCAGCCGAGCTTCCTTGCGCGAGATCCGCTCATGCTCGTAGGCGGTGAACTCCACGTGGCACAGGGCCGCGCGCTGTCCGGCCTGGGAGACCGTGATCTCCACGTCGAAGAAGAGCGCTTCGGGGTCGTCGGCCTTCGCGTTGACGATCTGGTAGTCGATCACGGCGTCCAGCGGGAACAGGAAGTTCTCGTACTGGGAGTTCAACTTCCTGATGACGTGGTAGTACTCGCGCTCCGGCCAGGCCGAGGTGTAGTAGAGCTCGGTGACGGCGAGGAACATCTGTCGGCACGCCTCGGTGATCACCATGCCCTGCACGTGCTGGCCCGTCGTGTGGTCCAGGATCAGCTCGTTGCTGTTGTCCAGGCGCAGGTCCGCGCGGTACGACAGGCCGTCGATCTGCCGGACGTCCGAGAGCAGGACGTTCTCCTCGCGGTGCTTGTGCGCCTCGCCACGCAGCGCTAATCGCGGCGAGTGGTTGGGCGTCGATAAACGGTGTCCCGCGTGGTGACGTCCGATCTCCCGCTCGATGTTGCTCCAGTCGAAGTCGCCGACACCCTGACCGTTGAGCAGTTCGACCTTGCCCCCCGGAACGCTGTACCGGCCGGCGCGCAGGTCGGCGATCAGCTGACTCGGCGTGCACACACTGTCGTTGGCGGTCAGAGCCGAGAACCTCTCGCCGACCACGTAGAGCAGTCTGGTGTCGGTCGTCGCGGACGTCATTGGTAACTCCCCCTTGAAGCGTGCCGGCTGCAGACCGGCAGGACTTTCCCTGACCGCACCAGGTCATCGCCCGGTCCGATCAGAGGTCAGGACTGTATCAGGGCACTAATTCCACATGCACCCCTGACACGTATAGCCAACCTCACACCCCCCATCGTGGAGATGTCAGGAAGCTGACGCGCATTCAGCGAGATTTTCGAGGGTCGGCGAAGGGGGGAGCGGGTGAGAGTTGACATCGTCGTACACTGTCTTGTATCAGTGTTCTTATATTCCGGCCAAGCGATGAGGAGCGAGCCGTGATACAGCGATCCCTGGGGGCCGATGGGCCCGAGGTGGGCGCCGTCGGCCTGGGCTGCATGGGCATGAGCTGGGTCTACAGCTCCTCCGGACAGAGCGAGCGGGAGTCGGTGCGCGCCATCCGCCGCGCCGTCGATCTCGGCATCACGCTGCTCGACACCTCGGATCTCTACGGGCCCTTCACCAACGAGGAGTTGCTCGGTCGGGCCCTCGGCGGTCTGCGCGAACGGGTCACGCTCGCCACCAAGGGTGGGCTGAGGGCGAGGCCGGACTCCCGTCAGGACGCGCCGAGCATCTATCCCGACGGCCGGCCCGAGCACCTGCGCAGCGCGATCGAGGGGTCGCTGCGCAGGCTGGGCACCGACTGCGTGGACCTCTACTACCTGCATCGCGTCGACCCTGACGTCCCCCTGACGGAGAGCTGGGGAGCTCTGGCCGAGCTGCAGCGGGAGGGGAAGGTGCGCCGGCTGGGCCTGTCCGAGGTGTCACTGGACCAGTTGCGGCAAGCTCACGCCATCGCGCCGGTCGCGGCTGTGCAGTCCGAGCTGTCCCTGTGGTCGCGCGACCCGCTGGCGGAGATCGTGCCGTGGTGCCGGGACAACGGCGCCGCCTTCGTGCCCTTCTCCCCGCTCGGGCGGGGATTCCTGGCGGGCCGCTTCGACGCTGGAAGGCGCCCGGACTCCGGGGATTTCAGGTCCGCGATGCCGCGGTTCCAGGATGAGGCGCTGCGGCAGAACCTGCGCATCGCCGAGGGCGTGCGTGCGGTCGCCCAGCGGCTTCGCGCGACACCGGCGCAGGTGGCGCTGGCGTGGACGATGGCGCAGGGGGAGCATGTCGTGCCGATTCCCGGGAGCACGCGCGTGGAGCACATCGAGCAGAACGCGGCCGCGGCGGATCTTGCGCTCGACGCCGAGGGCCGGGAGGAGCTGGATTCGCTGCCCGTAGCGGTCGGGGAACGCTACTGACGTCCGCGGTCCGTGGATTCAGGGTGCTGATACAGTCCTGTGTCCTACAACACAAGCAGCTGTCGGGGGGTACAGAAGGGAAGGTAAGCGGTGGTCATCGAGAACACCCGGCACTCGGAGCACTTCAGCGGTCGTACGGGGCATGTGATCAAGCGAGCCGAACAGGTCCTGATCGCCGAGAAGAGCCGTGCGCTGCGCACGGTGGGCCTGACCGTTCCGCAATATGTCACCCTGCTCGTGCTGCAACGTAACTCAGGGCTCTCCGGAGCCCAGTTGGCGCGGGAGTGCATGGTCACTCCCCAGACGATGACCACGGTCCTGAACAACCTTGAGTCCAAGGGGTTGATCAGCCGGACGGTGTCGCAGGTGCACCAGAAGGTTCTCGTGTCGGCTCTGACCCGTTCGGGTCGGGCGTTGCTGAAGAAGGCCGACAAGCTTGCGTGTTCGGTCGAGGAGCGCATCAACAGCGTGTTCACGAACGAGGAGTTGGACCAGCTCCACGAGTACTTGGAGCGGGCGATCGGCGCACTCCAGGCAGAGTGATGCGCTGGGGCGAGTCAGGTCTTCAGAGGCCGGTCGACGAGCCGGCAACACCGGGGTGCACGGCAGGGGCTGTGCGGGACGACGTCACCGTCCCGCACAGCCCCTTTGTGATGGGCGGGTGGACCCGGTTCGGGTATCGAGGGTTGCCGACCTGGCAAGAACAGGTCAATCCCACTGTCAGAATCTTTACGCTGATCAACTTCGTGGGTTGATACACATCGCCCGGACGGTATCGGGGCATGCGCCTGACCTGCATCTTTAACCCTCTCGAAAGTTTTGGCATCTACGATTCACGGTACATCTAATCCCTGATCTTGTATCTACGGCCTCTGATACTGTGATGACCTCGTAGATAGAGCGATCCCGCTCAGAGGACCTGTGTGTCCCCGTTGCCCCGCGCCCTCGCAGGCGCGCGCGACCGGGAACTGCCATAGGGGGGAGCCCGATGTCTGAACGATGCTGCCAACTGTCAACGAAAGCCGTCGAGGCCGGACCGGACCGGAGGGGCACCGGACTCTGGTACACGCTGGCCGGCCCCTTCGAAGAGCCTGAGCCGCCCCAGGCACTGGACTACACATGCGCCGGCCCCCTCGATGAGGTGCGATAGCGCGCATCGGCGCACCGGACACCTGACAGAACGGACAGCCGCGACATGCACATCGCCAACACCAGTACTGGAATCGGTAGTTCCGATTCCATCGGAGTGTTAGGAACCGGCTCCTATCTGCCGGCCCGCGTCGTCAGCAACGAGCAGGTCGGAGCCCACGCCGGGGTGACGGACGAATGGATCGTGCGCAAGACGGGCATTCGCAGCCGTCGTTACGCCGCCGGCGACGAAGCCACCTCCGACCTGGCCGCGCACGCCGCCCGCGCAGCGCTGGCCGATGCCGGGATCCGCCCCGGCCAGCTCGACTACATCGTCGTCGCCACCTCCAGCCCCGACCACCCGCAGCCCGCCACCGCCGCGATCGTCCAGCACCGCATCGGTGCACACGGCTCCTCTGCCTTCGACGTCAACGCCGTATGCAGCGGCTTCCTGTTCGCGCTGCACACCACCCACGCAATCCTGTCGGGCAAGGGCTACGGCCTGGTCATCGGTGCCGACATCTATTCCCGCATCATCGATCCCACCGATCGCCGCACCGCCATCCTCTTCGGGGACGGCGCCGGCGCCGTCGTGCTCGGCCCCGTCGCCGAGGGGTACGGCCTCGGCCCCGTCTGCCTGGAGACCTTCGGGGAGCTGCACCGCACCATCCGCGTGCCGGCCGGCGGCAGCCGTCTGCCGGTTTCCGCGCAAACCCTCGACAGCGGCGACCAGTTCTTCGCGATGGAGGGCCGGGCCGTCCGTGACTTCGTCACCGAGCATCTGCCGCGATCCGTCAAGCAGGTCCTCGCCGATGCCGGGCTGGCGCCCGAAGCGGTGGACCATTTCGTGCCGCACCAGGCGAACGGCCGGATGCTCGACGACCTCCTGCCCAGCATCGGACTCACCGCCGCCCGCACGCACCTGACCGTCGAGAAGTACGGCAACACCGGCGCGGCCTCCGTCCCCATCACCCTGGACGCCGCCCGCCGCTCCCAGGCGCTCAAGGACGGAGATCTGGTCCTGCTGTCCGCCTTCGGCGGAGGCATGGCCATCGGCAGTGCCCTGCTGCGCTGGGCCTCGCACGACCGTGAAGCGACCAGAGGAACCAAGTGAACCGCACGCCCTCTCCTTCGGAACCGTCCGCTCGCCGCACCAGCAGGCCGGTGCTGATCGTCGGCGCGGGACCCGTCGGGCTCACCGCCGCCACCGAACTGACGCGCCGTGGGGTGGATATCCGCCTCATCGACCGGCTCCCCAAGGCATCCGATCTGTCCAAGGCGCTGCTCGTGTGGCCGCGCACCTTGGAAGTGCTGCGCCGCCTCGTCGACCCCTCGGAGCTGGCGCTCCGCGGTCTCCCCGTCCCGGCCTTCCGCTACTACTCCGAGGGCCGCAGCATCGCCGAGCTGCCACTTGGCGGGCGCACCCAACCGGTCATCCTGCCCCAGCCCGAGATCGAGGACCTTCTCACGGGGGCCTTGCACGCACTCGACGGCCGCATCGAGCGCGAGACGTCCCTTGTCGCCCTGGAGCAGCGCGCCGACCACACCGCCGCCGTGCTCCGCGGCGCCGACGGAGCCGAGCGGCGGGAAGAGTTCGCCTACGTCCTCGGCTGCGACGGCGCCGCCAGCACCGTCCGGGAACTTCTCGGACTCGACTTCCAGGGGCACACCTACCCCCACACCTTCATGCTCGTGGACGCCTACGTCGACGGCCCGCTGGAACTCGACGTCGCGCACTACTTCTGCTCCGCCAAGGGCGTCCTTGTCATCCTCGGGCTCCCCTCCGGGCGCTCCCGTGTCTTCACCTCCGGCCCACCCGGCCTCAAGCCCGAAGACGCCACCCTCGAACTGATGCAGAGCCTCGTCGACGAGCGCGGCCCCGGAGGTCTCAGGCTGCGCGACCCCGACTGGACCAGTACCTTCGCCGTACACGCCCGGCACACCGACAAGTACCGGTCCGGACGCGTCTTCCTCCTGGGCGACGCCGCGCACATCCACAGCCCCGCGGGCGGACAAGGTCTCAACACCGGCATCACCGACGCACAGAACCTCGCCTGGAAGCTCGCCGCCGCATGGCACGGCGAGGCCGGAGACGCATTGCTCGACACCTACGGCGCCGAGCGCACCCAGGTGGCACGCGCCGTGGTCCGCCAGGCCGACGTGCAGACCCGCGCCTGGATGCTGCGCGACCGCCGCCACGTCCTCCTGCGCGACAGCGCCGTCAAACTGGCCTCCAGGATGCGGCTGTTCGGCCTGGACTACACTCCCTGGCTGGCCGGGCTGCGTACGGTCTACGGCGACGGCAAGGAAACCCGCGGCCGTAGCTGGCGGCAATGGGAGAAGCAGTACGTCACCGGTGCGCTGGTACCGGACCGTCTCGTCTGGGACGCGCGTGCCTGCCGCCGACGCCCGCTGCGCGAGGCCCTCACCGACCTGCGGTACACCGCGCTCGTCGACGCCACCCACGGCGGGCCGTCCGCGGCCGAACTGCAGACGGTCGCCGATGCCGTAGGCCGCCACGGGGAGCGGGCCGAGGTGAGGGTGTTGGACAGCGCGGGCATCCTGCACGGCGGACTCGAATCCCTGAGGACCGATCCGGGCGCCGGCCCCGCGCAGCGCACCGCCCCCCGGGTCGCGCTGGTGCGTCCCGATCAACATGTCCAGTTCCACCTGCCACCCCGACAGTTCGGGCGCATCGGCCAGTTGCTCGACAGGGCCCTCGGGAACCCCTGACCCGGCCCGCCCCCTCCCCACGGCACATCCGAGACGACAAGGACAGCGTCATGCGCTTCGACGACCCCGTGTATCTGGCCGCGGCGACCAGCTGGCTGCCGGCTGAGACAGAGACTCTTGGGGAAGCCGCGTCCGCGGGCCGCGCCGACGCCGCGCGGGGCGCGGCCGACGGATACATCGAGCTGCCCGTCAGCCGTTCCCTGTCCGGCCCTGAGATGGCGGTGCGCGCGGCGGGCAAGGCGCTTGCGGAAGCCGGCTGCCCTTCGGAGAGCCTGGCCCTGGTGGCGCATGCCTGGCTCTACCACCAGGGGCACGATTTCTGGTCGCCCGCGCACTACGTGGCGCAGGAGGTGGGTGCGGTCAACGCGCTGCCGCTGGGAATCCAGCAGATGTGCAACGGAGGCGCGGTCGCCATCGAGACCGCGGCCATACGGCTGGTCGCGGACCCGGCGTCCGATCGCGCCCTGGTCACCACCGGCGACCGCTTCCCCGCACCGGGCTTCGACCGTTGGAGCGGCGACTACGGCGTCGCGTACGGCGACGGCGGTACGGCGGTGGTCCTCGACCGCCACTCGGGCCCCTACCGTCTCATGGCTCTGCACACCGTGGCCGCGTCGGAACTGGAGGGCATGCACCGTGGTGACAGCCCGTTCTCCACGGCTCCCCGCGCCCACGGTGAGACCATCGACATCCGCCGGACGAAGCGGGAGTATCTGCGCGCGCGGGGCCGCGACCGGTTCGATACCGTCGCCGGCGCTGGGGTGCGGGACGTGATCGGAGGGGCGCTCGCCGAGGTCGGGCTGGCTCCGGACGACCCGAGGATCAGCCACGTGCTGCTGCCCCGGCTGGGCACCACCGTTCTGGACGCCGCCTATCTGCCGTCGATCTCCGCCATGGGCTTCGACGGCGCCGAGATCCTCAACCTCGGTGCGTCGACCGGGCACTTGGGCGCGGGGGACGCGGCCGCCGGGCTCGCCGAGCTGCAATCCCGCCGCCTGCTGGAACCGGGACACCTCGCCGTGATCCTGAGCGGCGGGGGCGGGTTTACGTGGAGCGCCCTGATCGTGGAGGCTGTGTGACCATGGATCTCCCCACCACTTCCTTCCTCGCGCACGGCACGACCTTGATGCTGGTGGACATCCAGAGATGGATCGTCGACCGGCCCGCCGCCCCGTACAGCGGGCCCCAGGTCGTGGCGTCGGCGGCGAGGCTCAAGGAGCTCTTCGACTCGGCCGGCCTGCCGGTGGTACTCGTACGGTACGCGCGCATCGACCGCAGCGACGGCGGCCCCGACGCCCCCATGAACCACTTCCCCGAGGGGGTCGGCGCCACATCGGGCAACGTGGTGGTGACGAAGTACGGCATCGATGCCTTCCAGGGCACGGAACTTGCGGCGCAGCTCAGCCGGTTGGGCACCACCTCGCTGGTGGCGGCGGGCATCACCACGGAGTTCGGGGTGCTGGAGACGGTGCGCACGGCCGTGCGGCTCGGCTACCCGACCACGGTCGTGGAGGACGCCATGACGGCCTTCTCGACGCACAACCATGAACTCGCCCTGAAGGAGTACGAGGACCTGGGAGTCGGTGTGGTGCGCGCGGCGGACGTCCTCCGTGCGCACCGTCCGGGTCACTGAAGCTCGGGCCTACCGCCGCGGGCCCGGTGTGCCCGGACCACTCGGGGCCCCCGTCCGCTTGGTCGGCCGGGCTGTCCAGGACAGCAGGAGCCGCAGGGCGTCCTCGGAAGGGCTGCCGGCCGAGGGGGCATACGTGATAAGGGCCTGGTCGGGGTCGTCGGCCGGCCGCAGCGTGTCGTAGGCCAGCTCCAAGGAGCCCACGACAGGGTGGTGGAAGCGCTTGGTCCCGGAGGTCTTGTCCCTCACCGGGTGCTCCGCCCACCAGCGGCGGAACTCCTCGCTCTTCACGGCGAGTTCGCCGATCAGCGATGCCAGCTCCGGCTCGTCGGGGTAGCGGCCGGCCTCCATGCGCAGGTAGGCGACGTTCTCGCGCGCGCATTCGCACCAGTCCGCGTAGAGGGTACGGGAGCACTCGCCGAGGAAGGTGATCCTGGCCAGGTTGCGGGCTGCGGGGTCCATGGCCCCGAAGTCGCCCAGCAGCGCGGCGGCGGCGCGGTTCCAGGCCAGGATGTCCATGCGCCGCCCCATGATGAGCGAGGGCTGCCCCTCCAGGGAATCGAGCAAGGTCGCCAGCATCGGCCGGACCGCCTGTGGCCGCGCGGTGCGGCCCGTCGCCCGGGACCGGGCGGTCCGGGGCCGGGCGATGCGGTGGAGATGGCGGGTCTCCTCCTCGTCCAGCCGCAGTGCTCGGGCCAGGGAGTTGAGCACCTCGGGCGACGCGTTGCGCACCCGGCCCTGCTCCATGCGCGTGTAGTAGTCGATGCTGATGCCCGAGAGCTCCGCGACCTCCTCACGACGGAGGCCGGCGACACGGCGTAAGCCGCCCGGCGCCAGCAGCCCGACGTCCTGGGGCTGCAACCGGGCACGCCGGGCACGAAGGAAATCTCGCAGATCAACCGATGCGTTCATACCCTCGATTCTCATCGAGGCAACGGCGTTGGAGCCTGGCCCTGTGAGGGCCAGGCTCCAACGCCGAACCTCCTGGCGTTCCGGACGGGGGCGCGGGAACGTCAGGAGGGGACCTTCATCACCAGGCCGCCGTCGACGGCGATGTCCTGCCCGGTGATGTACGACGCACGCTCGGAGAGCAGGAACACGACTGCCTCGGCCACGTCCTCGGACTGCCCGACGCGCTGGAGCGGCGGCCCCACCCGGGTGGCCTCACGGCCTGCGTCATCGGTGATGACCTCGTCGTACATCTCGGTGTGGATGTAGCCGGGGCTGACCGAGTTGACGCGGATGTTCTTCCCGGCGAGGTTGGCGCCCAGGGAGCGGGCGAAGTTGTGCACGGCCGCCTTGGTCGCGGCGTAGACGACGGCGCCGACGCCGCGGTGCAGGGTCCAGGAGGCGCTGATCACCACGGAGCTGCCCGCGCCGGACTCCAGCAGGGGCAGGGCCTTTTGGACCGTGAAGAACACGCCCTTGAAGTTGACGTCGACGAGCTGGTCGAAGTCCTTCTCGGTGGTCTCCTCCACAGACCTGAAGACGCCGACGCCGGCGTTGGCGAACAGGCCGTCGAGGCGGCCGTAGCGCTCCTTGACCTTCGCCATCAGGGAGTCGGTGTCGGTGAGACTGGCGGCGTCGGACCGCACCGTGAGCAGCCGCTCGCCGGAGTCCGAGACGTCCGCCAGGCGCTCGGCGGCCCGCTGCAGCCGGGCCTCGTCGCGGCCGGTGATGACGACGTGGGCGCCGTCCGCGAGCAGCTGTCGGGCTGTGGCGAAGCCCATGCCGCTCGTACCGCCGGTGATCAGGATGACGCGGCCGGCGTGTCCGGCGGGGGCAGTGGTGCTCTCGTTCATGACCACCACTCTGCCGACGGGCGCGGACCCCTTCCAGGCCCTGCCCGTCCCTGGGACGGCCAGGGCCACCCAGGCCGGACCAACAGGGGCACGGAGGTGCCGTCCTTGGGGCCGTGGGTGCGCTCGGCCGAACGCGCGGTCGTCAGCCGCCGATGTGCCAGCTGACCGTGCCGTCGAGGGTGACGAGGAGGGCGAGCAGGAGCAGGTCGGCGGCGCCGAGGGCGAGGCCCAGGAGGGCGCGGCCGCGGCGGGTGGTGCCGCGGGCCAGGGCCAGGCCGCCGAGGATCAGGGCGCAGGGGCCGAGGACGAGGTTGAGGACCAGGGTGCCGAGCAGCCCGAGGACGAAGGAGGCCACGGCCATGCCGTCGGCGTGCGCGGGCGAACGCTCCGACCGGCGGGCGGACTTGGCCGCGGCGGTCGAGGTGGCTTGGGTGAGCGCGGTCATCGTGCGGTCACCTCGGCCCGGTGGCGGCGCTCGCGCACGGAGAAGACGAGCAGCCAGCCGGCGATGACGGCGGCCGCGACGAGGGTGACGGGGAGGGGGAGGTGTGCCGCGGTGCCCAGCGCGATCCCCATCAGGAGGAGGGCAGCGACGAGGAAGAGCATGATCCGCCTTTCCGATTCGGAGGACAGTTGTTCACTCAGTGACTCCAGCATACGACTTCCCACGAGTGGAGAAGTTCGGAGAACGGTTGTTTACTGGATGACATGAGTCACACCCTTGGAGTCCGGCAGGCCCAGAAACAGAAGACCCGCCAGGCGCTGCTCGATGCGGCGCTCGGCCTGCTGGAGGAGCAGAGCCTGAGCAGCCTGGGGCTGCGCGAGGTGACGCGGGTGGTGGGCATCGCGCCGACCGCGTTCTACCGGCACTTCCGGGACCTGGGCGAACTGGGCGTCGCGCTGGTCGAGGAGGCGCTGGGCAGTCTGCACGCGATGGTGCGGGCGATCCTCGCCGAGCAGGACGGGGCCGAGGAGCGGATCGACCGCACGGTCGCGGTCGTCGAGCAGCATGTGCGCCGATACCCGCTGCACATCCGGTTCGTGGCGCGGGAGCGGCACGGGGGCGTACGGGCCGTGCGGCAGGCCATCGCGGGCGAGTTGGACCGGTTCGCGCAGGAGGTCGCCGCGGCCCTGAAGTCCCAGCCGGTGTCGGAGGGCTGGCGCGACGACGAGGTGCGGATGCTGGCCGAGCTGTATGTGGACCGGCTGGTGACCACGGCCGCGGCGCTGCTCGACGCCGAGGAGGACGGGACCGAGGGCGCGGCCGAACGGGTGGTGCGCACGGCCCGTCGGCAGCTGCGGCTGATCAGCATCGGCCGGCGGCACTGGCGGGAGGAGGGCGGGGAGTAGGGGGAGGGGGCTCCCCGAGGGGCGGCGGGCCCGGCGGTCCCGGCGGTGGTGGTCGTGGAGGGGGCGCCAGGTGTCAGGCGCGGGCCGGGGTCACGCGTACGCGGTAGGTGCCGTCGGGGTTTTCGGTGAGGACGGTGACCGAGGTGCCGCTGGCGTGGTCGGTGTAGGTGCTGCCGGGGCGGAAGGCGGCGTCGCTGAGTTCGGAGTCGACGTACTTGTCCGTCCGGTAGCAGCCGCCGCTGCGCGGGGTGGCGTCCACGACGCGGAGCGGGCCGCGGCCCGAGGGGACGTCGGTGGCGACGCGGTAGACCAGGACGCCGGGCCGGCAGACCGCGGGTTCGAGCAGCCCGCGGGCGCGGGCCTCGACGACCAGCGCGGTGTGCGGCGAGGTCGGGATGACGACGATCTTGGTGCCGCCGGGGACGGAGACCGGCGTGAGGGTGTGCTCGGCGGGCGTCCCGCGGGGCGGTGCGCAGTGCACCTGGTCGGCGGAGAGCCAGCCCAGCTTCCACTTGTGCCAGCCGGCGAAGTCGTTGCTCGGCCCCCAGTCCTCGTCCATCGGGTCCCAGTGGCCCGCGGGGGGCGGGGCGCGGCGCGCGTCGTCGTAGTAGAGGTCCGGCAGGCCGAAGCTGTGCGCGTTCTCGTGGTTGAGGACGCGATAGGCGCTCGCCCCGATCTGCCGGCTCCAGATGAACGACACGTTCCGGAACGGCACCCCGTCGGCCGTCCGCATCCCCATGTCGCCGCCGCTGAAGGTGACCGAGAGGACCGTACGGGTCGCGGGCGGGCCCGCGTTGGGCGTGGCGAGGATGTTGACGATGTCGTAGTCGTGGAAGTCGACGATCCGGTCGACGGCGCGGACCACCTCCTGGGCCAGGGCGTGATAGCCGCCGTCCGAGGCCGGGTCGAAGCTGGCGCCGCGCTGGATGCCGTACGCCGCGACCGGCCGCGACATCCGGATCCAGCGGAAGAGGGGGATGGGCAGATAGCTCAGCCGGCCGTACGAGCTGGTCCGGAAGTAGTCCGTCGCGGCCGGGAAGAACTCGGCGAAGCGGGCGTGCGGCGATATCGGGGCGTGGGCGTCGGGGAAGTCGATGAACAGGGTCAGTGCCCGTACGACGCCGGACGAGCGGGCGAAGCCGGCGGGGGTGTCGGCGGATTCGGCGACGTCGTCGGCGATGCCGCGCAGCGCGCAGGGACCGCTCGGGGGGACGCCCGGCCCCGGAGGTATGGCCACGGCGCTGGGGGGCGAGCCCAGCGTGACGGCCGCGGTCGCGGAGGCCGCGCCGGCGGCGAGCACCGCGGATATCTTGCGCCTCATAACGATCACCTTGGATCGCCGGGCGATCCCCCGCGCGCGCAGTTGCGTCAACTGGAGTCACCGCGCCCTCCGGAGACGGTAGACCCGGGGGGCTGTGCGGCAGGTCACATCGGGGCGTGAAATATCCGGGGACGCTCTCCCCGTTTAACCAGGCGTCCGACCGAAACGGGGAGCCGCTCCCCGCTTCGCCCACCGGAGTCCGGACCCCGACCACCGAAAGGAGTGAGCCGCATGACCGCCGTCGCACACTGCGCGCAGACCGGGAAGCAGGGGCCCTCGCCCCGCCTGCGGGCCGATGCCCTGCGAAACCGGGAGCGGATCATCGCGGCCGCTCGCGAGATGGTGATGGAGTTCGGGGCCGAGGTCCCGCTCGATGAAATCGCTCGACGCGCGGGTGTCGGCAATGCGACGCTCTACCGTCACTTCACGGATCGACTGGAGTTGATCCACCACGTCACGCTCTCCGTCATGTCCCGTACGGCCGACCGCGCGGAGAGTGCCCTTGCCGAGGAGCCCGATGCCTTCCAAGCGCTGAGGCGCTTCGTCCACGACGCGGTGGAGGAGCGGATCGGGGCCCTGTGCCCGATGCTCTCCGACAGCATCGATCGTGACCACCCCGATCTGCTCGCGGCGCGCGAACGCCTGGAGGCGGCCATCGAGGCCGTCATGGGCGCCGCGCGCGACAGCGGCCGGCTGCGTTCCGACATCGCCGTCGGTGACCTGATGGTCGCGCTCACCCAGCTCACCCGGCCGTTGCCGGGCAGTGGCTGTATGGACTTCGACAGGTTCGTGCACCGGCATCTGCAGCTGTTCCTGGACGGCCTGCAGGCGCCCGCCCGCTCCGAACTGCCCGGGTCCGCCGCCACCTTCGAAGACCTCAGGCGCCGCGGGTAACCGGACCGGCCGCCGGCCCAGGTCTGACACGCCCCGCACACGCCACCCCCCCACACACGCCATACCTCACACTCGTCTCACCCGTCCCGACTTGTCGTTCTTACGGGGCCCGAGCGTCTCGCGCGTTCGTCCCTTCCCTCCTTCGCTCCTGTTCGCTCACGCCCCGTCCGCTCACCGCACCACTAGGTGGATCCCGCCATGCCTGAAACCGTCCCGTCCGTCGATCCCCGGCGCTGGAAAGCGCTGATATTCATCGCTCTCGCCCAGCTGATGGTCGTCCTCGACGCGACCATCGTGAACATCGCGCTGCCCTCCGCCCAGGAGGACCTCGGTATCACCGACGCCAACCGGCAGTGGGTGATCACCGCCTACGCGCTGGCCTTCGGCGGTCTGCTGCTCTTCGGCGGCCGCGTCGCCGACCTGTGGGGACGCAAGCGGACCTTCATCATCGGGCTGATCGGATTCGCGGCCGCCTCCGCGCTCGGCGGGGCCGCGGCCGACCAGGGGATGCTGCTGGGCGCCCGCGCGCTGCAGGGTGTCTTCGGTGCGCTGCTGGCACCGGCCGCGCTGTCCCTGCTCGCGGTGACGTTCACCGAGGCCAAGGAGCGCGCCAAGGCGTTCGGCATCTTCGGCGCGATCGCCGGTGGCGGCGGCGCCGTGGGCCTGATCCTCGGCGGTGTGCTGACCGAGTACATGAACTGGCGCTGGACCTTCTTCGTCAACATCCCCTTCGCCGTGGTCGCCGCGACCGGCGCCTTCCTGGTCATCCGTGAGCCCGCGGACGGCCGCAACCCCTCCCGGCTGGACGTCCCCGGCGTCATCCTGGCCACGCTGGGCCTGGTCTCGCTGGTCTACGGGTTCACCCGCGCCGAGTCCGACGGCTGGCTGGCGACCCCGACCCTGGGCCTGTTCGCCGCGGCCGCCGTGCTGCTGCTGGCGTTCGTGCTGGTCGAGTCCAGGGTGAAGGCCCCGCTGCTGCCGCTGCGGGTGGTCGCCGAGCGCAACCGCGCCGGGGTCTACGCCTCGCTGGGCCTCGCCGTGATCGGCATGTTCGGCCTCTTCCTCTTCCTGACCTACTACCTGCAGATCGTGAAGGGGTACACGCCGGTCGTGACCGGCCTGGCCTTCCTCCCGATGATCGTCGGCATGATCACCGGCTCGACGCAGATCGGCGCCCGGCTGATGAACCGGGTCCGTCCGCGGCTGCTGATGGCGCCCGGATTCACCGTGGCCGCGGCCGGCATGCTGGTGCTGACCCAGATCGACCTGGACACGTCCTACCCGGCGCTGATCCTGCCCGGCTTCCTGCTGATGGGCCTCGGCATGGGTACGGCGTTCATGCCGGCGATGTCCCTGGCCACGCACGGGGTCCAGGCGCGCGACGCCGGTGTCGCCTCGGCGATGGTCAACACCTCGCAGCAGGTGGGCGGCGCGATCGGTACGGCGCTGCTGAACACCATCGCCGCCAGCGCCACCAGCGCGTACGCCACCTCGCACGCGGCCGGTGCGCGCTCGGCCGACCTGCTCAAGCTCCAGTCGATGGTGCACGGCTACACCAGCGCCATCTGGTGGGCGGTGGGCATCCTGCTCCTGGCCGGGGTGATCGCCTTCACCTTCATCAACACCGGGCGGCCGGGCGCCGGTTCGCCGGTGGCCTCGTCCGAGGACGGTGCGGGCAGGGCCGCGGCCGAGGACGAGGTGCCGGTTCCGGTGCTGGCGCACTGAGCCCGGCGCGCTGAGCCGACCCGGACAGCGGCGCACTGGGCCGACCCGCAGGCGCCGGCCTCTTCCGGTTCCCCTGATACGTCAGCGGAGCCAGGGGAGGTCGGCGCCTTGCGGCTGCAGTCCCTCGGTCATCACCTGGCATATCTCGGCGAGTTGGCGGACCTGCTCCGGGGAGAGCCGGTCGAAGATCGCGGATCGGACGGCGGCGACATGGCCGGGGGCGGCCTTCTCCAGCACCCGCATCCCCTCGTCCGTGAGGTAGGCGTTCTGCCCCCGCTTGTCGGAGGGGCAGTTCTCGCGGCGCACCCAGCCGTTCTTCTCCAGGCGGGCGACCGCGTGGGAGAGCCGGGAGCGGGTGATCTTGGCGTTCTGGGCCAGCTCGGTCATCCGCAGCCGGCGCCGCGGGGCCCGGGACAGCTGGACGAGCAGGCCGTAGTAGACATGCGGCATCCCGGCGTCGCGCTGCAGCTGACGATCGAGGTGGTCCTCAAGGAGCGTCGTGGCGTGGAGGTAGCACTGCCAGGCGTATTGCTCCTCGTCGGTGAGCCAGCGCGGCTCGGCTGCGGGTTCGGTGCTCATAGCATCCACTCTCTCACCGCTCAGAGAGTTCTTTAAGTTTTAACAACGTCGGGTTAGGCTGGATTCCTACGCTTGAACGTTCAAGTACTGCGGAGTGCGGTGGCTGAATGTTTCCGGTGTGCCGATACCGCCCAGTGTGACGCCGCGGAGTCGATATGTCGCCCATGCGACGAGCGCTGCGCGCCGGCGGCCGGGTCGGGGCGGCGGTCCCCCCTGACCTGTTGTCAGGGGGGACCGCCGCCTACCCGTCTCCCGTCGGCGCGTCAGCCGAACGCGGTGGAGCGATGCCGGCCGTGCGGCTCGCGGGTGCGGTGGGTGCGGAAGACATAGAGCGAGACGACGAACATGATCAGGCCCATGACGAGCCCGAAGGCGCACGACTTGAGGATCGTCTCCCCGCCGAGGCTGTAGTTCCAGCCCACCGCCGCGCCGAAGAGCGCGCCGTAGCCGAGCGCCCGGGTCTCGGTGAGCAGGGACGACTGGTAGTGGACCAGGAGGAGTCCCAGCGCGCCGGTGACGATTGCCGCGGCCACCCCGTACAGCAGCGCGGGGCCGCCCTTGGTGCCGGCGGTGTGGGTGCGGAAGATCGTGAAGCAGCCGAAGGCGAGCGCCGCGATGATCGGCAGCGAAACGGTCGCCGGAACGCGCTCGGCCATGGCCGCCAGCCGTGAGGGCTGCTGCGGGGTCCGGCCGCCGGTGCCGGCCGTCGCGCCGTGTTCGAGCTCGACGCTGCCGTGTGAGCGGGCGGCCCTCGCGCCGTGCCGCTGAGCGTGCTGGTCCATGGCGGGCTCCTCTCGATCGCCCCTGCGCCCGGTGTCCTGCTGCTCCCGTGCCTTCTGTCCAGGCGACACCCGGGGGTCGCTTCCGTCAACTGGATCAGCTCGCTGGGCCGGCCCGGATCGGCGGGCGGCGCGCCGTCCCTCGCCTGCTGGGCAACCAGAACGCGGTGCGGCTCGTCTTGAAGGGTGGAAGAGCGATGCACGAACGGCGCCGGTAGGGAGTGAAGGACGCTACGCCGAACGTGATGCACCTCTCACGAATGTGGCCCCGATAAAGATCCACAAGGGGTGGGGGATCCGCTTCCGCGTCCGCTCTGACCTGCACTTCCCTCTGTTGGTGCAGCGTAGGACCCCCCTGTGCGGGGCGCAGGGTACTGCATGATCAGAAAAATAGAAGCGCGGCGTGGGAATTCTGTCCGGATTCCAGCCGTTGTTTCCTTCGGACGGGCCACCCGGCAAGCATCGCAGTGGGTGCAGCGCCAATCGGCCCGCCCTATCGTCCCGCGACCTTCCCCAAGCTCTCGGCTTCGCTCGGGCAGGGGATACCCCAACATCGCAAAGGGAGCACACGCATGGCAACCCGTGCCGTCGCCCGTCGTCAGGAAAGCAGCAGCGATTCTGACGGGGCCCACAGTGTTCGCGCCGTAGGCGGGGAGATCGCCGACCGCGACCTGGTCGGCATGTACCTCGACGAGATCGCGCGTACACCCCTGCTCGACGCCGCCAAGGAGGTCGAGCTGTCCCAGACCATCGAGGCGGGCGTCTACGCCCAGCAGATCCTGGACGGCGAGATCACCGACGGCAATGCAGCGGGTGCCGGCCGCGAGGAGCTTGAGGCGCTGGCCGAAGAGGGGGCCAAGGCCAAGGACGTCTTCATCCGCTCCAACCTCCGGCTGGTCGTCGCCGTGGCGCGACGATACCCGCGTGCGGGGCTGCCGCTGCTGGATCTGATCCAGGAGGGCAACGCCGGCCTGGTACGTGCCGTGGAGAAGTTCGACTACGCCAAGGGCTTCAAGTTCTCCACGTACGCGACGTGGTGGATCCGCCAGGCCATCACCCGCTCCATCGCCGACCAGTCGCGCACGATCCGGCTGCCCGTGCACCTCGTCGAGGAGCTGGGCAGGATCCGCCGGGTGCAGCGCGAGTTCAACCGCGAGAACGGCCGCGACCCGGAGCCGGCGGAGGTCGCCGGCGAGCTGGGCTCCACGCCCGCCCGCGTCACCGACGTGCTGGACTGGGCGCGCGATCCGGTCAGCCTCAACATGTCGGTGGACGACGACGGCGACACCCAGTTCGGCGATCTGCTGGAGGACACCTCCGCCGCCTCGCCCGAGCAGTCGGTGCTGACGCTGCTGCGCAGCGAGGAGCTGGAGGATCTGATCGACCGCCTCGACCACCGCACCGCCTCGATCATCAAGGCGCGCTACGGCATCGAGGACGGCCGCGAGCGCACGCTGACCGAGGTCGGCAAGCAGCACGGTCTGACCCGCGAGCGGATCCGGCAGATCGAGAAGCATGCGCTGCTGGAGCTGAAGCGGATGGCGCGCGACACGGGATTCGACGCGGCCGCGTAGGACTCTCCCGCGGAGGACGCGTACTCCCGGCGGAGGACGCGTAGGACCCCCTTCCGATCAGGACGAGCCCCGATGCCAGGTGGTCTGGCGTCGGGGCTCTCTTGTGCCCGGGGGCGCGCCCGGCCCGGTGTCCGGCGGCCTGACGCCCGCCCCACCCGCCGCCCGTAGCTCGCTCCATGCCCCTGCGGTGTCCGTTTGAGTCCACGTCAAGTCCGAATCCATTTACTTCTTGGAGATCCCGGCGTAGAGTCGCGGCAAAACCACAGGTTCGGGCATGGAAACGGACACACACGCTGATGTATGCACCGGAGCGCCAGCAGGAGATTCTGCGGCTCGCCCGTGAGGGCGGACGGGTCGATGTGCTCTCCCTCGCCGAGCAGTTCCAGGTCACCGCCGAGACCGTACGGCGCGATCTGAAGGCGCTGGACCGGGCCGGTCTGGTGCGCAGGGTGCACGGCGGCGCCATCCCGGCCGGCCGGCTGGACTTCGAGCCGGACCTCGCCGAGCGGGACGCGGTCGCCGCCGACGAGAAGCAGCGCATCGCGCGGGCCGCGCTGGCCGAGCTGCCCGGAGGCGCGAGCGGCACCGGAAGCGTGATCCTGGACGCCGGCACGACCGCCGCCCGGCTCGCCGCCCAGATCCCGCTGGAGGCCGAGCTGACCGTCGTCACCCACGGCCTGCCGGTTGCCGCCCGGCTCGCCGATCACCCCGGGCTCACCCTCCACCTCGTCGGCGGCCGGATCCGGCACCGTACGCGCGCCGCGGTCGACGACTGGGCGCTGCGCGCCTACCGCGAGATCAACGCCGATGTGCTGTTCCTGGCCACCAACGGCTTCTCCCTCGACGGCGGCCTGACCACTCCGGACCTCGCGGAGGCGGCCGTCAAACGGGCGCTGATCGGCGCCGCCCGCCGGGTCGTCCTGCTCGCCGACTCCGCCAAGTTCGGGCAGCGGCAGTTCGCCCGCTTCGGCGAGCTGTCGGACGTGGACCTGCTCATCACCGACACCGGGCTCGGCCCCGACGACGCCCTCGCCATCGAGCGCGCGGGCACGGAAGTAGTACGCGCATGATCCTCACCGTCACCCCCAACCCGAGCCTGGACCGTACGTACGAGGTCCCGGCGCTGGACCGCGGGGCCGTGCTCCGGGCCACCACCGACCGCATCGACCCCGGCGGGAAGGGCGTCAACGTCTCCCGGGCGCTCGCCGCCGGCGGGCACCGCACGCTGGCCGTACTGCCGCTGGGCGGTCCCGCGGGCGCGGCGCTGGCCGGGCTGCTCGGCGCCGAGGGCATCGAGGTGGCGGGGGTGCCGGTGGCCGGCCAGACCCGCTCCAACATCTCGGTCGCCGAGCCCGACGGCACCCTCACCAAGGTCAATGCCGCCGGGCCCGAACTGACCGCCGAGGAGGCCGAGGCGCTGCTGCGGAAGGTCGGCCAGCGCTGGGCGGGCGCCGACTGGATCGCCTGCTGCGGCAGCCTGCCGCGCGGTCTGGCGCCCGAGTGGTACGCGGAACTGGTCGCCCGCGCCCATCGCGCCGGCACCCGGATCGCGCTGGACACCTCGGGGCCGTCGCTGACCGCCGCGCTGCGCGCACGCCCGGACGTCATCAAGCCCAACGCCGAGGAGCTGGCGCAGGCCGTCGGCCGCCCGCTCGCGACCCTGGGCGACGCGGTCAAGGCCGCCGAGGAACTGCGGGACCGTGGCGCCCGCGCCGTACTGGCCTCCCTGGGGGCGGACGGCCAGCTCCTGGTCGACGGGGACGGCGTCCACTTCGGCAGCGCCCCGGTCGCCGCCGTGCGCAGCAACGTCGGGGCCGGCGACGCCTCGCTGGCCGGGTTCCTCGCGGCGGGCGGTACGGGCGTGGCCGCGCTGGCCGCCGCGGTGGCCCATGGCGCGGCGGCGGTTCAGCTGCCGGGCAGCCTGATGCCGGCGCCGAAGGACCTGGAGCCCGCGGCGGTGCGGGTGACGGACGCGGTGCCGCTGGACCGGGAGCTCACGGAGCCGGCGCCATGAACGGCCGCCGGTCCGGCCGGGGGCTCACGGGTTTGTCACCGATCGCGAGCAAGGGAGCCGCGTGATGAGTGAGTTGATCAGCGCGGAACTGGTCGACCTCGACCTGTCCGCCGAGACCAAGGACGCCGCGGCGCGGTCGCTGGCCGAGCGGATGGTCGCGTCCGGTCGCGTCACCGACCTGGAGGGCTTCCTCGCGGACGTGGCCGCGCGGGAGGCCCAGATGCCGACCGGCCTGGACGGCGGGATCGGGATTCCGCACTGCCGCAGTGCGCATGTCACCGAACCCACGCTGGCCTTCGGGCGCAGCGCCGGCGGTATCGACTTCGGTGCCCCGGACGGTCCGGCCGACCTGATCTTCCTGATCGCGGCCCCGGCGGGCGGCGACGCGGACCATCTGTCGATCCTCTCGACCCTCGCCCGCCATCTGATGGACGAGGACTTCACCGGCGCACTGCGGTCCGCCACCGAACCGGCCCGTGCGGCGGCGCTGATCCGCGGCGACGAGCCGGAGGCGGCGGAGCCCGCCCCGGCCGCCGAGGAGCCCGCCCCGGCCGCCGAGGAGCCCGCCCCGGCCGCCGGGTCCGCCGAGGAGGCGTCGCGCGCCCCCTTCCGTATCGTCGCCGTCACCTCCTGCCCCACCGGCATCGCGCACACCTACATGGCCGCCGAGTCGCTGGAGAAGGCCGCACCGGCCGCCGGCGTCGAGGTGTTCGTCGAGACGCAGGGCTCGGCCGGGTTCAAGCGGCTCGATGCGCAGCTGGTCGCGGACGCGGACGGCGTGATCTTCGCGCATGACGTCGAGGTGCGGGACAAGGAGCGCTTCGCTGGCAAGCCGACCGTCGACGTCGGGGTGAAGGCGGGCATCAACCGCCCCGCCGAACTCATCGCCGAGGTGCGCGAGAAGGCCGAACGCGGCGAGGTGACCGCCCCCGCACGGGCCGCGGCCCCCATGGACAAGGACGCCCGAGCCGCCGACGGCTTCACCACCCGCCTGCGCAAGTGGCTGATGACCGGCGTCAGCTACATGGTCCCCTTCGTCGCCGCGGGCGGTCTGCTCATCGCGCTCGGTTTCGCCATCGGCGGCTACACGATCAACAAGGCGCCGTCCGTCGCCGACCACTTCGTCTGGACCGAGTCCGCCAGCTGGGCCGCCCTGCTCTTCCAGATCGGCGGCGTCGCCTTCGGCTTCCTCGTCCCGGTCCTGGCCGGTTTCATCGCGTACGGGATGGCCGACCGGCCCGGCCTGGTCCCGGGGTTCGTCGGCGGCGCGGTCGCCCTGACCGTCGAAGCGGGCTTCCTCGGCGGCCTGATCGCCGGACTGATCGCGGGCGGGGTGGTGCGGGCGATCCAGCGGGTCGGGGTGCCGCCCGTCCTGCGCGGCATCATGCCGGTCGTCGTCATACCGCTGCTCTCCTCCGCGATCGTCGGCTTCCTGATGTTCCTCGTGGTCGGCAAGCCGATCGCCGCGCTGCAAAAGGGGCTGACCGACTGGCTGTCCGGTCTCTCCGGCGCCAACGCGATCATGCTGGGGGTGCTCCTCGGCCTGATGATGTGCTTCGACCTCGGCGGCCCGCTGAACAAGGTCGCCTACGCCTTCGCGGTCGGCGGCCTGGCCCACCCCAACGAGGGGAGCCTGAAGGTGATGGCCGCGGTGATGGCGGCCGGGATGGTCCCGCCGCTGGCGATGGCGCTGGCCACGACCGTGCGCGGCCGGCTCTTCACCAGGGCCGAGCGGGAGAACGGCAAGGCGGCCTGGGTGCTCGGCGCCTCCTTCATCACCGAGGGCGCGATCCCCTTCGCCGCCGCCGATCCGCTGCGGGTGATCCCCTCCGCGATGGCCGGCGGCGCGGTCACCGGCGCCCTGTCGATGGCCTTCGGCTGCACTCTGCGGGCCCCGCACGGCGGCGCCTTCGTCGTCCCGCTGATCGGCCGGCCGCTGCTGTACCTGCTCGCCGTCGCCGCGGGCACGCTCGTCAGCACGGCTCTGGTCGTCGTCCTCAAGGGCCTGCGCAAGCCGTCGGCCGAGGGCCCGGCCGGCACCCCGGCCGCCGACGGCTCCCAGGTCGCGGTCGCGGCCTGAGCCCCGGCGCCCCGCATACGAGAAGGCGGTGGCCGGCCCCCTCACAGGGCCGGCCACCGCCTTCGCGCTTCGTGCCGCGAGTGCCGTTCGTCAGGCCGCGCTGCCCGCCTGCCACGCCGACCACGACAGGTTCCAGCCGTTGAGGCCGTTGTCGGGCTTGACGGTCTCGTCGTGCGAGTTCTTCACGACGACCACGTCGCCGACCAGCGACTCGTCGAAGAACCACTTGCCGGGGGTGTTGCCACCGCCGCCCTTGTTGTCCTGCAGGCCGACGCAGCCGTGGCTGGTGCCGGCCTTGCCGAAGATGGACGGCGAGCCCCAGTAGTTGCCGTGGATGAACGTGCCGGACGACGACAGCCGCATGGCGTGCGGTACGTCCTTGATGTCGTACTCACCGCCGAAGCCGACGGTCGAGCCGTCCATGCGGGTCTGCACGAACTTCTCCGAGATGACCATCTGGCCGTTGTAGGTCGGGTTGTCGGGGCTGCCGCCGGAGATCGGGATGGACTTGATGGTCCTGCCGTCCCGCTTGACCGTCATCATCTGGGTGTTCATGTCGACGGTGGAGACCTGCGAGCGCCCGATGGTGAAGGTGACCGTCTTGGACTGCACGCCGGTGATGCCGTCGCCGCCCTTCACGCCGTCCAGGTCGATCCGCATGGTGACCTTGGAGCCGGCCTTCCAGTAGTCCTCCGGGCGGAAGTCCAGGCGCTGGGCGCCGAACCAGTGGCCGACGATCTGCTGGCCGCTGCTGGAGGTCACCTTGATGTGGGACTGGACGTCCTTCTTGTTGGTGATCACCTTGTCGAAGTTGAAGGACACCGGCATGCCGACGCCGACGGTCTTGCCGTTGTCGGGCGTGTAGGAGCCGATGAAGCTGTTGGCCGAGGAGACCGTCGTGAAGGTCGCGTTCTCGGTGGCCGAACGGCCCTTGGCGTCCTTGGCGTTCGCCACGATCTTGTACTTGGTGCCGCGCTCCAGCTGGACGCCGGGCTTCCAGGACTTGCCGTCGGACGATATGGCACCGGCCACGGTGGCCCCGGTGTCGGCGACGGTGAGCTTCACGTCGGTCAACTTGCCGCCGGTGACCTTCACACCGGTGTCGTTGATGCTGGCGTCCGTCGCGCCGTCCTTCGAGGACACCTTGATCTTGGCGTCCGAGGCGTCCTTGGCGGCTGCGGCGTCCGCGCCCGCCTGGCCGTTCTTGCCGTCGTCATGGCCGCCGGCCTCGGCGTTGCCGCCACAGGCCGACAGGGCCAGCGCACCTGCCGCGAACAGGGCGGTCACGGTCAGCGTGCGGCGCATCCGGCGGGTGCGGCGCGGCGTGCCCGGCGCCTGCTGCTCGTCCGACAGGAGCAGCTGGTGCGGGGTGCGGGACCGAGCGGGCGCGGGGTTGTCCGGCGATGTCACGAGCTGCTCCATACCAGGGTGTTGTGGTTCCGTGCTGGTAAACAGCACCTACGGGCGGATTTGGTTGCGGACGGGGTGCTGTTGTGACGAAGGTCACATTCTCGGGGGTAGTGGATGGTCGTCCGGTCCCGACAGCCAGGTTCGCAGCGGAGCGCCGTGTTCGTCCAGGCGGGGTGGCGCGGCGGGTTGGGTCACGGGCGTGTCCGAGAGGCGCAGCGGGCTGGTGATTTGGGGAATCCGGCCCTCGCCGACGGAGGTCACTGGGGCGAGTCCGAGCCGGGCCGCCAACTCCAGGGCGTCGGAGAGCGTGTTGACCGGGCCGCACGGAACCGACGCCGCGGCCAGGCGGCCGGCCCAGCCCTGCGGGGTGTCGGCCGCCAGCCGGCCTTCCAGTGCTTCGATCAGATCCGTCCGGTTGTGCACCCGGTCCTGATTGCGGGCGAACCGGACGTCTTCGGCGAGCTCCGGTGCGCCCAGCGCCTCGGCCAGCGCCCGGAACTGACGGTCGTTCCCCACCGCCACCGCGAGCAGCTGCCCGTCCCGGCAGGCCAGCGTCTCGTACGGGGCGATGCTCGGATGGCGATTGCCCATCGGGCCCGGATCGCGGCCGGTGGCCAGATGGCCCGACGCCTGGTTGACCAGCGACCCCAGCAGTGACGAGAGCAGATTCACCTCCACCAGCTGGCCCCGGCCGGTGCGGTCGCGGTGGCGCAGCGCGGCGAGGATGCCGGTGGCGGCGTCCTTCGCGGTCAGCACGTCCACCAGCGCCACGCCCGCCTTGAGCGGGGTGCCGCCGGGCTCGCCGGTGATGCTCATCAGGCCGCCGACGGCCTGTACGACGAAGTCGTAGCCGGGCAGGTCGGCGCCCGCGCCGGCGCCGAAGCCGGTGATGGTGCAGTGCACCAGGCCCGGGTTGGCGGCGCGGGTGGCGGTGTGGTCCAGGCCGTACTTGGCGAGCGAGCCGGGACGGAAGTTCTCGATCAGCACATCGGCCCGGCGGGCCAGCTCTCGGGCCGCGGCCGCGTCCTCGGGAACGCCGAGGTCGAGGGCGAGCCCGCGCTTGGAGCGGTTCGCGGCGTCGAAGTACGCGGCCGTCCCGTCGGCGGCGAACGGCGGGCCCCAGGAGCGGGTGTCGTCCCCGGTGCCCGGCCGCTCCACCTTGATCACCTCGGCGCCGAGGTCGGCGAGCGTGGCGGCGGCCAGCGGGCCGGCCAGTACGCGGCTGAAGTCGGCGACCAGGACGCCCTCCAGCGCGCGGGCCGGGGGCCCGGCGGGCGGGGTGGCGGCGGCGGGCGGCTCGGGGTGCGGACGGTGCGGCTGCGGCACGTGCGTACTCCTGACGTCGCGGGCGAAGTGGCGCCATCGTCGGCGACGGCCGGACCCGCGGGGAAGCCGCCGAGGTGTCCAACGGGGCGGGTGCGACCCTGCCGGGTCGGCCGTGTGCGGTGCCGGTAATGTGACGAAAAGTCATAGGAGATGCGTCACTTCAGGACTTAAGTCCCAAGATCCCCTGTCAAAAGTCCCGAGGTGTGGTGTCTACTGACGTAAGCCCAGCGCCTCATCCGTCCGGGAGGACTGCATGCTTCCCTCCGCATCGATTCTGCAGCAGATCGGCCTCGGCGTGCTCTTCGCGTTGGCCGTCGCCTGGGTCGTCGTGATGACCAGACTGCTGCGCCGGGGGCGGTTCGAGGCGGCGATGCGGCGGGACCGGCGGGAGATGCGGATGCGCTACGGGGTGCGCGACCGGGAGGAGCCGCCGGCGGCGCCGGAGCTGCTCGGCTCGGTGCCGCGGCAGACCGGGGCGGCCGGCCCGCCGGCGGAGTGCGTGGAGCTCAGCGCCGCGGAGCGCGCGGCGTTCGAGGGGCTCGTACGGCAGCTGTCCAGCCGGAGCTGAGCCGGGGCGGCCCGGTGCGCGCCCCGGGCGCTCAGTGGATCGGACCCAGCCTCAGCAGCGCCAGCGCGGCCAGCATCTGCACCGACACCGACAGCGCGGACTTCCACGTCGGCAGATGGTGCTGGCCGCGTATGAGCAGCACCGCGAGGACGTAACCGAAGCCCCAGGTCGTCCAGGTCGCGGCCTGGACGAAGGTGGCACCGGTCGGCAGCCAGGCGGCGATCGCCAGCCGCGGCAGGTCCGTCACCCAGAACAGCACGATGAACAGGCTGGCGGTCGGCGCGAAGCGGCCGCTGCCGCCGAGAGTGCGGGCTATGGCGTGGGT
The DNA here is from genome assembly GCF_055567415.1 of Streptomyces sp. NPDC026575. Classification (NCBI taxonomy): domain Bacteria; kingdom Bacillati; phylum Actinomycetota; class Actinomycetes; order Kitasatosporales; family Streptomycetaceae; genus Streptomyces; species Streptomyces sp. NPDC026575. The sequence continues at coordinate 160,369 of NZ_JBVHQM010000004.1, forward strand.
GACCACGCCCAGGGCGAGGCTGGCGGTCAGCACCCCGGCCTCGGCGAGTCCGACGAGCTGCAGCGCCTCGGTGCGGTCGGCCGCCCACTGGCCGGGGAACGCGTCCATCGACACGACCCCGATACCGCCGCTGATCAGGGACAGCAGTATCGCCGCGCTCCAGGCGCTGCGGTCCCGTGCCTCGTCCATGACGTCCACCGGCCGGTACCAGAGCCCGAGTATCAGCCGGTGCCACCACAGCCGTCGACGCGGTGCCGGCTCGCGCGGCGCCGGCTGAAGGAGCGTGGGCGGCGGGGGCGGCGGAGGGTGAGAGGGGGGCGGTGCGGACATAAGGCCGTTTCTACCAAAGGCGCATGAGGGGTGCCGCAGGGGCGTCGGGCGCGGGGACGGCCGCGTTGACGGCCGCCGGGGCCGGTTGACCAGGCACGGCCGGTGCGAGCAGGGCGCGATGCGGTCGCGTCGGAGGGGATGCCTCCGCCGAGGATGAGACGCTCTCCCGGTGACCACGCAGACACCGGAGCACGACGAGGCGCACGGCGGCGGGCTCGGAAGCCGGCTCAACTGGCTGCGGGCCGCGGTGCTCGGCGCCAACGACGGCATCGTCTCCACCGCCGGACTGGTCGTCGGTGTCGCCGGGGCGACCGACGCCCGCGCCACGCTGCTGACCGCAGGGCTGGCGGGGCTGCTGGCCGGGTCCATGTCGATGGCGGCCGGCGAGTACGTCTCGGTCTCCACCCAGCGGGATTCGGAGAAGGCCGCGCTCGCGCAGGAGAAGCGGGAGCTGGCGACCGAACCGCAGGCCGAACTCATCGAGCTGACCGAGCTGTTGGCCGGCAAGGGGCTGGCGCGCCCGCTCGCCCGGGAGGTCGCCGAGCAGCTGACCGAGCACGATGCGCTGCGCGCCCACGCGGAGGTCGAGCTGGGCATCGACCCCGACGAACTCACCAACCCCTGGCATGCGGCCGGCGCCAGCTTCCTCGCCTTCACCGCCGGGGCGCTGCTGCCGCTGCTGGCGATCGTGCTGCCGCCCGCCGCCCACCGGCTGTGGATCACGGTGCTCGCGGTGCTCGCCGCGCTCGCGCTGTGCGGCTGGAGCAGCGCCCGGCTGGGGGCCGCTCCGGCGGGCCGCGCGATACTGCGGAACGTGGGCGGCGGGGCGCTGGCGATGGCGGTCACCTACGCGGCGGGATCGGCGCTGGGCGCGGTGGGGGCCTGAGGCCGTTCGGGTCGGTGGGGGCCTGCGGCCGTTCGCCGCGGCTCAGCCGGCCGCGGTGCCGTACAGCTCGCGGTACGAGGGGAAGACGCCGCCGGGGCCGTCCACCGACTCCGCCGCCAGGGCGGCGCGTACCACCGCGCGGGTGAGGACGTCCGCGCCGGCGGCCAGCACGGTGTTCAGGGCGCCGGCCTCCGGGTGGACACCGAATGCCGGGGTGGCAAGGGCCTCGTCGGAGGCGAGCGGGCGGGCGGCGGTGGACAGGGCGAAGACCGTGTCGCCGTCGGTGAGCTGATGGACCGGGCGGATGGCGCGGGCCAGGCCGTCGTGGGCGGTGCCGGCGAGTTTGTGGGCCTGGGCGCGGGTGAGGGCGGCGTCGGTGGCGACCACGGCGAGGGTGGTGTGGAGCGGCGGGTGCACGGACGCGGCCGAGCGGGCCCGGGAGCGCCGCCGGGCCTCCTCCAGACGGCGCAGCGCGGCGGCGTGCTGCTCCGGAGCGGGCAGGGGCACCGGGCCTTCGTACAGCCGGCCGTAGAGGGCGCCGGTGAGCGGGTCGGCGAGGGAGCCCGCGGCGTTGACGGCGGCGAGGGCGGCGACGGTGGCGCCGGAGGGCAGGACCGCGCTCGCGGTGCCGATGCCGCCCTTGAGGCCGCCCGCCACCGCGCCGGTGCCGGCGCCCGCGATGCCCTGCGCGACCGGGGCGCCGGGGGCGGTGGCCGCCGCGGCCTCGACGGCGGCGCGGCCCAGCGCGGCGTCGGGACGGGCCCGCCAGTCGCCGCCGCGCCCCAGGTCGAACAGGGCCGCGGCCGGGACGACCGGCACCACCTGGGCGGGGTCCGCTCCCACCCGGAAGCCGCGGCCCCGGTCCTCCAGCCACCCCACGACACCGGACGCGGCGTCGAGGCCGAAGGCGCTGCCGCCGGTCAGCACGACCGCTTCGACGCGCTGGACGAGGTTGCGCGGGTCCAGCGCGTCGGTCTCCCGGGTGCCGGGCCCGCCCCCGCGTACGTCGACGGCCGCGACGGCGCCGCCCTCGGGGGCGAGGACGACGGTGGTGCCGGTCAGGGCGCCGTCGCCGATCCGCTGGGCGTGGCCGACCCGCAGGCCCGCGACGTCGGTCAGCGCGTCCTGCGGCCCCGAGGGGTGCGGCAGGGCGCCGGGCCGGTCAGTGATCGGCCGGTCCCATCACGATGACCGGGTGCAGCCCGGGGTCGAGGGTGCGCAGCAGCTCCCGCATCGCCTTGGGCTTGAGGCTCACACAGCCCTGCGTGGGGCCGTCGTGGTCGACGTGCAGCCATACGCCGCCGCCCTTGGCGTCGCCCATGGGGCGCCGGGGATCCAGGGGGGACGCACCGGACTCCCGGTTGTAGTTGATGGCGATGACGTAGTCGAAGGCGCCGGCCAGCGGCTCGCCCTCCACGCCGGTGCCGTCGGCGACGAAGCTGTCGTTGTGGTCGTAGGGGAGCTTGGTGCCGTCGGGGGCGGGCAGCCGGCCGCCGGCGTCGGTGAGGGCGTAGACACCGATGGGGGAGCGCAGATCGCCGTAGCGGTGGTCGCTGGTCCAGCCGCGCGCGGCGTTGTGCGCGGCCCAGGAGGGACCCGGCTCCCAGTCGTTCGAGCCCTCCTCGCGGGTGTAGAGGACGACCCGGGACTGGAAGGAGTTCATGTCCTGGCCCGAGACGACCAGCACCTGGCGGGCGTTCGCCGGTATCTGCTTGCGGGCGGCGTCGCTGAGGCCGGGGATCGGCCGATCGGATGAGGCGTTGCGTGCGGCGTTCGGGGCGGATTTCGCCGCGACGGCGGGAGTGCGTGGCGTGTCCGGGCCGGATGCCGTCGTGGACGTGGTGCTCTTGGCGTCGGTCCGGTCGTCGTGGTCGTCGCCCGACGCGGGCCACGCCCACAGGGCGGTGCCGACCAGCGTGGAGAGGGCGAGACCGCCCACGGCCTTGCTGCGCCGGGACAGTCTCGTCCGCGCGCGGGACTGAGCGTGGCGGGCCATGGCTGACGTCTCCTAGCGGTGCGGGCGGCGGTCGGCCCCGGGGGCTTCCCGTAGGAGACCCCCTGTCATAAAAAGGGCAATCTGCACCCTACCGCGTCCGTGTCGGCGCGCCTCCGGAGGCCCTCGCGGGCGGTGGGGAACAAGAGGGCGACTCCCCCGGAAGTGAGGGCCATTGGTGGGTAATTGACGGGGAATGGGGTAGCGCCCGGGTGCAGCCGTGCTGGTGAAGGCCCTCTTCGGACCATGGCTGAAGATGGCTGAATCTGATGCGGAATCAGGGTGATCTCGGGGCCTGTACGGCCGTTCGGCACGCTTATGGGGGAAGCATCGGGGCCGGCTTCCGCGGGCTCGCCCGGATCGGCGCAGGCCGGCTCGTCGAGACGGGTGACAGGGGGAGTGCGGCGGCCGTGCGAGCGGACGGCCAGGACCCATCGGACAGGCCCTACGGCCGGGGCTCCTCCAGAGCGGTTCCCTGACGTGCCGTAAGGGTGACGCCCACGGCGACCGTCGCGGAGGCCACCAGACCGGCCGCCGGCACCGCCCACTGCCCGGCGAAGGTGCACGCAAGGACCAGCACCGACGACACCGGCAGCACCAGCTGCTGGGCCGGTCCGCGCTTCTGGTGGCGGGAGTGGATCAGCCACACGGTGAACATGTACAGCGCCGCGGGCACGGTGACGCAGGCGGCCGCCCCGAACGCCGACAGATGCGCCTTGCCGGACGCCTCCTCCACCGCGATCTCGATGCCCGCGCCCACCGCGGCCGCCGAGCCGAAGACCAGGTAGTGGCCGTAGCCCCACAAAAACGCCTGGGTGTTCGAGCGCAGATGGAGGTGGATGGGCACCGCGAAGTAGATCCAGTACGCGGCGAAGACCACCAGCAGCCCGCCGGCCGCGATCGGCAGCAGCGCGCCCAGCTCGTCGCTCTCGTCCAGCCCCGACTGCACGGCCACGGTGGCCGCCGCGATGGTCTCGCCGAGCACGATGATGGTGAACAGGCCATAGCGCTCGGCGATGTGATGCGGATGCCAGGTCGTCTGCCGCTCGCGCTCGGCCCAGACCGGGACGGCCAGCTCCATCAGGCCCACGATCACGAAGACCCAGGGCAGCGCGTCCTGGGGCAGGGCCACCAGGCCCGCCCAGCCGACCTGGCACACCGTCACCCCGAAGGCGTAACGCAGCGCGGTGCGCCGCTCGGCGCCGCGGCTGCCGTGGGCGGCCCGCAGCCACTGGGCGACCATGGCCAGCCGCATCACCACATAGCCGAACCAGACCACGGTGAAGTCGCCGTGCTCGAACGCCCGCGGCACCCCGGCGGCCAGTACCAGCACCCCCGCCATCTGGACCAGCGTCACCACGCGGAAGAGCGCGTCATCGGTGTCGTACGCCGACGAGAACCAGCTGAAGTTCATCCACGCCCACCAGACGGCGAAGAAGAGCATCAGATAGCCGGTGATGCCGTGCCCCGGATGGCCCTCGGCCAACGCGTGCGCCAGCTGGCCGCCGGCCTGCGCGACGGCCACGACGAAGCACAGGTCGAAGAAGAGCTCCAGCGGGGTGGCGGCGCGGTGCGCCTCCTCGCGGCTGCGGGCACGCATGAGGACCGGCATGTCAGCTCCTCTCGTCGACCGGGGCGGCGGGATCAGTAGAGCGCGGGCCGGGGGTGCCGCCAATGAGGGGAGCGGGTGTGTCGCGGGCCGGCCGTCACTCGGCGACGGCCTCCACGATGGACGGATAGGCCGCGGTCGGCAGCACCCGCGTCAGCCGGAAGCCGTTCGCGCCCAGCAGCGTCGCGAACTCCTCGGCGGTGCGCTCCTGGGCGTCGAGGATCGCCATCATCGCGACGTCCAGGGTCTTGCCGAAGTGCGGGGCGTTGCCCGACGGCAGTACGGAGTCCACGACCAGCAGCTTGCCGCCCGTCGCCATGGCCGCGTGGCAGGAGCGCAGGATGCGCCGGCAGGCGTCGTCGGACCAGTCGTGAAGGATGTGCTTGAGGACGTAGACATCGCCGCCCGACGGCACGGAGAGGAAGAAGTCGCCCTCCTCGGTGCGCCAGCGCCCCGTCAACTCGTCACCGTCCAGCAGATGGTCGGCCAGCGGCGGCGCCTGGTCGAAGAGCACCCCCGTCAGCTTCGGGTGGCGGCGCAGCACCTCGCGCAGCAGGCCGCCGCGGCCCCCGCCGACGTCCACGACCGTGCCGGTCTCGGGGAACGGGTAGGCGGCCACCACGGCCTCGTCCACGGGGCCGGAGAGGGAGGACATCCCGCTGTCGAAGAGCGCGCGGGTGGCCGGGTCCGACAGCAGATGCTCGAAGAAGGGCGCCCCGAAGAGCCGCTCGAAGGAGGCGCCGCCGTGCTCCACCGCCTCCGGCATACCGGCCGACGCCTGCAGGAACATGTCGTCGGTCATCATCATGACGGCGGGGCGCAGCGACTGCGGGGCGTCCGTGCGCAGCGCCTCGGCGGCCGGCGTCAACTGGAAGGCGCCGGCGGCGTCCTCCCGGAAGATGCCGCGGGTGGCGAGGTAGCGCAGTACGCGGCGCAGATGCGGGGCGTGGGTGCCGGTGGCGGCGGCGAGCTGCTCGACGGTGCGGGGGCCCTCGCCGAGGTGGTCGGCGACGCGGTGATGGGCGGCGGTGCGCAGGGCCGCGGAGAAGAGGTGGCCCATGGCGTGCTCCATCAGATGGGTCGAGATGTCATGGGGCTCGCCGGTCGGGTGGCGGGAGGAAGTGGCCAACGTCAGCCTCCGGTCGTCGACTTGGGGCCTGCTGATCGGCGGTCGCAGGCTGGGTGATCCACGGTTGCAGCCTGGGGCTGCGGTGTCACGGTAAGTGGGATGACCAACCGCTAAGTCCGGCCAGTGGACGCGGTGTCCGGTGGGTGGGCCGGCAGCGGGGCGGGCGCTCGATGGCGGGCGGCACTTCATGGTCGAATGCGTGTATGAGCGACAGTGACACGTACGGAAAGACCGGAGAGACCGCCACGTCCGGAGAGACCGCTACGGCCGGCGAGCGGCCGGCGACCGGAGGGGCGACCGCGGCCGCCGTCCTCGCCCCGCTCGACGACCGCCTCACGGACCTCGTCGCCCTCTACGAAGACCTCCACCGCCACCCCGAACTCGGCTTCCAGGAGACCCGTACCGCCGCCGAGGCCGCCCGCCGGCTGGCCGACCACGGCTACGAGGTCACCACCGGCATCGCCCGCACCGGCGTCGTCGGGGTGCTGCGCAACGGCCCCGGTCCGGTGGTCCTGCTCCGCGCCGACATGGACGCGCTGCCGGTCACCGAGAACTCCGGCCTGGAGTACGCCTCCACGGTCCCCGGCGTGATGCACGCCTGCGGCCACGACGTGCACGTCACCTGCCTGCTGGGCGCCGCGGACCTGCTCGCGGCCGGCCGGGAGCACTGGTCCGGCACGCTGATCGCGCTCTTCCAGCCCGCCGAGGAGGTCGGCAGCGGCGCCCGCGCCATGGTCGACGCCGGGCTCTACAGCAAGGGCCTGGTGCCCACCCCCGACGTGGTGCTGGCCCAGCACGTCGCCCCGTTCGGCGCCGGGCTGATCGCCTACTGCCCCGGCGCCTGCATGGCCGCCGCGGACAGCCTGGAGATCACCTTCCACGGCACCGGCGGCCACGGCTCCCGCCCCGAGACCACCGTCGACCCGATCCTGATGGCGGCATCCTTCGTCCAGCGGGTGCAGTCCGTGGTGGCCCGCGAGGTCGCGCCCAAGGACCGGGTGGTGGTCACCGTCGGCTCCTTCCACGCCGGGGACACCGCCAACGTCATCCCCGACCGGGCCGTCGTACGGCTCAGCGTGCGCACCTTCGACGAGACCGTGCGCACCGCCGTACTGGCCGCCGTCGACCGGATCGCCCGCGCCGAGGCCGCCGCCTCCGGCGCGGACCGCGCACCCGAGACCGAGCTGCTGGACTCCTTCCCGGTCACCGTCAACGACGCGGCGACCCTGCGCGGCGTCAACGCGGAGTTCACCCGGCTCTTCGGCGAGCAGCGGCTGTTCGCCTACGAACCGGCGACCGGCAGCGAGGACGCCGGCCTCCTGGCGACCGCCGCCGGGGCGCCCCTGTACTACTGGTGGCTGGGCGGCTGGGACCCCGAGGAGTTCCGGACGGCCCTGGCGACCGGCCGGCTGGCCCAGGACATCCCCTCCAACCACTCACCGCACTTCGTGCCGGTGGTCCGGCCGACCCTCACCATGGGCGTCGAGGCGCTGACCGCGGCGGCACTCCACCAGTTCGCCCCCGGGGCCGTATCGGCCGGTTGACCTTGTCCCAGGGGAAAGCCCCAGCATCGGCGGTGCCGGGCCCCGAGTGCCCGGTACGAGGAAGAGGACGAACGGCCGGACGGGCTTGTGGACTGACGGACAGTCCGCCGGGCCGCCGGCCGGGCCCCGGGAGGAGCACGCCGCATGGCCGCCGAACTGCTGACCATCGGAGCGTTCGCACGCGCCGCCCGGCTCTCGCCGAAGGCACTGCGCCTCTACGACGAGCTGGGTCTGCTGCGCCCGGCCCACGTGGACCCGTTCAACGGCTACCGCCACTACGCCCCGGCCCAGTTGGAGCGGGCCCGGCTGGTCGCCTGGCTGCGCCGGCTCGGTATGCCGCTGGCGCGCGTCCGCGAGGTGTGCGAACTGACCGGGGACGCGGCGGCCGAGGCGGTCACCGCGTACTGGGCACAGGTCGAGGCCGACACCGCCGCGCGCCGTGAACTGGCCGCCTTCCTCGTCGATCAGCTGCAGCGGAAGGACATCGCCATGACCACTTCACCCGCCGTGACCCTGCGCCACGCCGCCCGCACCGACCGGGGGCTGGTCCGCCCGACCGACCAGGACGCCGCCTACGCCGGAGCGCGGCTGCTCGCCGTCGCCGACGGCTTCGGCCCGAGCGGCGGCCCGGCGGCGGCCGCCGCGATAGCGGAGCTGAGGGCTCTGGAGGACGTGGAGACGTCGTCGACGGATCTGCTCACCGCGCTGGAGGAGGCCGCCCAGCGCGCCAACCGCGCCGCCCCGTCGGCCGACGAGGCGACCGGCAGCACCCTGACCGCCCTGCTCCGCTCCGGCTCGCAGCTGGCCCTGCTGCACATCGGCGACTCCCGCGCCTACGTCCTGCGCGACTCCGGCCTCTTCCGCATCACCCACGACCACAGCCTGGTCCAGTCCCTGGTCGACCAAGGACGGCTCACGCCCGAGGAGGCGCCGTCGCACCCGCAGCGCGCACAGCTGCTGCGGGCGCTCGACGGGGGCCCGGAGTTCGCCCCCGACCTGCAGTTGCTGCAGGCGCGGCCCGGTGAGCGGTATCTGCTGTGCACCGACGGGCTGTACGGGGTGGTGCCGAACGAGGCCATCCAGGACGTGCTGACCGCGGCCGCCGACCCCGACCAGGCCGTACGGGAGCTGATCGGGCTCGCCCATCAGGCCGGTGCACCGGACAACATCGGCTGTGTCGTCGCGGACGTGGCCGAGGTGAAATGACGGTATTCGTGTGCGCGGGCTGCGACGCCGCGTTGAGCACCCCGGTGTCGCAGGTCGCGCTCCCCGTCCACGCCCACCAGAAGTATCTACGACCGGGTGCGGGCCGGCTCCTCCCCTCACCTGTTCCAGGGCCTGTCCGATGGGCGTGATGCCCTAGGGGGCGCGCTGGGCGTGTCCGCCTCAGGCGATCCCCTTCAGCATCCCCTTGAAGTACAGCTGCGGCAGGCCGTAGCGCTTGAGGAACCACATGTCGGTGCGCTCGCGCGTGGTGTCGAGGAAGGGGATGGACGGGGTCGGCCGCAGGTCGTAGTCGAACTCGGCGAGCAGCATCTTGTGGCGCGCGGTGACCAGGGGGCAGGAGGTGTAGCCGTCGTAGTGGGCGGTGGCGGGGCGCCCGCGCAGACCGGCGAGGAGGTTGGCGACGACCACCGGGGCCTGCTTGCGGATCGCCGCGCCCGTCTTGGAGGTGGGCAGGTTGGCGACATCGCCGAGCACGAACACCTCGGGGAAGTCGGGGTGTTGGAGGGTCCGCCGATCGGCCTTGACGTACCCGTAGGGGGAGTCGGGGTCGGCGAGCGGGCCGTTGGCCAGCCACTCGGGGGCGCGCTGCGGCGGTACGGCGTGCAGGAGGTCGTAGTGGACGGTCTCGGCCTCGCCGGTGGCGTGATCGGTGATCACCGCCGTGCGCGCCGCGCCGTCCAGGCCGGTCATCTCCGAGCGCAGGCGCACCTCGATGCCGTACCGCCGGGCGGTCTCCTCCAGCGCGCGGTTGAAGACCGGCACCTTGAACATGGTGGGCTCCGGGAGCACCAGGATGGTGCGGATGGCGCCCAGTACGCCGCGCTTGCGCCAGTGGTCGGCCGCCAGATACGCGATCTTCTGCGGGGCGCCGCCGCACTTCACCGGCCCGGACGGCATGGTGAACAGCGCGGTGCCGCGGCGCGTCCGGCGGATCATGTCCCAGGTGAGCGGGGCGAGATCGGGGCGGTAGTTGCTGGTCACACCGCCGTGCCCGAGGGCCGCGGCCAGGCCGGGCACGCCGTCCCAGTCGAGTTGCAGGCCGGGCGCCAGGACCAGCCGCTCGTAGGACAGGACCCGGCCGGAGGCGGTGGTGACCGTACGGGCGGCCGGATCGACGGCGGTGGCACGCTCGCGCAGCCAGCGCACGCCGGGCGGTATGACCTCTGCCTCGGTGCGCAGCGAGGCGCGCAGCGGGGCCTGGCCGCCGCCCACCAGCGTCCACAGCGGCTGGTACCAGTGCGTCTCGGAGGGCTCCAGCAGCGCGATGTCCCGGACGCCGGCGCGGCGTAAGCGGGCGGCGACGGTGATGCCCGCGGTACCGCCACCGACGATCAGAACGCGGTGGTGGGCCTGGGCGGCGGTGGGGGACGTCATGCGGTTCCTCCTGGTGGTCGGCTCGGAATGCCGGTCGGGATGCCGGTCGGAGTGGCGGGACGGTGGCTTCGGTGGTCGGTTCTTGGCGGTCGGTCAGAGACGGGGGACGGCGGTGACCGCCATGACGACGGCGACGACGGTGACGAGGGAGGCGAAGGCCGTGGCCAGCGTCTGCGGGCGCAGTCGGGCGGTGAGGCGCGGGCCGAGGTGGCTGCCGATCGCCGCGCAGGCCGCGAAGCCGGCCAGCAGCGGCCAGTCCAGGGCGATCGTGCCGGCCCGAGTGCCCAGCGCGGTGAGGGAGTTGATCAGGACGACGAGGAGCGAGGTGCCGATGGCCACCGGCATCTCCAGGCCCAGGACCAGGGTGAGCGCGGGGACGACGACAAAGCCCCCGCCGACTCCGAAGAAGCCGGTGAGCAGCCCTATCGCGGACGCGATGGCGGCGACCCGGGTGGCCCTTACGGGAGCCCGTACGGGGTCCGGAGCACGGTCCGGAGCGGGGTGGTCCCGTACGGGCTCCGGTATGAGGTCGTCCCGTACGGGGTCCCGTAAGGGGGTGGTTGCCGCGGAGGCTCCGGTCGCTTCTCCCGCCGTGCCTTCCGCCGGGGTGCCGGTCGTGCGCCGTTCGCGCAGCCCCCGCCGCGCCAGCATCCCCGCCACCACGAGCATCAGCCCCGCGAACGCCGCCATCAGGACGCCGGGCGGCAGCGCCGCGCTCCAACGGGAGCCGAGGTAGCTGCCTGCCGTACCCAGTACGCCCAAGGCGGTACCGGCCGCCCAGTGGACCCGGCGGGCACGGGCGTGGCAGAGGAGTCCGGTCACCGCGCCGACCGTGACGACGATCAGCGCGCCCGCGGTCGCCTCGTGCGGCGACTGCCCCAGCAGATACACCAGCGCGGGCACCGCCAGCACCGAACCGCCACCGCCCAGCGCCCCCAGCAGCAGCCCGATCAGCAGCCCGCACGGCAGCGCCGCGACGGCTAAGAGGACGGACACGCTACGCGGACGGGCAGGAGGCCGAGGACGGATACCCGTCCGGGGACGGGGCGGCGGCGCGTGGCGCGAGGGCGACGTTCCGGCTGTCGTCCGACCACTGCGCGACGAAGGTGAACCGGTCGCCGCGGACCACCGTCTCCCGCCACTCCACCGGCCGCTCCCCGGCCCGGCCCAGCCGCTCGATGGCGAACGCCGCCTCCCGGTCGGCCAGCCCCAGCAGCCACGCCTGCCGGACGTCCGGCAGGAACGGCTGGATCCGCTCCCGGCCGCCGGTGACCTTCACCGAGCAGCGCCGCGACAGCTCGCCGTAGAGCGAGGTGTGCCCGAAATCGGCCTCCAGCAGCGGTTCGGCGATCTCGGCGGGAAGGTAGGCGGTGTCGTGGGCGAGCGGTTCGCCGTCCGCGAGCCGCAGCCGCTCCAGTACGACCAGCGGCGCGTCCGGGACCAGCCCCAGATGACCCGCGATCGTCCCGTCCGCGGTCCGCTCCAGCCGCAGCACCTCGCTGCGCTGCTCGACGCCCTGCCCCTCCAGCTCGCGGAAGAGGCTGTAGAGCGAGCCCAGCGGCTGCTGTATGCGGCGGGTGTCCAGCCGGCTGGCGCGGCCGCGTTCGGCGATCACCAGGCCGTCGGCGCGCAGTTTGCGCAGCGCCTCGCGGACGGTGTGCCGGCTCACCGCGTACTCGCCGGTGAGCCGGTGCTCGGCCGGGAACTCGTCGGTGAACGCACCGGCTGCCATCCGGCGACGCAGATCGTCGAAGAGCTGCGCCCAGAGAGGCAGCGGCGAGCGCCGGTCCAGGGGGCGCGGTCGGTGCCCGCCGGGGGCGGCGCCGTCCGGTGGCGGCTCGGTCGTCATGGTGGCTCCTCCGGAACGTACGGGTGGGTGCGCTGGCGGTCGGCGGCGCCCCGCACTCCTTGTCAGTTGACGCCGCGTCGGGCTGAGGTGACGTCAAACTGCTCTGGAATACGGGCTGATACGGGGGAGGCGGTGGAGGGCGCGAGAGGCCCCCCGCTTGTCGCCCGCCGACCCGGCTCCTTAATGTACGTACATCCGTGCATCCGCACAACGCGCTCCACCCGCACCACGCTCAAGCGGACTCCGCCCACGCGCCCGGCGTCCGCCCGCCCCCTGGAGGCCGACCGTGCATTTCGCCCAGTACTACCTCGACTGCCTCTCCCAGGCGTCGTACCTGATCGGTGACCGCACCACAGGACGCGCCGTCCTCGTCGACCCGCGCCGTGACATCGACGACTACCTGCGCGACGCGGAGGCCGCCGGGCTGCGCATCGAACTCGTCATCGAAACCCACATTCACGCCGACTTCCTCTCCGGCCACCTGGAGACCGCACGGGCCACCGGCGCCACCATCGCCTTCGGCGAGGCCGCCGAAACCGGCTTCCCCATAAGGCGGTTACGGGACGGCGAGCGCATCCGGCTGGGTGCGGGAGAGGGTGAGGGGAACACCGGAGGAGCCGGCGAAGAAGCCGGTGGCGGGGCCGCCGGCGAGGGCCCGGTAAGGGGTTCCGGAGGGGGCTCCGTAGGGGATTCCGTAGGGGATTCCGGAGGGGTCACCCTCACCGTGCTCGCCACCCCCGGCCACACCATGGAGTCCATCTGCCTGGTCGTCCACGAAAACCCCGACGACGACGTGCCGTTCGGGGTGCTCACCGGCGACACCCTCTTCGTCGGCGATGTCGGCCGCCCCGATCTGCTCTCCGCGGCCGGCCGCTCCCCGGAGGACATGGCCCTGCGCCTGCATCACTCCCTGCACACCAAACTCATGGTTCTCCCGGACGCGACCCGGGTCTTCCCCGCGCATGGCGCCGGCTCGGCCTGCGGCCGGAGCCTGTCCACCGAGACCAGCTCCACCATCGGCGACCAGCGCCGCCTCAACTACGCCCTCCAGCCCATGCCGAAGGACGCCTTCGTCCGGCTGGTCACCGCGGGGCAGCCCGCCACCCCCGGCTACTTCGCGCACGATGCGGCCCTCAACCGGGACGGCCACCCCCTCCTGGAGGCCGCCCCGCTGCCCGCGCTCACCCTGGAGGAGGCGCTCGCGGCCCGCGACGAGCAGGGCGCCGCCCTCCTCGACTGCCGCCCGCTGGCCGCGTACACGCGCGCGCATCTGGCCGGATCGCTGCATACGAGCCTGGACACCCGGTTCGCGGAGTACGCCGGCAGCGTGGTCGCCCCGGGCACCCCGATCGTGCTGCTCGCCGACCCCGGCAAGGAGCAGGAGGCCCGCCTTCGCCTGGCCCGCATCGGCTACGACCGCGTCCTCGGCCATCTGCCCGACCCCGCCGCCGCATTGGACCGCGCGCCCGCGCTGGTCCGGCACAGCCATCGCATCGGCCCCGAGGAACTGCCGCTGGCGGCGGGCGCCTCGGACGGAGCGGAGCCCGTCGGCGCGGAGGCGGCAGAGGGCCAGGAGGCGCACGGCCGGCTGGTCGACAACCGGGAGGCGCACGCCCAGCTGGTGGACGTCCGCAATCCGGCCGAGTACGCGGTGGGCGCCCTCCCCGGTGCCCGCAGCATCCCGTTGGCCAGCCTCACCGACCGCATCGCCGAACTGGACCCCTCGCGCCCGGTCGTCCTCTACTGCCGCAGCGGGAACCGGTCGGTGATCGCGGCGGCGCTGCTGGAGGCGCACGGGTTCGGGGACGTCTGCGATGTGGTGGGCGGATACGAGGCGGTGGGCGCGGCGAGGCGGTGAACGCCCGTGCCGGAGGCCCCCGTTCACTCCCGGCGGCCCCTCCGGCGCGGCACGCGGCCCCGCAGGCGTACCAGCACGAGGGCCACGGCTGCGGTGAGGCAGGCGGCAGCGGGCAACGCCAGGGACGGACGGGCGTCGCTCCCCGCTCCGCCGCCGCCGACAAGGGCCAGCCCCACCCCCGCCGTGGCCGTCAGCACGGCCTTGGTCACTCCGGAGGCCGCGCCCGCGCGCTCGCGGCGTACGACCGCCTGGGTGCCGGTGAGGGCCAGGGCGCCGGCCGGGCCCAGCGCCGCCGCGGCCGCCGTCGCGGCCGCCACCAGGGCGGGCGTGCCCGCATCGGGCCCGACGGCCCACAGCGCGGCCGCGGCGGCGGTCAGGCAGAACGCCATCACCGGCACGGCCCGCACCGGCCGCACCCGACCGGCCAGCGGGCCCCCGGCGGCCAGGGCGACCGCCGGAGGCAGAAAGGCCACCCCCGCGTCCAGGACGGACCACCCGCGGCCCTGTTGGAGCAGCAGCGGGACCACGTACAACAGGGCCACGGTCGCGGAGTTGGCGACCGCACCGGCCACGGTCAGCGCCACATACGGGCGGTTGCGGAACAGCGCCGGATCCACCAGCGGGCCGGAGGAGCGGCGCTCGGCCCGTACGAACAGCGCGCCGAGCACCAGCGCGGCGGCCGCCCGGCTCCAGGCCGCGGGGTGTTCCAGCCAACGGGCCAGGCAGGCCAGCGCGCCGGTGGCGGCGACCGCTCCCGTGAGATCGAGGGGGCGCTTTCCCGCATCCGGGGCACGTGATGCGGCCGTTCGGAGGGCGCAGGCGGCGGCCGCCACGGCGAGCGGCACCGTCAGCCAGAAGACGGCCCGCCAGGACACGAACCGGGCCAGCGCGCCGCCGGCGAACGGGCCGCAGACGGTGGCCAGTCCGGCCAGGCCCAGCGCCCGGCCGATCGCCCGTTGCGCATGCCCCGGTGGGCAGGCGTTGGTGAGCAGGGCCAGACCGGCGGGCATGATCAGCGCGCCGCCCGCACCCTGCAGCGACCGCGCCGCCACCAGCAGCGGCAGCGACGGGGCGAGCGCGCACAGCGCGGCCGCGGCGGCGAACAGCGCCAGCCCCAGGGTCAGCATCCGGCGGCGCCCCCACACGTCGGCCAGCCGGCCGGCGACCGGCATCAGGGAGCCGGCGGTGAGCAGATAGCCGCTGACGACCCAGGGCAGGGCGGTCGGGGAACCGCCCAGGTCGGTGCGGACGACCGGGAGCGCCGGGTTCAGCGCGAAGGAGTCCAGCTGTACGCAGAAGGCGCCGGTGGCGACGGCGGCCAGCGCCCAACGGGCCCGTGAGCGTACGGATGAGGACGAGTGCGCGGGTGGATGCGCGGGCGGGGCCGAGTGCGGACGCCGGGGCGGTACGGATTCCGGTGTGACGGACATGAGGGCACCTCTCACGAGCCCCTCGGGCACGGATGCTCAGGGGTTGGCGGAAAACGGCAGGGGAGAGGAGGGATGGGGTGCACCAGAAGGGGGAAGGACCCGTACGCGGCGGAGCCGTGGACAGTAGTGGCCGTGGGCAGCAGGCCCGGGAACCGCGGGCAGCAGGACCCTGAGGAGGCGGTCCCGTAGGGGAAGTTCCTCTGGGGAAGAGCCCGTAAGGGTGTTGCCGCGGTGGTGCGGGAAGGGGCGGGCGCCGGCCCCGTACAGCGGACGTTCAGCGATCGTTGATCGGTGATCTACATGCTGATCCGCATGTTGCGCCGTGTGATCTCAGAGCATGTAGAAGACGCCCGCGAAGTTCAAGAGCCGGACGCGTCGCGGGTCGCCCTCACCTGGAGCGGGGAGCCGGGGCGTCTGGAGGAACTGACGCACGGCATGCTCCTCGACCAGGCCGCCCGGGCCGCCGCCGCGCTCGCCCGGCTCGGGGTGCGGGCCGGCGACCGGGTCGCGGTCCATCTGCCACTGGTCCCGGAGTCGGTGATCGCCACCCTCGCCTGCGGCCGGCTGGATGCGATACGTACCACGCTGCCGGTCTCGCTGACCGTGCCCGAACTGGTCGCGCGCACCCGGGAGTCGGACGCCCGGGTGGTGATCACGGCGGACGCGGCGTTCTGGGACGGGTCCGTACGACCGGTGAAGGCGCTGCTCGACCACGCACTGGCGCGAGGCGCGGCCGCGGGGGGCGCGTCCGATCGCACGGTGCTGGTGGTGAACCGCTGCTCGCGTCCGGTGTCCTGGAAGCCCGGCCGCGACATGTGGTGGCACGAGGCGCTGGAGGGGGCGGCGAAGAGCCGTTGACGGTCATGGCCGCCCCCTGACTCCGCGGACGCCCGGCATCCTCGGGGGCACTCACCCGATAAGGCCGCAAAAACAGGCAGTCGGCCCCCGCGCTACCTAGCGTGGGACCTGTGTGCCACGGCCGAGGAGGTCTGTGCCGCACCCGACGGACCTGTGCCACGGCCAACGGAAGGGTGATCACCCATGCCCCACGACCAGGTCTCCGCGCGCCATCCGCTCCCCGGTACCGACCGCAATCGCCCCCGCAGACGCAGACACGCCTCCCAGAGCCCGCCGACCCGGCCCCATGACGGGCAGCGCCCGCACCCCGTACCCACCCATGACAAGGGCAGCCAGGGCCGGTCCGCCGAGGGCGCCGCTCAATCGGTCGAGTCCCCGGCGAGCGGCCGGTAGCTTCCTGGCATGACGCCCTCATCGCTGCGCCTGGAGAAGGTCACACCGGACAATGTCGAGGCCGCATGCCGGCTGCAGGTGCGGCCGGATCAGGAGGGGCTGGTGGCGCCGGTGGCGCGGTCGCTGGCCGAGGCGTATGCGCAGCCCGAGATCGCCTGGCCCCGGTTGGTCTTCGACGGCGAACAGCTCGTGGGCTTCGTCATGGGCTTCTTCCTCGTCCGCTTCGACCCGGAGAACCCGCAGGACAGGCTGCGCTCGGGAATCTGGCGCCTGAACATCGCCGCCGACCAACAGGGCCGCGGTTATGGCCGCTTCGCCGTGGAGTCCGTGTGCGAGGAGATCCGCGGGCGCGGGCAGAGCCGGGCGACGGTGAGCTGGGTCCCGGGGGAGCACGGCCCGGAACGGTTCTACCGGCGACTCGGCTTCGTCCGAACCGGAGAGCTGAGCGGCGACCAGGTCGTCGGCGAGCTCGACCTGACCGACTGACTGCCTCACCGGCCGGCCGGCTGCGCGTGGCTGCCCGACCGACTGCCCGACCGACTGCCTCACCGACTGGGGCCGCGAACTGCCGGCAGCGGCGCTCGCCGCCGCGAAACCGACCGACTGTCCGACCGAGCGGCTGACCGGCGGCGTGGCCGACTGCTCACGCGCACCGGTCTGCCTAGGACCTGTCCGATGGGTCCTGGCCGGGCCCGACCCCGACCCATCGGACAGGCCATAGCTGTGGTGAACGGCGGCGGTGCCCGGCCCGCCCGTACCCTGGAGAAGTGAGCACCACCCCCGAATCCGAGCAGACCCCTGGGCCCGAGGCCATCGCCGCTACCGATGGCGACGGCGGCGGCCCCCAGGCTCCGGCCGCTGCGCCGGTACCGCGCCCGGCCCGCAGGCCCGCCGCGAGGCTGATCTTCGACGACCCGCTGAACCAGCAGTCCTCCGACGACACCGATCGCGGCTGGGGCGAGCGCCCGGCCGGCGGTGACAGCGCCGCCGATCTCGCCCGCTTCCTCGACGAAAAGCCGCCCCACCACCTCTGAGCGAGGCGAGGGGGCGGCATGTGCCGGCTCTGACGCCTGCTACTCGTGGGTCTTCTGGGAGCCGATGGTCCCCGAGGCGGAGGACGGCAGGGTCGGCGAGCCGCCCCGCTGGGCGATCAGCGCGTCGCGGATCTCGGCGAGCAGCTCGACCTCGGTCTGGGGCGCCGGGGCGTCATCGACCGGCTTCTTGGCGTCCTGGCGTTCCTTCCACTTGTTCATCGGAAGGATCATGAGGAAGTAGACGACCGCGGCGGTGATCAGGAACGTCAGCGCGGCGCTCAGCACCGAGCCCCAGAGGATGTAGATGCCGTCGGTGAACGCGCCCGTCTTGGGGTCCTTGGCGCACGTCGCGGTCAAGCAGGACTGGTAGTGGTCCAGATTCTGCGAGCCGAGGGCGCCGACGATGGGGCTGATGACGCCCTTCACCACCGCGTTGACGATGTTGGTGAACGCCGCACCGACGACGACCGCGACCGCGAGTTCGACGACGTTGCCTCGCATCAGGAATTCCCGGAAGCCTGCGAGGACGCTTCTCTTCTCCGTGCTCACCTATGAGGACCCTTCTTGTCTGGCCGATGCGCCTCGAAGGATGATCCCGGACCTGCTCAGGCTGCGCAACTCCGGTCATGTGAGATGTTTTCCCATAAGGGATCCCTTCGGGGGCTGGTCGAAATATGGGTGATCTCCGCTTTGCTTCATCGGGCGGCGGTGCGGTGCGGTGCGGTGAGGCGGGTCGATCGTGTGGTGCGTGGCCGAATACCTTCCCTTCCGTTTCATGGTCACGTATGGACGTTTGATGTCCGATTGCTGCCGGGTCAGACCAGAAGAAGGCGGGGGATGGGGAAATTCTTGCTCCGCAACGTGGGGGAAGCCTGCTGCCCGCCGGGCCGGCCGTCCCCGCGCTGTCCCCGCCCTGTGCGCTGCTCCCTCTCAGGGCGGGCGCCCACGGCACCGGGCGGATCGTCGTCGCCAATAAGTGATTCTCGGATGACAAGGCGTGGTTTAAGGGGTGGCGATCGTGAAGTTCTCGCCCCGGCTGCGTGACCGACTTGAGGCGGGCAGTGACAAGCTCAAGGAAGTCTGCGGGTAAGCGGGGAAAAGAGGTCGGGGAGAGCGGGCGAATATGGCCGTCCGTCGCCTATGGAAGTTCGTTGAAAGTTCTCCGGAATGTGGCCGCTGTGATGAGCGCTATGGCGATCAGACGTGCGCCGAGGCGAAGACTTTCGAATGGTGACGCAGTTCTCATTCCCGGGCTATGGCGTCGTGCGGACGTCCGTCGGGTCGCATAAAGCGATCTTTGTGTGGGGTGATGTGCGCCGAGCACCGCGTTCTTGCGCCGCCGGCGTCTGTCTGCACGGAAATGACCAGTGCGGCCGCGGTCATGATGACTCCCGCCAGGGCTCCACGGCGCTGTCGCGTGAACCTTCGCAACCGATGACGGGCGGGTGCGACCCGCACCGGCGCGAACTGCGCCACTTCGCGGCGCGGGGGTGTGGGAAGAGGCGGGTCGGGCTGCGGGGCTGAGCGGAGGGTCTGCGGCGTCGGGTCGGTGAAGGTGCTGGGCATGGAGGACCGCCTGTGAGGAGGGGGTTGCCTTGGGCTACGTCCCACCGTGCCGCAGTTCGCGCCCGCCCGCTCCGGCCTGTGGACGGCCCCGCCGTTGTGGACAACCCGGCCACCCGGGAGAGGGACCGGACGCCAGGCTCACGTCACCCCGTCACCCCACGTCACCAGGGCACCCCGCGTCGCCAGGACGCCCGTCACGACGTGCGCCCCGTCACGACGTACACCCCGTCGCGACGTGCGCCCCGTCACCGCCTCACGGCAGCTCGATGCCCAGGTCCCAGCCCGCGTGGGCGTCGACGCACAGGCAGTCCCTGGCGGTGTTGTCGGGCAGTGCGGCGACCGCGTCGAAGAGCACCTCGCGCAGCCGCCCGACGTTCTGGGAGAAGACGGCCAGCACCTCTTCGTGGGAGACGCCATCGCCGGTCTCGGTGCCCGCGTCCAGGTCGGTGACCAGCGACAACGAGGTGTAGCACAGGCTCAGTTCGCGGGCCAGGACCGCCTCGGGGTGGCCGGTCATGCCCACCACCGACCAGCCCTGGGCGGCGTGCCAGCGCGATTCGGCGCGGGTGGAGAAGCGCGGACCCTCGATGACGACCAGCGTGCCGCCGTCGACCGGCTCCCAGTCACGGCCGCGGGCGGCCGTGAGGGCGGCCTGACGCCCGGTGGGGCAGTACGGGTCGGCGAAGGTGAGGTGGACGACGTTGGGGACGCTCCCGCTCCACTTCGTTCCGCCGCCGCTCTCTGGTGCGTCCCCGGAAGCGGAGCCCGGCAGCGGGTGGCCGTCGAAGTAGGTCTGCGGGCGCGCCTTGGTGCGGTCGACGAGCTGGTCGGGGACGAGCAGCGTGCCGGGGCCGTACTCGGGGCGCAGACCGCCGACCGCGCACGGGCCGAGGACCTGCCGTACGCCGACGGAGCGCAGCGCCCACAGGTTGGCGCGGTAGTTGATGCGGTGCGGCGGGAGGTGGTGGCCGCGGCCGTGCCGGGGCAGGAAGGCGACCTGGCGGCCGGCGATCTCGCCCAGGAACAGCGAGTCGCTGGGGGGACCGTAGGGGGTGTCCACCGTGATCTCGGTCACGTCGTCGAGGAAGGAGTAGAACCCCGAACCGCCGATGACACCTATCTCCGCTTCAGCCATGCGGGCCACACTATCGGGGCCCCGCGCCGGTGGGCCGCGCGATCAGCGATTTCGGACGCCGCGTGGGGCGCCGGAACGACCGGACCCCGCCGTCCGGGAAGACGGCGGGGTCCGAAGAGGTGCGGGGTGCGGTCAGGCCGCGGAGCTGGTGCTCGACGTGCTGCTGGAGGCCGCGGCCGGGGTGGAGGACGCGGAGTCGGAGCTGCTCGACGAGGAGCCGGCGGAGTCCGAGGAGGACGTGCCGCTCGACGAGGAGGAGCTCTTCGCCGGGCTGCTGCTGGACGACGCACCGCGGCTGTCGTTGCGGTAGAAGCCGGAGCCCTTGAAGACGATGCCGACCGCGGAGAACACCTTCTTGAGGCGTCCGCTGCAGCTGGGGCACTCCGTGAGCGCGTCGTCAGTGAACTTCTGCACCGCCTCTAGGCCCTCGCCGCACTCGGTGCACTGGTACTGGTACGTCGGCACTTGACTTCCTCCTGGCACTCTCACTCGATGAGTGCTAACGACGCTCCATCTTGCAGTATTCCGGCCCGTCAGTCCACCGGGACGGGGATACGGTGACCGACTCCACGTCCGTTCAGGCGCTCGTCAGCTCCCGCTCCCGGTCGTCGGCGGCAGCGGGGGAGACGGTGGCGTCGCCCTGGGAGGCGACCACGGTCGAGGAGCGCGGCAGCAGGTGGGCGCGGAGCGCGACCAGCACCACCAGGGCCAGCACCGTGCCCGCCAGCGGCACCAGGAAGCCGGTGCTCGGGCCGAAGCCGTCCGCCAGCTGGCCGGCGGAGGTGGCCGCGGCCGCCTGGCCCAGTGCGACCGCGCCGGTCAGCCAGGTGAATGCCTCGGTACGGGCGGCGGCCGGCACCAGCGACTCGACGAGCGTGTAGCCGGTGATCAGGGCCGGGGCGATGCACAGGCCGACGACCAGGCCGACGGCGCCCAGCAGCGGCACGGCGGTCACCGCCCACAGCGGAGTCGTGGCCAGCGCCAGCAGGCCGTAGGCGACCAGCAGCCGGCGCCGCGGGCCGACCTTCCAGGCGATCGCGCCGCAGGCGATACCGGCGAGCATGTTGCCGCCGGCGAAGATCCCGTAGAGCACGCCGTTGATGCCGGGCTGCCCGATGTCCTGGGTGAACGCGGTCAGCGAGACCTGCATACCGCCGAAGACGGCGCCGATGCCGAGGAACGCCACGATCAGGACGCGGACGCCGGGCACCGACAGCGCCGAGACGCGCGGCCGGTCGCCGGCCCCGGCCCGGTGCACCGGGGGCTGGCTGCGCCGCTGCGAGGCGAAGAGCAGCCCGCCGGCCAGCGTCAGCGCGGCCTCGGCGATCAGGCCGGCCGCCGGGTGGATGCCCGTGCACAGCGCGGTCGCCAGGACGGGGCCGACCACGAAGGTGAACTCGTCGGTCACCGACTCGAAGGCGGCGGCCGTCGGCATCAACGGGCTGCCGCCGAGCCGGGAGGCCCAGCGGGCCCGCACCATCGGGCCGACCTGCGGAGTCGAGGCGCCCGTGGGGACGGCCACGGCGAGCAGTGCCCACAGGGGGGCGTGGGCGAGGGCCAGGATGATCAGGGCCGTGACGCCGGCGACATGGACCAGGACGCCGGGGATCAGCACCGCGCGCTGGCCGAAGCGGTCCGCGAGCTTGCCGCTCTGCGGGGCGAAGAGCGCCATCGAGACACCGGTGGCGGCGGACACCGCGCCCGCGGTGCCGTAGGAGCCGGTGGTGGACTCGACGAGCAGCACGATGCCGATGGTCAGCATCGCGAAGGGCTGCCGGGCCAGAAAGCCGGGCAGCAGGAATGTCCATGCACCTGGGGTGCGGAGCAGTTGTCCGTAACCGGGACGGGAGTCCTTGACCGCGGATGCCACGGCCGGGCCTTTCTGCCGCCTGGTAGCGCGCCACCCGCGAGGTCGTCACAGGCACGCGCCGAGAGCTGTCCTCTCGCGCAGGACCGAGTGATACCGCATGGTCCGCACCCCGAGAGGTGGCTGCGTGTGGCAGGGGACCGCGGCCGCCGAGCGGTCGCGCCAGCTCTGCGTCAGGCAGAGTTGGTTCGTCATTGTTCCTTTTCATACTACAGGCCCAAGCGCGTGAAGCCCTGGGATTAACCAGGGCTTCACGCGAATTTCCTTGGGTTCCGTGGAGATCTGCAGCACATTTCCGGGGCGGCGGCGCCGCGAGGGCCGGGCCCGCGGTCAGCGCGGCCCCTGCTCGTGGTGGTGCCGCCCCGAGGGGCCGCCCGTCCCCAGCCAGCCGGCGAGCTTGCCGCCCTGGGAGACCGCCTGCAGCCGCCGCTCGGCCGCGTCGCGCACCTGATCCGTGGCCACCACCAGCAGCTCGTCGCCGCGCCGCAGCACCGTGGTCGGCGAGGGCACGAAGCTGGCGCCGTCCCGGACGACGAGGGTGACCGCGGCCCCCGCGGGCATCCGCAGCTCGCCGACCTCGACGCCGTGCATACGGGACGTCGGCCCGATGGACGTCGACAGCAGATGGCCGCGCAGCCGCTCCAGGGGAGCCGACTCGATGCCCAGGTCGGCGGCCTCCTTGCCGTTGCCCAGCTTCAGCCGCCGGGCCAGCCACGGCAGCGTCGGCCCCTGGACGAGGGTGTAGACCACGACCAGGACGAAGACGATGTTGAAGACCCGTTCGCTGCCGGGCACATCGCTCACCATCGGGATGGTGGCCAGCACGATGGGTACCGCGCCGCGCAGCCCGGCCCAGGACAGCAGGGTCTTCTCCCGCCAGGACACCCGGAACGGCAGCAGCGCGGTGAACACCGACGCCGGCCGGGCCACGATCGTCAGGATCAGCCCGATCACCAGCGCGGGCACGAAGTCGTCGACCAGCTTGTGCGGTGTGACCAGCAGGCCCAGCAGCACGAACATGCCGATCTGGCCGATCCAGCCGAGGCCCTCGGCGAAGCCGCGGGTGGCCGGTGCGTGCGGCAGCTTGGCGTTGCCGAGTATCACCGCGGCCAGATAGACGGCGAGGAAGCCGGAGCCGTGCGCCAGTGCGCCGGCGGCGTACGCCGAGACCGCGATGGCCATGACGGCGATCGGGTAGAGGCCGGAGGCGGGCAGTGCCACATGGCGCATTCCGTACGCACCGAGCCAGCCGATGGCCAGGCCGACGGCGGCGCCGATCGCCAGTTCCAGGGCGATGGTGCCGAGCAGGACGTACCACTCCTCGACCGGACCCGCCGTGGAGAAGGCGACGACGAGGATGACCACCGGGGCGTCGTTGAAGCCGGATTCGGCTTCCAGGACACCCGTCAGGCGGGACGGGAGCGGCACATTGCGCAGTACGGAGAAGACCGCCGCGGCGTCGGTCGAGGAGACCACGGCGCCGATCAGCAGCGCCTGGCGCCAGTCAATTCCGGCCAGATAATGCGCTCCGGCCGCGGTGACCCCCACGCTCACCGCGACGCCGATCGTCGAGAGCGCCGCCGCCTGGGGCAGGGCCGGTTTGATCTCTTTCCACTTGGTGCCCAGGCCGCCCTCGGCGAGGATCACGACCAGTGCGGCATAGCCGAGGATCTGGGTCAGCTCGGCGCCGTCGAAGGCGACGCCGCCGATGCCGTCCTGCCCCATGGCGATGCCTATCCCCAGGTAGATGAGCAGGCTGGGGAGCCCGCTGCGCGAGGAAACCCGTACTGCGACGACGGCGATGAGCAGCACGAGTGAGCAGATCAGCAGGAGTTCGTTGAGGTGTTCGACAGTCAGGAGCTGGTCCTTCCTCGCACAGGTTCGGGCGGTGGGCCGTTGGGTAGCTTTCCTTACCGTATCTAGTTACTGAGGCTAACAATTTACCATTGCTTGAAAGTCGGATGTGCTGGTGGTGACTCCGCGTAGGGGTCGCCGAACCCGTGCGCCTATGGTTGCTCCAGCACTCCCACCCTGCCCCTCGAAGGACCGAGATGCCCGCCAACAAGTCCGGCCCAGTCCCCAGGAAGAAAAAGGGGCGGCGCGGCCGTCTCGTCGCGATCACTGTCGTGCTGCTGCTCGTGGCGGGCATCGGCTTCGGCGCGTTCTGGGGAGTCAGCACCGTACGCGCCTCCATCCCGCAGACCACCGGCTCGCTCAAACTCCCGGGCCTGACCAACCCGGTGGACGTGGTCCGCGACGCCAACGGCATCCCGCAGATCTACGCCGACACCGACGAGGACCTCTTCCGCGCGCAGGGATACGTGCAGGCCCAGGACCGCTTCTGGGAGATGGACGTCCGGCGCCATATGACCGCGGGCCGGCTGTCGGAGATGTTCGGCAAGAGCCAGGTCAAGACCGACTCCTTCCTGCGCACCCTCGGCTGGCACCACGTGGCGCAGAAGGAGTACGACACCAAGCTCTCCCCCAGTACCAAGAAGAACCTCCAGTCCTACTCCGACGGCGTCAACGCCTACCTCAAGGACCACGAGGGGTCGGCGCTGTCCCTGGAGTACGCGGCGCTGGACTTCGAGAACGACTACAAGCCCGGCAAGTGGACGCCGGTCGACTCGGTGGCCTGGCTCAAGGCGATGGCCTGGGACCTGCGCGGCAACATGCAGGAGGAGATCGACCGCTCCCTGATGACCAGCCGCTTCAGCCCGGAGCAGATCGCCCAGCTCTACCCGGCGTACCCGTACAAGCGGAACCAGCCGATCGTCGACGGCGGCACGGTCGACCCGGCCACCAAGCAGTTCACGCCCAAGCGCTCGGCCAACTCCGCCCCCGCCGGCAACGGCACCGCCGTCGGCGGTCTGCAGACGCAGCTGTCCTCGCTGTCCAAGACCCTCGACGAGATCCCGGCGCTGCTCGGCCCCAACGGCAACGGCATCGGCTCCAACTCCTGGGTCGTCTCCGGTGCGCACACCACCACCGGCAAGCCGCTGCTCGCCAACGATCCGCACCTGGCCCCCCAGATGCCCTCGCTCTGGTACCAGATGGGCCTGCACTGCCGTAGCACCGGCCCCAAGTGCAACTACGACGTCTCCGGCTTCACCTTCTCCGGGATGCCCGGCGTCGTCATCGGTCACAACCAGAACGTCTCCTGGGGCATGACCAACCTCGGCGCGGACGTCACCGATCTGTACCTGGAGAAGATCAACGCCGACGGGTACCTCTACGACAACCGGCAGCGGGCCTTCACCACCCGCAAGGAGACCATCAAGGTCGCCGGGGGTGAGAGCCGCCAGATCACCGTCCGCTCCACCAACAACGGGCCGATCGTCTCCGACCGCGACGACGAGCTCGGCAACGTCGGCAAGGACGCCCCCGTGGGCAACGCCGCACCGGACCGCGGCGACGGCTACGCCGTCTCGCTGCGCTGGACCGCGCTGGACCCCGGCAACTCCATGGACGCCGTCTTCGAGCTCAACCGCGCCAAGGACTGGAGCAGCTTCCGCAAGGCCGCCGAGCACTTCGAGGTCCCCTCCCAGAACCTGATCTACGCCGACACCAAGGGCAACATCGGCTACCAGGCGCCCGGCCGGATCCCGGTCCGCGGCAAGGGCGACGGGCACTTCGACGGCACCTTCCCGGCGCCCGGCTGGGACCCCGCCTACCAGTGGAAGAGCTACATCCCGCAGAAGTCCCTGCCGTACGAGTACAACCCCCAGCGCGGCTACATCGTCACCGCCAACCAGGCCGTCGTCGACGAGAAGTACCCCTACCTGATCACCAAGGACTGGGGCTACGGCTCCCGCAGCCAGCGGATCAACGACCTGATCCAGTCGAAGATCAAGGACGGCGGCAAGGTCTCCACCGACGACATGCAGACCTTCCAGAAGGACAACAGCAGCGAGATCGCCCGGCTGCTGACGCCCTACCTGACGAAGATCGACATCAAGGACGCCTACGTCCGCGACGCCCAGCAGCTGCTGGAGGGCTGGGACTTCACCCAGGAGCCCGACTCCGCCGCGGCCGCCTACTTCAACGCCGTCTGGCGCAACACCCTCAAGCTCGCCTTCGGCAACAAGATGCCCAAGGAGCTGCGGGTCCAGGGCCAGTGCCTCAACGTCCGCCCGGCCGACGAGACCGGTCCCGCCGACGAGAACGACACCTACGTCCGCGAATGCGGTGAGCGGGACGGCGACACCGCCCAGCCCGACGGCGGCGACCGCTGGTACGAGGTCGTCCGCACCATCCTCGACGACCCGGACAACGCCTGGTGGAAGACCGAGGACCGGCCCGGCCGGCCCGGCGACAAGAACCGCGACCAGCTCCTCGCGCACGCCATGACCGACGCGCGCTACGAGCTGACCTCCAAGCTGGGCAAGAACATCGACAACTGGAGCTGGGGCCGGCTGCACCAGCTGTTCCTGAAGAACCAGACCCTGGGCACCGACGGGCCGGGCATGCTCCAGGGCCTGTTCAACCGCGGCCCGTGGAACCTCGGCGGCGGTGAGGCCGCGGTCGACGCCACCGGCTGGAACGCCGCCGGCGGCTACAAGGTCACCTGGGTCCCGTCGATGCGGATGGTGGTCAACCTCGCCGACCTCGACAAGTCCCGCTGGATCAACCTCACCGGCGCCTCCGGGCACGCCTACGACACCCACTACTACGACCAGACGGACAAGTGGGCCAAGGGCGAGCTGCTTCCCTGGGCGTTCACCGAGGAGGCGGTCAAGAAGGCGGGGAAGGACACCCTGACGCTGTCCCCCTAGGGCGGACGCCGCCCCGCCGGGGCACCGCCGTCCTCCGAAACCGACGGGCGGGCCGGAAGACCTCCGCACAGGTCTTCCGGCCCGCCCGTCGGCGTTCCCGCCGCCCGCCCGCCCGTAGTGCTCAGTGCCGGAAGCGGTGCACCGCCGACGGCGTCACCGCGGCGTGCACATACCGGTCGTGCGGCTCGGCCGGCACCTCGGGCAGCACCTCCGCGTCGTAGAGCAGCACCACCAGCGACGCCTGCGCACCGGCGCGCTCCAGCCGCGCCAGCACCCGGTCGTACGAGCCGCCGCCGCGCCCCAGCCGCAGGCCCCGCCGGTCCACCGCCAGCCCCGGCAGCAGCACCACCTGCGCCTGTGTGACGGCCTTCGGGGTCAGCCGCTCGCCGTCCGGCTCCAGCAGCCCCCAGCCCGCCGGTACGAGCCGCTCGGCGCCCTCGTAGAGCGCCCAGTCCAGATCGTTATCCGGGAGCAGCACCGGCAGCAGCACCCGCACCCCGGACGCCCGCAGCCGGTCCAACAGGGCACGGGTGGACGGTTCGGTGCCAATCGAGACATATGCGGCGACGGTCGGCGGGGTCTCGGGTCGCGGGGCGTCCGGAGGCGGGGCGACATAAGGGGCCAACTCGTCCAGCTCCAGCGTCCGTCGGGCCAGCGCCTCACCCGTCGCCGCGATGACATCCGCCGGCAACGATCTCCTCACCTCCAGGAGATCGCGCCGCAACCTGCGCTTTCTATCGTGGTTCGTGCTCACTGTGTGCCCTTGCTCCCGCTCTCGTGCTCTATTGACCGGACCCTCATCATCGTTCCGATAGGGCCGGTTATGGTGTCGCGCATGACCCCATCGCACACACGGATCAGCAAGGCTGTCATCCCAGCAGCCGGCCTCGGCACCAGGTTTCTCCCCGCTACGAAGGCCACACCCAAGGAGATGCTCCCGGTCGTCGACAAGCCCGCCATCCAGTACGTGGTGGAGGAGGCGGCCGCAGCCGGGCTCTCCGACGTCCTGATGGTGACCGGCCGCAACAAGCGCCCCCTTGAGGACCACTTCGACCGCAACTACGAGCTCGAAGAGGCCCTGCACCGCAAGGGCGACGAGTCCCGCCTCGCCAAGGTGCAGGAATCCAGCGACCTGGCGACCATGCACTACGTACGCCAGGGCGACCCCAAGGGCCTGGGCCACGCCGTACTGTGCGCCGCTCCGCACGTCGGCGACCAGCCCTTCGCGGTCCTCCTCGGCGACGACCTGATCGACCCCCGCGACCCGCTGCTGGCGCGCATGGTCGAGGTCCAGGAGCAGTACGGCGGCTCCGTCATCGCCCTCATGGAGGTCGACCCGGCGAACATCCACCTCTACGGCTGCGCGGCCGCCGCTCCCACCGGCGACGACGACGTCGTGACCGTCTCGGACCTGGTCGAGAAGCCCGACCCGGCCGAGGCCCCCAGCAACCTCGCGATCATCGGCCGCTACGTCCTCGACCCGGCCGTCTTCGAGGTGCTGCGCAAGACCGACCCGGGCCGCGGCGGCGAGATCCAGCTCACCGACGCCCTCCAGGTGCTGGCCGCCGACCCCTCCCTGGGCGGTCCGGTGCACGGCGTGGTCTTCAAGGGCCGGCGCTATGACACCGGCGACCGTGGCGACTATCTGCGTGCCATTGTCAGACTGGCATGCGAACGTGAGGACCTGGGCCCGGACTTCCGGACCTGGCTGCGCAGTTACGTCACCGAGGAGATGTAGGACGTTGAACAACGCCACCGACCGGACCAGCCACCAGGACCGCGTCTGGTCGGTGGCCGAGCATCTCGACGACGTCCTGTCCAAGATCGCCCCGCTGGACCCGATCGAGCTGCAGCTCCTCGACGCCCAGGGCTGCGTCCTGGTCGAGGACATCACGGTCGCCGTCGCCCTGCCGCCCTTCGACAACAGCTCCATGGACGGCTATGCGGTCCGCGCCGCCGACGTGGCGGGCGCCACGGAAGCCGCCCCGGTCGCCCTGACCGTCATCGGCGATGTCGCGGCGGGCAGCGGCGAGCTGCCGGAGGTCGGCCCCGGCCAGGCCGCCCGGATCATGACCGGTGCCCCCGTGCCGCCCGGGGCCGAGGCCGTCGTCCCGGTCGAGTGGACCGACGGCGGCACGGGCGGTGGACCGGCCGCCACGATGCGCGCCCACAGCGCCGCCCCGCAGGACGCCGGCGGTGCGGTCCGCATCCACCGCCCGGCGGCCGCCGGCGCCCATATCCGCCGCCGCGGCAGCGATGTCACCGAAGGCGAGCCGGCCCTCGCGGCGGGCACGGTCCTCGGCCCCTCCCAGATCGGCCTGCTCGCCGCCCTCGGCCACGGCACGGTCCGGGTCCGCCCCCGCCCCCGGGTCGTGGTGATGTCGACCGGCAGCGAACTGGTCCAGCCCGGCGAGGCGTTGGGCCCCGGCCAGATCCACGACTCCAACAGCTTCCAGCTCGCCGCCGCCGCCCGCGCCGCCGGCGCCATCGCCTACCGGGTGGGCGCCGTCGCCGACGACGCCGAGACCCTCCGCGCCACACTGGAGGACCAGCTCATCCGGGCCGACATCCTCGTCACCAGCGGCGGGGTCAGCGTCGGCGCGTACGACGTGGTCAAGGAGACCCTCGCGGGGCTGTCCGCCGCCGAGCCCGACGGCTCGCCCCTCGCGGGCGGCGGTGTGGAGTTCCGCAAGCTCGCCATGCAGCCGGGCAAGCCCCAGGGCTTCGGCCTCATCGGTCCCGACCGCACCCCGCTCCTCGCCCTGCCGGGCAACCCGGTCAGCTCGTACGTCTCCTTCGAGGTCTTCGTACGCCCCGCCATCCGCGCCCTGATGGGCCTGGCCGACGTACACCGCCCGACGGTCCCCGCCCGGTGCACCGAGGCCATCGCCTCCTCGCCCAAGGGCAAGCGGCAGTTCCTGCGCGGCTCCTACGACGCCGAGACCGGCACGGTCACCCCGGTCGGCGGCGCCGGCTCCCACCTGATCAAGGCCATGGCGCACGCCAACGCACTGATCATCGTCCCCGAGGACACCACCGAGGTCGCCGCGGGCGGGAGCGTGGAGGTCGTCCCGCTGGGACAGCCCGCCGGGTGAGCCCGAGCCGCCGGGGGTACGGTGTCGTCCCACAGGCGGCAGTTTCCACCGGGAGAACGATGAGCAGCGGGCAGCAACACCTCACCCATCTCGACGCGGCGGGCGCGGCCCGGATGGTCGACGTCTCCGCGAAGGAGGTCACCGCCCGCACGGCCCGGGCCCGCGGCCGGGTCCTGGTATCGCCGCAGGTCATCGAGTTGCTGCGGGGCGAGGGCATGCCCAAGGGCGATGCCCTGGCCACCGCCCGGATCGCCGGCATCATGGGCGCCAAGCGCACCCCCGAGCTGATTCCGCTCTGCCACCCCCTGGCCGTCTCCGGTGTGAAGGTGGACCTCTCCCTCACCGACGACGCCGTCGAGATCGCGGCCACGGTCAAGACCACCGACCGCACCGGCGTGGAGATGGAGGCGCTGACCGCCGTCTCGGTGGCCGCCCTCACCGTCGTCGACATGATCAAGGCCGTCGACAAGACCGCGGTGATCTCCGACATCCGCGTCGAGGAGAAGACCGGCGGCAAGTCCGGCGACTGGAGCCGGTCATGAGACCCGCCCGCGCCCTGGTCGTCACCGCCTCCAACCGCGCCGCGGCCGGCGTCTACCCCGACAAGGGCGGCCCGCTGCTCGCCGAGGGCCTGACGGCCATGGGCTTCGAGGTCGACGGCCCACGGGTGGTTCCCGACGGCGACCCGGTGGAGGCCGCCCTCCGCGAGGCCGTCGGCGCCGACCGCTACGCCGTCGTCCTCACCACCGGCGGCACGGGCCTGTCGCCCACCGACCGCACCCCCGAGGCCACCCGCCGCGTCCTGGACTACGAGGTGCCCGGCATCCCCGAGGCGATCCGCGCCGCGGGGCGCGAGAAGGTCCCCACCGCCGCCCTCTCCCGCGGCCTGGCCGGTGTCGCCGGCACCACGCTGATCGTCAACCTCCCCGGCTCGACGGGCGGAGTCCGCGACGGCCTCGCCGTCCTCGCCGACCTCCTCCCGCACGCCGTGGACCAGATCCGCGGCGGCGACCACCCCCGCCCCTCCGGGAGCCCGAGCTGAACGCGCCCTGGCCGGTGGTCCTGACGGATGGTGATGTCACCCTCCGCCCGATAAGGCTGCGCGACCAACGGGCCTGGCGCGAGGTCAACCGCCGCAACCGCGACTGGCTGCGCCCCTGGGAAGCCACCATCCCGCCGCCCCCGCCCGGTCTGGCCCCGCCGCACCGCCCCACGTACCGTCAGATGGTCCGCCATCTGCGCGCGGAGGCACACGCCGGCCGGATGCTGCCGTTCGTCGTCGAATACCGCGGACAGCTCGTCGGGCAGCTGACGGTCGCCGGCATCACCTGGGGCTCGATGTGCTCGGGGCATATCGGCTACTGGGTCGACCAGGAAGTGGCCGGCCGCGGTGTGATCCCGACCGCCGTGGCGCTCGCCGTCGACCACTGCTTCCGTGCCGTGGGGCTGCACCGTATTGAGGTCTGCATTCGCCCGGAGAACGTCCCCAGCCGCCGAGTGGTCGAAAAACTCGGCTTTCGCGAGGAAGGCATCCGGCCCCGCTACCTGCACATCGACGGGGCCTGGCGCGACCACGCGGTTTTCGCCCTCACCGCCGAAGAGGTGCCCGAGGGCCTGCTCAACCGCTGGCGCCGCCGGAATCCCAGCCGGCCCGGCACACCCCACAAATGAAATAAATGTTCGAATAAATTTCCCGATTGGCCGGATTGGTGAGGGCGCGGATCTCTACCATCACAAAAAAGTTCGAGATATCAGCCAGATCGTGCGACACACCGGCCCAATTGGCGGATGGCCCCCTGCAAACCCCTCTACCGTGTGAGTTGTGAGAAGCAGCGGCCTCATCTACGCAGTCATCGTCGGGGCCTGGGCCGCCTACTTGGTGCCGATGTGGCTCCGTAGACAGGATGAGCTCAACGAGGCCCGTCCGACCGAGCGCTTCAGCACCGCCATCCGGCTGCTGTCCGGACGCGCGGGCATGCAGCGCCGCTACGACAAGGAGCGCGGGGAGTACCCCGCCGACGATGCGGGCGAGGAGCAGGACCCGGACGCCCCGGCCGACGAGGCCGCCGCCGGGCCCTTCGGCGACCCCGCGGCAGACGAGTCCGAGGCCCACCACACCCGGGTGCAGCCCGCCCCGCCGCGCCCGTCGCTCTCCGAGCGCGCCAAGCGGGCCAAGGTCCTCGCCCGCCGCCGGCGCACCATCACGGTCCTCTTCCTCGCCTTCACGGTCGGCGCCATCGTCGCCGCGGTGGGTGGCATCCCCTTCCTGTGGGCCCCCGCCCTGCCCGCCCTGCTGCTCACCGCCTACATCATTTACCTGCGCGCCCAGGAGCGCCGCCGCTTCACGTTCACCATGGACCAGCGCAAGGCGGAGGCGGCGGCGCAGCGGCTGCGGGAGGGCCGGCCCCGCCCTCGGCAGGCGGCCGACCAGCCGCCCGCCGACGACCACCCGGCCGACGCCCGCGCTGAGGTCCCGGTCGACGCCGCCCCGGAACCGCCCCGCGCCGCGCCGCCCGCGCACACCGCCGGCCGTCGGGCGGTGGTCGAGGAGACCGACCACGCCGAGTGGGTCGACCAGCAGCGCGAGCGCGAGCGCCCGCGCCCCGCGGCCGGCAGCTGGGAGCCGGTCCCGGTCCCGCTCCCCACCTACGTCACCGCCCCGGTCGCCCCGCGCGCCACCAGCCACGTCGATCTGGACGCCGACGACGCCTGGAGCTCCGCCCGCTCCAGCGCCGCCCCCGACCACCCCCAGCCCGACGCCCCGGCCCGCCGCCCCCGCGGCCGCACCCCCCTGTTCGACCAGTACGAGAACGAGGACCGCCCGCGCGCCGCGAACGAGTGACCCACGCCGCATCGGCCGCGCGGCACGCTCCTCCGCTGACCAGCATCGAAAGCGATTTCCGAGCACCGCGACCGGGATGCTAGAGTTTCACTCGTCGCAAGGGCCTGTGGCGCAGCTGGTAGCGCACCTCGTTCGCAACGAGGGGGTCAGGGGTTCGAATCCCCTCAGGTCCACCCTAGTGGTAACCAGCGAAGTAAAGCCCCCTCCGGGAAGATCCGGTGGGGGCTTTCTCGTGCCGTGGTGAGGGTCGGGCCCGGCCGATCATCCCGAGCGGCCGGTCGCGCCTCGCGGATGTCGTCGCGCCCGTGCTCCGGGCGATCTTCCTCGCCGGGATCAGCGGCGATCCCTCAAGTTCCCGATCGCGGCTTTCCGCCGGCGGTCGCACGGTGCCGACATCATGGGGCGTTTCGCATGCGAGATCGACGCCGGTCGAGCGCGAACTACTGTGTGAGGACGAGCCGCTGATGAAGCATCCGCCACACTTGGGCAGCCGGCGAGCGCCCGCGGGAAGAGCGGGCTTCCTGCGGCGCAGGCACCTTCGCCGTCAGTGCCGGGACCTTTTGCGGACCATCGACTTTCCCCGTCCTTTCGACATCGCGGTGCCGTGCCGCCAGTTGGGCGAGAGCCGCGACCGGCCTCTTCGTCTCGTTCCGGTGGCGCCGGCGGCCGAGGACCCCTGCGGTCTCCTGGTCTCCAGCCATGACGCGGATGATGTCTGCTACGAATCGGAGACCTCGGCCCTGCACCAAGTCCACGTCATTGCGAGGGCGTCAAGTGGCCGGTGGTGTGGGCCGGCGGTGTGGGAGCGGGGTGAGGGCCGGGAGGGGCGGTCGGGTGCGTCGGGGGTCCCGTGGGGCACCGCGGTGACGCCTCCGCGCTGGTGGTGGGACCGCTTCCGCACGACGACGCTCCCCTCCCGGCATCGCGGGCTTCTGCCCGGTCCAGTGTGGGGTACCCGGCGCGTCGAGGTATGCCCTTTTCGACCTGGTCCTTCGTGGTGGCAGGGTGTTGCCAGAAGGGGCGGATCAGGCCGGGAGATGTGCTGCGGCGAGGCAGAAGGCCACCCGGCGTGCCGGTGCGCGCAGCCCGCTCGTCACCGCGTACAGGGCGGCTTGGGTGCGGTCGGCCGCGCCGATCTTGGTGTAGATCGCGCTGAGGTGGTTCTTGACCGTCTTCTCCGAGATGCCGAGGTCACAGGCGATCATCCGGTTGGTCATCCCGCGGGTGACCAGCCGAAGGACGTCCATCTCCCGAACGGTCAGGCCGGCGGGCCGGCTGCGCGGTCCGGGGCGCCCCTCGGGGGCCGCCGTTTCCCGCTGGTAGAAGCGTCGCTCCTCGTCGCGGACGTCCGTCCGCGGGGCGCCGGTGCCGGCGGTGGCGAGGGCGAACATCGCCGCCTGGGTGCGGTCGGCCGCGCCGATCTTCGCGTAGATCGCGCTGAGGTGGTTCTTGACCGTCTTCTCCGAGATGCCCAGGCCGCGGGCGATCTGACGATTCGCCAGTCCCCGGGAGATGAGCCGGAGGACGTCGAGTTCACGAGGGGTGAGAGGGCCGCCGGCGGCCACCCGTTCGGTACAGCCGCGGTTGCCGCCTAAGGCGGGTGATCCTGCCACGCGTACGTTCTCCACATCGTTCCGTCTCTCTGCGGTCGGCATGCGACGATGATGGTCGGAGAAGTCGCCGGTGGGGGCGCCTGGAGCCGACGCTGACCACTTCCTGTCAGGGTGCGCGGAAGCGGCGCGCCGTCAGCGGCGCGACGGCCGGCACGGAGCCGCCGCAGGGTCATGTACGGTCGGGCTGCTTGGGCGGTAGCCCTTCCAGCAAGCGGAGTTGGGGCGGCGAGCCGGCCGAGCTGGGTGTCGGTCTCCGAGGCGGTCTCGTCGTCGAAGAAGCAGGCGGACTTCATATCGAAGAACCGCGCCAGCGCCTCCAGGTGGTGCATGCGCGGGTTGTCGCGGTCGCCCTTGCGCAGAGGCGATGTACTGCGGCCCCCCAAGGCAGCGCCGCCGCGGCGAGGAGGGCCGGCACGGTGTTCCTGCCGATGACCACCCTCCTCGCCGCGGCGAGCCTGATCGCGGGTCCGTTCGCCCTCCGGTGCGGTCAGCGGCCGCCCGCGAAACGAGCCGGGTCGAAGATCGAGAGATTCTGGCTTGCGGACCCCTTCGTCACGATCTCCATGACGGATTCGCCGATGGCCGGCAGGAACTTGAACGCATGGCCCGAGGTGCCGGCCGCCACGACGACCCGGCCGTGCGCGGAGGCCGGACCGATGACGAACGCCTGGTCCGGGGTGTTGTCGTAGAGGCAGACGGCGCTCTTGCGGTACCGGCCGCTCGCGCCGAGGCGGGGGATGCGGGTGCGCAGGAAGTCCTGGATCTCGGCGATCTCGCGCTGCTGCACATAGCGGTCCACGCCGTCCGCGTCGGTGGGTGTGCCGCCGCTGTGCACACCCGCCTTCACCCCGCCGTGCAGACCGTTCGCCGCCGGGTGCCCGTATCCGACCATGCCGTCGCCCTCCCAGATCCAGTACGGGAAACGACCGGGCTGGAAGTCCTGTGCGCCGCCGTCCGGCTCGAACCACAGCATGACCTTGCGCAGCACCTCCACGGGGAAGGTGAGCTCCGGCAGCAGGCCCGGCGACCAGCAGCCCGCGGTCACCACGACATGCCCGACGTCGTAGGTCCCGTGGTCGGTGGCCACCCGCGCGCCACCGGGGTTCTCGGTGATCTCCCGCACCGTCTCGTTGAAGCGCAGGTCGGCGGAGTGCCGCCGGGCGAGGGCCAGCCCGACCCGGACGGTCTGCTCGGGCTGGACGTAGCCGGAGCCCGGGTCGTACACCGCGACGCAGTCCGGTGCCGGCTCGAACTGCGGGTAGCGGGCGTGCACATCGTCCGCGGTGAGGTACTCGTGCTCCAGTCCGCACTTCTCGGCGCTCGCGCGGGCCGCGGGTATCAGGGCGCCGTCGGCGGGCCCCAGGCACAGGCCGCCGGTGCGGTGGAAGAGGCGCTCGCCGCTCGCCTCCTCCAGCTCCGACCACAGGGTGTAGGCGCGGCGCAGATACGGCACGTACTCGGGGCCCATGAAGTACGCCTGCCACACGCCGCGGGACTCGCCGTGGCTCGCGCCCAGGTCGTGGACCGGGCTGAAGCGCTCCAGCCCCAGCACCTTCAGGCCGGCCGCGGCCAGCGCGTGGGCGGCCGCGCTGCCGAGACCGCCCAGGCCGACGACGGCGACGTCATACTGCTTGCCCATTTCAGAGGCTCCCCTCGGACGGCCGGCCCTCGGTGCCGGTCCACCGCTCCATGGCGCACGCCAACTCCCGATGCGTTCCTTCGGGGCTGGCGGCGAAGTGCTCAGTGGTCTTGTCCTTCGTCTCCGGGTCCAGTTCCTGACTGAGTTTGAACATCCCGTCGACGTCTTCCACGTGCAGTTCGAACGCCCCCACCGCGGGCAGGATCTTGTCGAAGTAGTCGAGCGACCCGGTCATGTCCCACTGGCGCCCGAACCGGCCCTCCAGCTCGCGCACCGTGCGGTGGATGACGCGGCGGGTCTCCTCGCCGGCCGGCAGCGGCCGGATCGTCCCCCGCAGGTGGACGGCCGTGAAGTTCCAGGTGGGCGCGGCCGGTGTGTATCCGTAGACCTCGGGTGAGACATATCCGCCGGGGCCGCGGAAGATCAGCAGGGCGGGCTGCCCGGCCGAGAGGTGGCGCCAGTGCGGATTGGCCCGGTTCAGATGCCCGAGGACCCGGTGGCCGCGCAGATCCGCGGGCCCGTTGTCGACGGCGTCGGCCACGTCCTCGGGCAGCACGACCGGCAGGTGGGTGGCGAAGGGCACCGGTTCGGCTCCGGTGACGAGAGTGGCCAGCGGACTGGCGCGCACCGTGGCCACCGCTGCCGCCGAACTCCCCTTGTAATGTGCGGGAACGTACATCGCGCGGTCCTCCTTCGAGGCCGAAGTTCTGCGCCGGCGCCTAGAGGTGGCGCAGCAGGGAGTCGGCGACCTCTCCGGCCCGGACCGCCGTGTTGGACAGCAAGGTCGAGGACAGGCCGTGCGTGTGCTCGGTGGCGCCCTGCAGATAGATTCCGTAGCGCACCCCGCCCTCCATGTGGATCCGGTAGTCGCGGTCCACGCGCAGTCGCCCCGTGACATCGCGCTTGCACAGGCCGAGCAGCTCGGGGCTCAGCAACTCATCGGGCGGGACCGGGCGATAGCCGGTCGCGTACACCAGATAGTCGGACTCCAGGTTGCGTTTCTCGCCCGAGGTGAGGGATTCGACCGTCAGCGAGAGCGGGCTGTCGGCGCTCTCCTCGACGTCGATGAGGCAGGAGGTGTGGTCGATCAGCAACCGCTGCTCGGCGGTCACCTTCTCCTGGTACCAGATGCGGTACAGCTCCGAGATCAGCTCGTTGTCGACCACCGAGTAATTGGTGTTCCGATGCCGGTCGACGAGCATCTCCCGCACGGAATGCGGAGCCCGGTGGAAGTCGTCGACGGCGACCGGGTCGAAGATACGGTTGGCGAACGAGGAGTCGTCCGCGGGGCTGTATCCGTAGCCCGCGAAGACGGCCCGTACCTGCCCGTTGGGAAAGCGCTCGTGGAGGTGGGCGGTGACCTCGGCCGCGCTCTGGCCCGCGCCGACGACGGTGAAGCGCAGGGGCGCCGCGCGCGGTATGCCGTCGAGCCGGTGGAGCAGGCCGCTGCTGTGCCACACCCGCTCCGACTCCGCTACGCCGTCCGGCAGGGACGGCCGCAGACCGGGCGCCAGCACCACGTTCCTGGCCCGGCGCACGAGCTGCCGGGTGCCGTCGGAACCGGGTATGCCCAGGCGCACGACCAGCTCGTGCTGCTCCGCCGAGGCCGACGGCTCGATCGCCAGCACCTCATGGCCGTAGCTGACCTGGTCCGCCAGCGCGCCCGCGGCCCATTCCAGGTAGTCGTGGAATTCCACGCGGCTGGGAAAGAGGGCCTTGTGGTTGATGAAATCGACCATCCGGTCGCGGTCGTGCAGATAGTTGAGGAACGTGAATGCGCTGCGGGGGTTCCGCAGGGTCACCAGGTCCTTGAGGAAGTGCACCTGCATGGTGGCGTTCTTCAGCAGCATGCCGCCATGCCAGGAGAATCCGGGGTGTCGTTCGTAGAAGTGCACCCCGGACTGCGGTTGGGAGGTTTCGCGCAGAGCTATGGCGAGGGCCAGATTCGAGGGGCCGAACCCGACACCCAGTACGTCGAGCGGCGCTCGTTCCTCATCGGATAAGGAGGAAGTGGAGCGCCCTGTTTCCAGGCTTTCCGGCAAGACGTGCTCCAGGGGGTGATTACCTGAATGCTGAGGGCGTGAGCATTTCAGCATGAGCCTGCGGGAACGCCATCCGGCCGTCAAGGATCTTCGGTATGAGAAATTGGTCCTATACCGGTGGGTGGAGAATCTGGCTATTGTGCCGCCCGGCGCGGTGGGGGCCTGCGCGACGGGGCCTTGTGGCGTGCGGCCCTACGCGGCCAGGCGGGCCACCGCCTCGGCGACCGCTCCGGCACCGTCCTCGACGGCGAGGCGGCCGGCGGCGCTCCGGGCGCGTGCGCGGTGGGCGGGGTCGGCGGTGGCTCGGGTGAGGGCGTCGGCCAGCCGCTCGGCGGCGTGCTCGTCGGCCAGGTCCCGGAAGGGGATCGGGGTCGTGGCGGCGCCCATGGCGGCCAGCCGCGCGGCCCAGAACGGCTGGTCGGCGGTGACCGGCACGGGGACGGTCGGGACCGCGGCGCGCAGGCCCGCCGCGGCGGTGCCGGCGCCGCAGTGGTGCACCACGGCCGACATATGGGGGAAGAGCAGGGCGTGCGGAACCTCGCCGACGGTGAGGATGTCGTCCGTGGCGAGGGTGTCGGGGCCGGTGGTCAGACCGGCCCAGCCGGACTGGAGGACGCCGCGGGCCTTGGCGCGGCGCAGCGCCGCCACCGCCAGGGCGCCCAGCCGCTCGCCCGCGCCGCCCGCCATGCTGCCGAAGCCGATGAAGACCGGGGGCGGCCCGGCGGCGAGGAAGTCCCGTACCGATGAGGGAAGTTCGGCCTCGGGGGCGTGCCAGGGCCACCAGTTCCCGACGACGTCCAGGCCGCCGGGCCAGTCCTCGGGGCGGGGCACCAGGACCTCGCTGAAGCCGTGCAGGACCGGCCGGCCGGCTGCTTCGGCACGGCGGCGGAGCGTACGGGGCGTGGCGGGCGGCAGCCCGAGGCGGGTCCGCAGCTCGCGGCTCGCGTCCGCGTAGAGGCGGTCGACGACCCGGTGGGAGAGGCGGCCGACGGCGCGGTTGCCCCAGCGGCCCAGGGAGCGGGTGCCGCTCACGGGAGGGGCGAAGTCGCCGGTGGGGGCGTTGGGGTGGAGGGGGAGTTCCCAGCACGGGATGCCGTGTGCCTCGGCGAGGCTCCGGCCGAGCGGTGCGGTGGTGGTGGACGCCAGCAGCAACTCGGTGCCGTCGGTGGTGGCTTCGGCAAGGCCCGTGCCCAACTCCCGGATGAAGGCGGCCGCCCTGCGCAGGAGGGCGCGCCTGCCACCGGGTGAGGACTCCGGCGCCGGGCCGTCGCCGCCGCCGTCCGGACGCCCGGCGCGCGGATCGGCGGGCAGCCGGCGGAATTCCATCCCCGCGGCCCGTACGAGCGGGGCGTAGGCGTCGTGGGTGGCGAGGACGACGTCGTGGCCGGCGGCGCGGAGCCGGGCACCGAGGCCGGTGTAGGGGGCGACATCGCCGTACGAGCCGGCGGCCGCGATCACGATCTTCATGGGAGGTCAGCAGCCTTCACTGTGCGGGCCCCTGAGGCCGGGGCCGGAACCGGGATGTGCGGGGCGGTGGTGGGGCGGCCCGGCGCTCAGTCGCCGTCGGGCCTCGACTGCCGTACGGCGTTGGCGTGGACGGCCGTACGCAGGTAGGAGGCGAGTCCCGGGCGCTGTTCGCTCGGGGGGACGATCAGGGC
Source organism: Streptomyces sp. NPDC026575 (assembly GCF_055567415.1). Lineage (NCBI taxonomy): Bacteria > Bacillati > Actinomycetota > Actinomycetes > Kitasatosporales > Streptomycetaceae > Streptomyces > Streptomyces sp. NPDC026575. Next base: position 200,115 of record NZ_JBVHQM010000004.1, read on the forward strand.
GAAGGCCCGGGGATCGGCCGCGAAGTCGTCGGCGATCCGGCCGTGCATATCGGTGGGGCACGGGGTGAACCAGCGGCTGACGCTCTGCCGGTGCTCCTCCGCGAGGTCCATGGCGCGGTCGCCGTCCGCGGGGTCCCCCGCGTCGAAGGCGGCTCTCAGCCGTGCCCGCCACTCGGCGGCCTCGGCCATGATCTGCGCCCAGTCCTCCTTGGTGTGGGCGGCGGCGCTGGCCATGGAGCGCTGGTGCCCCGCACGGTCGTGCCACCTCAGCTGGGCGTCGGTGGCGTAGGTGAGGTCGAAGGCGATCTCGCCGAACACCTCGAACCGCTCCTCGGGCGACAGCTGCACGCCGGTCTGCTGGACCTCCATGGCCTGTTCGGCGACCTCGACGAGCCGCTGGAGTGCGGTGATCTGCTCGTTGAGCAGGCGGTGCCGGGCACGCAGCTGGTCCAGGGCGTTGGCCTGCGGGTCTTCGAGGATGGTGGCGATCTCGTCGAGCGGGAAGCCGAGTTCCCGGTAGAAGAGGATCTGCTGGAGCCGGGCGAGGTCGGCGTCGCTGTAGAGGCGGTAGCCGGCGGGGCTGCGGTCGGTGGGGGAGAGCAGTCCGGTCTTGTCGTAGTGGTGCAGGGTGCGCACGGTGATCCCCGCGGCGGCGGAGACCTGCCCGACCGAGTAGCCCACGCTCGGCGCCTTTCGTTCGTGGTGACGGGATGACGGCGACGCGGCGGAGCAGCCGTCCGCCTCGCCGCCCAGGCTGCGGCCCGACGTTACGTGAGGGTCAAGCGGGGCGGGGCGACGGGGACGCGGCGGGACGCAACGCGAAGGAGGGGCGGCCTCCCGTCAGGACGGCCACCCCTCCCCGCACTCCCGTACGTCTCACTCCTGCGCGTACCGCTCCTCCAGCACCGAGTTCACCAGCGCCCGGACGTCCTCCCGGTCCAGGCCCTCGGTCCGGGCCCGCGCCATCCAGGAGCGCAGCTCCTCGCGCAGCCGGGCGTCCGCCGCGGACTCGGGGCGGGCCAGTGTGCGGCTGACGAAGGTGCCCAGGCCGGGACGCGGCTCGACCAGGCCCTCGCGTTCCAGCTCGCGGTATGCCTTCAGGGTCGTATTGGGGTTGACCTTGGTCGTGGCGGCGACCTGCGCGGCGGTCGGCAGGCGGTCGCCCTCCACGAGGATGCCCAACCGCAGTGCCTGGTGGACCTGTTGGACGATCTGGAGGTAGGTGGCGACACCGCTGCGGCGGTCTATGCGGAACTCGACGACGCTCACCACCTCTCTTCTTCTCTCGCCCGTAGGGCCGATGCTCGCGCCCCTAGGGCAGCCGATCGGGCCGGTGGCTGCGCCGCCGCAGCTCGGCCCCCCGACCGCTCGATGATCCGGCCGCCGGTGCCGGGTGTCAAAGCGCCGCCCGGTGTGTGCCGCGCCCGGCCGTTCAGAGCGGCCGCCGATGGGCCCGCCACACCACGAACGCCAGCACCACGGCGGTCAGCGCCAGCAGGATCCCCGCGCCCAGCCACTGCATCCCGGCCATCTGCTCGTAGTCGAAGTACTGGGTCACGCGGTTGACGATGCCCAGCTTGGCCCGGCAGGCCGCGGTATCGCCGTTGACGCAGGTGCCGTAGCCGTAGAGCCTGCCGTCGGCGGTGGACACCCAGTCGTCGATGCGTACGGAGCCGAGCGGCAGATCGGGGCCGCGGCCGTCGTACGGATAGCTGGCGCTGCGCAGCGTGCCGAGGCGGTCGCGCACCTTCTCGCTCCAGACCAGGTAGGCGCCCAGGGCGAAGACGGCGGTGGCCGCCATCGCCGGCACCGTCCGCTTGACCAGCATGCCGATGGCGATGCCGCAGGCGGTCAGGAAGAGGGTCCTGGCGACCGGTATCGGGCCGGTGGTCTCGAAGGCGCCGCCCGTCAACCAGTCGCCCTGGAGGGCCAGATTGCGGGCCGGCGTCCACAGCCAGGTGAAGGCGGCCGACAGCAGGGTGGTGCACAGCGTGGCGACGGCCAGCGGCAGGCCGAGCGTGGCGGCGATCCAGCGGCCGCGGCTGACCGACTGGGTGGTGACCAGCTTGAGGGTGCCGTGCTCCTGCTCGGCGGCGATCAGCGGTGCGCCGAGGAAGACGCCGACGATGAGCGGCGCGTACTGCAGCAACGAGACGTCGAAGTCGAAGTCCGAGGCGAAGTGGTTGTGGAACTCGTTGGCCAGCTGGCCATCCGCGTCCGGCGTGGCGCCCTTGAGGTCCAGGAACTCCATCACGCCGATGCGCTGGTAGGCGAAGAGCACACAGGCCGCGACCGTGACCAGCAGGCCGGTCCGCAGGAAGGCGCGGTGGCGGTGCCAGACCAGCCAGGGCAGACCGCGCAGCAGGGCGCGGCGGGGGGTGTCCGCGGCGGCGGACGCGGGCCGGTCGGCTGTGGGGGCCGCGGCCGCGGCGTCGTGGGTGGTGTCGTTCGGGTTCATGCCGCCGCCTCCCGCGTTCCGCCGTCGATCCGGGCCCCGTCGGCGATCAGGTCGGGCGCCTCGGGCGAGCGCAGATAGGCCAGCAGGACCTCCTCCATGCTCGGCGTCAGGGCCTCCCAGCCGTCACCGACCGGTCCGCCGGGCCGGATCAGCGCGCTGAACTGCCGTCCGGTGACCCGGGACTCGACGACGGTGTGCGCTCGCCGCAGCTCCTCGGGCACACCGCCCTCTGCGTCGGCGACGCCCGTCACCAGCAGATGGGAGGGCACCAGCTCCTCGGTCGGGCCCGCCATCCGCAGCCGTCCCTCGGCGAGGACGACGAGGTAGTCACACATCTCCTCCATCTCCGAGAGCATGTGGGACGACATCAGCACGGTCGTGCCGTGCTCGGCCGCCTCGGCCATCAGCAGGCCCGACAGCTCGTGCCGGGCGAGCGGGTCGAGGTCGGACATCGGCTCGTCGAGCAGCAGCAGCTCCGGCCGCTTGCCGAAGGCGAGGGCGAAGGCGACGCGGGTGCGCTGGCCGCCCGAGAGGGTGCCGATCCGGGCGGCCAGCGGCACGTTCCCGGACCGTACGATCCGCTCGGCCAGCGGCTGGTCCCAGCGCGGGTTCAGCTCACGGCCGAGCCGCAGGGTGTCGGCCACGGTGAAGCGCGGGTAGAGCGGCTTGTCCTGCGCGAGGAAGGCGATCCGCTCCAGGGCGGCCGGGTCGGAGACCGGGACGCCGAACAGGCTCAGCGTCCCGGTGGTGGGCTGCACCAGCCGGGTCGCGGTGCCCAGGAACGTGCTCTTGCCCGCGCCGTTGGGGCCGACCAGCGCGCAGATACGGCCGGCGGGGAGCCGGAAGGAGCAGTCCCGCAGCGCCCACCCGCGGCGGTACTTCTTCCCCAGTCCTACCGCCTCGATGGCCCATGGGCTCGGGTCGCTCACCCGAATCCCCCCTTTAGCTAGTTCATTAGTGGAATGAGTATGGGGAGCGGCCCGGACGCCTGTCAACAAAGCCGGTGAGCGGGCGGGGGCGGGCGGGAGCGCCCCTCAGTCAGCCGTCCCCGTCAGCGGTTTCGCCATGCACCGGCTCTCCTCGTACGTCCGGTAGAGGCCGAACTTCTCCACCAGCGCATAGCCGCAGGACGCGTACAGCGCCAGCGCCTCCGGCTGCTTGATACCGGTCTCCAGCACCATCCGGGACCGCCCAGCGGCCCGCGCGTCCGCCTCCAGCGCCTTCAGGATCCGCCGCGCCAGCCCCCGGCCCCGCGCCTCGGGCAGCACGAACATCCGCTTGATCTCGGCGTCCCCGACCGCGTACCCCTTGCCGGTGTCGTCCTGCACCCGCCAGCCCCCGCTGGCCAGCGCCCGGTCGCCCTCGTACGCGATCAGATATGCGCCGCGCGGGGGACTGAACATCTCCGGATCCAGCGGCGTCATATCGCCGTCGCCGTAGCGCCGGGCGTACTCCTGCTGGACCAGCCCGTCGAGGGCGACGGCGTCGGGGTGGTCGTAGCGGACGGCGCGTATCTCGACGGGGGGTGTCCCGGTGGGGCGAGTCTCCATGCCATGAAGCGTACGGGTGTGCGAGTGGCGGGTGGGGCGGGACGGGAAAGCGACCCGGGTCACCCCGAGCCGGGGTGCCCGGCCGTCATCGGGGCGGACACCGGTATGGGAGCCTGGCCCCCGGCCCGACGAGAGAGTGGCGGCCGGAAAGGGAGAGGGCGAGCGTTGTGATCACAGTGACCTCCGTGAATGTGAACGGGCTGCGCGCCGCGGCCAAGAAGGGCTTCGTCCCGTGGCTGGCGCAGACCGAGGCCGATGTGCTGTGCCTGCAGGAGGTACGGGCCGAGACCGCGCAGCTCCCGGACGAGGTGCGCGAGCCCGCCGGCTGGTACGCGGTCCACGCCCCGGCGGCCGCCAAGGGCCGGGCCGGCGTCGCCCTCTACACCCGCCGCGAGCCGGACCGCGTCCAGGTCGGCTTCGGCTCGCCGGAATTCGACGGCAGCGGCCGCTATGTCGAGGCGGATCTGCCCGGGGTGACCGTCGCCAGCCTCTACCTGCCCTCCGGCGAGGTCGGCACCGAGCGCCAGGACGAGAAGGAACGCTTCATGGCGGCCTTCCTCCCCTACCTCGTCGACCTCCGCAAGCGCGCCGCGGCCGACGGCCGCGAGGTCGTGGTCTGCGGCGACTGGAACATCGCCCACCGGGAGGCCGACCTGAAGAACTGGAAGGCCAACCAGAAGAAGTCCGGCTTCCTCCCGGAGGAGCGCGCCTGGCTCACCGAGGTCCTCGACGAGAACCACGGCGGCTACGTCGACGTCGTCCGCTCCCTCCACCCCGACACCGAGGGCCCCTACTCCTGGTGGTCCTACCGCGGCCGCGCCTTCGACAACGACGCGGGGTGGCGGATCGACTACCACATGGCGACCCCGGGCCTGGCCCAGCGCGCCCTGAAGGCATACGTGGAGCGCGCCGCCAGCTATGACCTGCGGTGGAGCGATCACGCACCGGTGACGGTCACCTTCGACATGTGATGAGCGTCTGTGCCATGGCCCTCGCCGACGGCGGGGGCTCTGGTTTACCCGACAACGCGAATATCCGCGTTCCCGCATGGACGGCCGTCTCCCCACCCTCGTACGGTCGTGGTCGCCGGCCCGACTACGGCTTTCGACCAAGGGGGTTCACATGGCACGCGAGGAGTTGACCCGGCTTACCGGCAACGGGAGCGGGGAGTGCGGCAAGGACGACTGCCCCAACGTGTACCTGACGGCCTCCGGCTCGTTCGTCGTCCAGGGGGGTGTGTGCAAGGTGTTCACGCCGCCCGAGGGCGAGGGGCTTGTAGAGATCCCGGAATCGGTGCTGAGGGAGGCATTCCGTGCTCTTGGCTGGTGAGCAGTGGGCGGCACGCCTCGAGGGATTCCAACGGGAAGCCTGGCGCCTTGAGACGCTGCCGCAGTACCTCATGCCGCAAGAAGCCGACGAGCTTCAGGCGTTCCGGGACGGCGAACGCATCGACCCGGCCACGGTCCACAACGAGTACACCGACCGGCTGCGCCGCCAGGTCACCGAGGGACGCGTCCAAGGGCGCGTACACATCGTCACCCGACCGCTGTCCGAGTACCTGCGATTCGAGTTCGCCTGGTACTACGCGCCGCACTCGCTGGCCGGGGAACAGATCCGAATCCTCGACGTGACCGATCGCTCCAACCTCCTTGACGGGGTTCAGGACTTCTGGATGTTCGATCATTCCGAAGTCGTGCTCATGAACTATGAACCAGACGGGCGGCAGATCAACCGCCAGGTGTTCGGCGGAGATCCGGCAGGGTTCATCGAATACCAGCGCATCGCCGTGGCTGAGTCTGTGCCTTTCGAGGAGTACGTGAAGAGCCTTGACCTTTGAGCCGGAGCGGCTAGGTCAGTCCAGGTCAGACCTAGCGGAAGCACTTCGCAGCCTGCGGAGGCGAGCCGGGAAAACGCAAAGCTGGCTCGCCCGCCGGTGCAGCATGTCGCAAACTAAAATCAGCAACCTTGAAAGCGGGAAACTCACACCCGTCATTGTTGACGTGGAGCTGATACTGGAAGCGCTGGAGATCGAAGGCCCGGAAGCCTCGGACCTCCTGGCCTTGACTCGTACGGCGAACACAGAGTGGCAAGATCACTGGTCATCGCGGCGTCGGGGGCTCGACAAGAAGCAGAACGAGCTGGCCAGACTTGAAAGCGTGACGACCGAGTTCCGATTCTTTCTCCTGTCAGCGATTACCGGTCTGCTGGCCACGCCGGAGTATGTGCGCGCCAGTATCGCGGACGTCTCCGGAGACCAGTCCAAGACCATCGCGAAGAAGCTGGAGCGGCAGAGTGTGCTCTACGACGCATCGAAGTCGTTCACGTTCCTGCTGACGGAACAGGCCGTGAGGTGGCCACTGCTGCCACCTCTCGCCATGGCGATGCAGCTGGATCACTTGGCTTCAGTCTCTCGTATTCCGGGCGTACGGCTCGGTGTTATCCCTTTGGGCGGCCACATTCGAGAGATGCCGCTGAACACGTTCACCGTGTACGACCGTCGACTAGCCACCGTGGAAACCTGCACTGGCGCCCTGATACTCCGCGACCATCGTGACGTGAATGCGTATCGGGACGACTTTGAAAGGTACGAGCAGTACGCGGTGTTCGGCGACGGCTTCCGGGAACTCCTCTCCCAGTGGTCCACGATATTTACCCGACAAGGCGAATAAGCCTGGGATTCCGCCATCACTCGGAGGAGCATCGATATCCGATGAATCCGTCCGGAGAGGTAGCGGAGCGGTACCTGTGGTGATTCCCGGCGTATGAGACTCCCGCGTCCTCCCGTGATGGCGGCGGTGCCGGGCGGTAGGTCGAGTCGGCAAGTGCATCACTTCGACAGCGAGAGGAGACGCATATGGCAACAGCAGTCGAGACACGAGACCCCCGAACCTGTGTAGGCCCGGAAGTCTGGGAGCGTGCGGTGCGGCTCATCATGCGGGATCACCGCATGGAGCGGGAGATGGCCGAGCGCACCTTCGGTCAGACGGTGGCCTACCTGGTCACCTCGGCCGAACGCCCCGACGTGGACATGGGGCCGGCACGGCTCGTGGACTTCGGAGTCCACACCTTCGTGCTCGACACGATCAACTACACGGACTTCTGTCTCAAGCACGCGGGTCGGTACATCCACCACGTTCCGCATCTGCCCGAGGAGAAAGCCGGCCAGCCATACGTCCTCAAGGCCACGATCCAGGCCATCAGGGAGGCCGGTTTCGTCATCGACCGGGAACTGTGGAACGCCGAGGCGGCGGACTGCCATCAGTGCCACGCCTGCTGTTCGGACAGCCCTGTCGCCTGACAGGAGCGAGAAAGGCCCCGTGGCTCCCTCTCCTCCGAGGGGGAGTCATGAAGTATGAAGGGAGCGGCATGGAAGCGGTCACCGCGGTGTGGGAACGGTACGCCGCAGGCAGGACGCCAAGGCGGGCCGTCAACGCCGCTGGTGCTACTACCTGGTTGAACTGGACCCAATACCCCGACCACGGTCCCGACGAGACCCTGCTCGGGCCGGTGCGCGGGCGCCGGGTGCTGGAACTGGGATGCGGTACCGGCTGCAATCTCGCCCACCTCGCGACCCTGGGAGCCGAGTGTGTCGGCATCGACATCGCCCCCAGCCAGCAAGCCAAGGCGGAAGCACGCTGGGGGCACGTCGGCGGCCTCACCTTCCACACTGCAGAGGCGACACAGTTCCTGACCGACCACCCCGACAGCTTCGACGTGGTGCTGTCGATCTTCGGCCCCGTGTGGTTCACGGACCCGTCAACGCTCCTGCCGTTGGTCCGGAAGAGCCTGTCCCCGGGCGGAGTGTTCGCCTTCAGTCACAAGCCGCCGCGGGGTGACGAGAGTCCTGTGGGCCCACTCCGAGATGCGCGGGCGGTCTCGCGTTGGGACTGCTCGCCCCGCGAGTGGACGACGCTCTTGGCCTCGGCCCGCTTCACGAACATCATGGCGGACACCGTCGATCCGCCAGGTGGCGAATCCGAGGCGACGTTGCTGATGCGCGCCGAGAGGTGACAGGGCGCATTCCAGGGGCTCTTCTGCGTTCTACGGGCCACAAAGAAGGAGCTGGCGCACAGGGACGCCGGACTGGTCAGACAGCGCCGAACTCTCCGGCCTTGACGCTTGCCACGAAGGACGCGAACGCGTCGGTGGCGACGTTCAGAACCGGACCGCTCGGGTTCTTGGAGTCGCGGACGGGGACCACGCCGTGCGAGGCGACGAGGTTGGCGGCGACCTCGATGCAATCGCCGCCGTTGCTGCTGTAGGAGGACTTGAACCAGCTGGGGGTTTCGGTCGTCACGGGATGCCCTTTCGTAATCGGCTGATCAAGGCCACAGATGTGGCCTGAGAGGGAGCTTCGGCCTGTAGCTGATGGTAGGCCGTCAGTTACGATCGGTGCTGTTTGAGAGCCCCCCGCCGGGTGCTGGCGGGGGGCTCTTCTGCGTTCGCGCACAGGGACGCCGGACTGGTCAGACAGCGCCGAACTCTCCGGCCTTGACGCTTGCCACGAAGGACGCGAACGCGTCGGTGGAGACGTCCAGGATCGGACCGCTCGGGTTCTTGGAGTCACGGACGGGGACCACGCCGTGATCGGTGAGATTGGTAGCGACCTCGATGCACTGGCCGCCGTTGTTGCTGTAGGAAGACTTAACCCAACGGAGGGAATCGGGAGTCGTCACGGGGTGCCCTTCTTAGCTGATGGATCATGGCGACAGACGCCGTCTGGCTGAGCGCTTCAACCTGCATCTGATGGTAGGCCGTCAGTATGGTCGCCGCTGAGTCGCTTTCTCTGTCCAGTTGGCCTCGCTGTGCGGACTTGGCATAGGTCATGAGCTGCCGATTCGGCAGAGTCAACACGGTGACTGGCAGGTCAAAAGGACGATGCTCTGCCATGCCGAACGGGGCTACCTGAAGCGTGGTGTTCGGCTGCCTGGCGAACTCAATCAGCCTGTCAAGCTGAGGGTCCATGACGGCATCCCCGCCAACGGGCCGGCGGAGACAACTCTCATCTAGCACGGCCAAGATCATGGGTGGACGTGGGCGGGCAATCGCCGCTTGCCGCTTGGCGACGAGTGAGACCCGCTCATCGGCTTCGTCCTGTGTGATCGCCCCACGCATGACAGCGCCCTTGGCAAGTGCGGATGCGTAGTCCGGAGTCTGGAGCAGACCAGGAACCACGCCCACTTCGTACAGGCGGATCTCTACTGCGCGACCTTCGTGATCCACAAACTCAGGGAAGCCCTCAAGTAGTGCACTGCCCCGGGTTGCACGACACTGCCGCTGCAACTGGTCCCCGGTACCGAGCGCCTTGTCAGCACTTGCCGCAAAGCCGAGAGTTGGAGGACGCCGACCAGTTTCCACAGCCGAGATGTGCGTGCCGGAGCACCCCATCCGCCTGCCTAGCTCGTCCTGAGTCCAGCCGCGTTCATCCCGCAGCCTGCGTAAGCGGGCACCAAAACGCGCGCTCGGCGACTCGTCGGGCTTGAGATCCTTGCGATTCACCATCAGGCACCCCAACTCTCCGTTCAGATGGCGCAAGTTGAAGACATACCGACTGTAGGCCACGCTGAGTCACCCCGGTAGCGGAACCGCTACAGAGAGGCAAGGAGGGCGCCATGACCACCCCTGCCCGCACGCCCTACTCGGCGTGCGCCGAAGAGGGAGCGAACCTTGACGCCGCGCTGAAGGATCTGGGCATTGCCGCCCGGCCCAGCACGGTGCAGATGACGGAGGAAGGAGGCATGAAGGTCACGCGGGTTGCCCCGCCACTGCTCACGCCAAGCCAGACCGCCCGGCTGACCCGCGTGGTGAAGGCGGCGCGGCGGTGAGCGGCAACGGTCACCAGGAACGCCCCGTGTCGCTCGGCGAACCGTACGCCGACCTCAGCCCCGCCCCGGTCCCTGGCTGTGTGGAGTGCCGAGGGTGGGACAAGGAACGCCACGAGGCCCGGAAGCTGCGGCAGTTCGCTACTGCTGTCGTGGCAAGCCAACGGATCAGGAACCACGAGCGTGGTCACTGTGCCTGAGCGGCCCGGCCGGCTCGCTCTTCATCACCTGCACCCTCCTGAGCGGGACCACAGGCGCCGCGATCGCCCTCGCCCTCGTCGGGAACTCACCAGCACACCAACAACGGTGAAGACATGACCGTGACTGCCATACAGGAAGCCCCCGCACGGGCCGCGACGGACGCACGAGCTCTCCTCGGCGAAGACGCCCTTGCCGCCGTTACCGCAACGGTGCAGAGCGATAACGCGCCCATGGACAAGGACCGTGCAGCCCGCATCGTTGTCGAGGCGCTGAAATTCGTGGCCACAGCCGCCCAGTTCCCCGAGAGCCATATGCGCCCCTCGAAGCTGGTGGACATGGGATGGCACGCGCTCATCCTGCACACGGCGCGCTATGCCGAGCTGTGCGCCCGGCTCGGACGCTTCGTGCACCACATCCCCGATCAGCCGCCCTCAGCGCAGGTACGCACTGGCTCGTTGCACCAGACGCAAGACCTGATGATCCAGGCGGGCTACCAGCCTGACCTGACGTTATGGCGTCGAGCGTCAGGGGCTGCCGAATGCGAGGGCGGGCCGGCCCCGTGCTGCAAGTCCTGCGGTCCGCAGAGGTAGGCAGTCCCACTCGAAGCCCCGAGCACGAAGCGGGGCACCTGGACGCGCAGTCGGTGCCCCGTATCAGCCCGACGGCATGGGGAAAGGCCCTGTGCCGACAGCCTCAAGAGGAGGAAGCGTGAACGCAGTACTTCGGAACGACGGTGGCGACAAGCTCCCCGGCCAGCCGTACCCCGGTCCGCATCAGCCCCCGTCCCCCGACGGGGGCCCAGGGCAGCCGAACCCGCCCAAGGCTGTCTGAGTGACCGCCGACGCGCACAAAGGCCGTCCCGACCTCGCCGGGTTGGGGCGCGCCCTGATGTCTTCCGGGGCCCTCTCCTCCGACTGGGCCCCCACGTACGCGGCCGTTCCCCGCTCCACCGTGCTGCCCGACCTCATCTGGCCGTTCGACATGGAGGCCGGCCGGAGCGTGGCCGTGTCCAAGGCGGACGAGCCCGCCACGTGGCAGGAGTTCGCGGACTCCGACGTACCGATCGTCACCCAGTGGGACGACGGCAAGCACTCCGGCACCGAACCCGGCCGCGTCCCCACCAGCTCCGCGTCCATGCCCTCCGTCGTGTTCCGGATGCTCCAGGCCCTGGACCTCCACCCGGGTCATACGGCCTTGGAAATCGGCGCGGCCACCACCTGGAATGCGTTGCTCATGGCCCACCGCGCGGGGCCGGGGTGCGTGACCACCATGGAGGTGGACCGGGCGGTGGCCACGGCTGCCATGGCGACGGTGGAGCGGCTGGGAAGCCCCGTCCGGGTCGTCCACGGCGACGGGTTCCAGGGCTACCCGGAAGGGGCCCCGTACGACCGCGTCATCGCTACGTGCGGCCTCCGCTCCATCCCCTTCGCGTGGGTGGAGCAGTGTCGGCCCGGTGGCGTCATCGTGGCCCCCTGGGGGACGAACTACAGCCACGGCGACGCGGTGGCCCGCTTGGTCGTGGCGTCGGACGGGGAGAGCGCGTCCGGGAAGTTCACCGGGCCCGTGGAGTTCATGAAACTCCGGTCCCAGCGGATCTCGCCCGTGGTCCACAAGGAGTACGTCACGGGCAGCGTGGCCGACGGTGACGAGTCGTCCACGACCCTCACGGAAGGGGAGTTCGTCGGGGAGCGATTCGGCCCGGAGCGGTTCGTCCTGGGCCTTCGCGTCCCGCAGTGCCGGCACTTCGTGGCGGAGAAGAGCGACGGCGCCCGGCCGGTCTGGTTCTACAGCCTGAACGACCGGTCCTGGGCGTGTTGCATGTTCCGGGACGGGGACACCGCGCGCGTCTGGCAGTACGGACCCCGCCGACTGTGGGACGACGTGGCGGCCGCGTTCCGATGGTGGGACGGCCATGGGCGGCCGGACATCTCGCGGTTCGGGCTGACCGTGAGTGCCAAGGGCCAGCGGGTATGGCTGGACGATCCGGCTGACTCCTGGATCGTGTGACAGCGCCCGGTCCGTCTGCCGGTCCATGACGCTGTGAGGTGGGGCGCCCTCCGGGGGAGTACGAGGGCGCCCCGCTTGGGGGACGGCCCGCCCGGGTGGGGCGGGCCGTCGGTGCGGCCGTGGTGGTGGCCGATGGGGGAGGACGGTCAGGGGCGGGTGAACTTGACGTAGCCGCCGTTGTTCGGGCGGTCGAACCAGCCCTTGAAGGCCCAGTTGATGTAGCCGCCGTCGCCCTGGTTGGTGAACTCGCCGTCCTCGAAGACCCAGATGCCGTAGACGACGCCGTCGTAGGTGGCGGAGCCGTACGCCTTGACGCCGTTGACGTGCTCCTCGTAGGGCTGGCTGAGGTTGTGGACCATGACGTTGTACTGGCCGTTGCTGGCGTAGAACGCCGACTCCATCAGGTTCTTGACGAAGCCCTCGCGGTTCTGGGCGGTCTTGATCGACGACTCGATCTTGTTGGCTATGCCGAGCACGTCGACGTTGAAGTTGAGGTTGGCGTTGGCGCCGACGTCGACCGGCGAGTCGCCCGCCGGCGCCGCGGCGGCCGCCGGTGCGGCCATGGCGGTCGCCGGGAAGGCGGCGCCCGTCGCGGTGAGCGCGGCGCACAGGGCCACCGCTGCCAGGCTCTTCTTCACGATGCCCGTAGTGGACATGGTTCTCCTCCATGAGTGGGGGGTGTGCGACCTCTCCGGACCGTGGGGAACGGAGAGTCGGCCGGAGCGGCGGGAAGGGGTGGGCCGCCACGACCGGTACGGCAGTAATGCTCGGCGGGGCCGCTCATGATCGGCTCACGTGGGGCTCATGGGGCGGTTGCGCCCGATCGGGACTTGCGTTGAATTTTTGTCAACTCGGGGAGTATGTCCACATAGTGAGAGGGGAGCGGTGAAGCGGAACCCGACCTTCCTTCCGGTGGTCCTTGCAGACAGGGGGCGGACTGCAGGCGCCCGTTCGGCGTCATGAACTTGAGGGCACGATGGTTCAGTTGAAGCTGCTGGGGCCGGTGGAGTGCGAGACCGACGACGGTCGGCCGCTGGCCTTGGGGTCGGGGCGGATCCGTACCGTGACCGCGGTACTGATCAGCGAGGTCAACCAGGTGGTCACGCTGAGCAGGCTGATCGATCTGGCGTGGGACGAGGACCCGCCGGCCAGTGCGCGCGGTGTGGTCCACAACCACGTGCACCGGCTGCGGCAGCTGCTGGCCGGCCATGCCGAACTCGCCACCCGGGGGCAGGGCTATGTGCTGCTCGCCGATCCGTGCACGGTGGACGTCCACCGCTTCCAGAGCCTGGTGTCCGCCGCGCGGGAGGCCGAGCCGCAGGCCGCGGTCGCGATGCTGCGCCGGGCCCTCGGGCTGTGGCGGGGCGAGGCGCTGGCGGATGTGCCCGGCGACCGGGTGCGCCAGACCGTGGGGGCGGGCCTGGCCCAGGCGCGGGTGGCCGCGCTGCACGAGCTGGGCGCGCAGCTGGTGCTGCTGGGCCGGTACGGCGAGGTGGTCACCGAGCTGACCGCGTGGATAGCGGAGCACCCCCTGCACGAGGAGCTGACCGCGCTGCTGATGCGCGCCCTGCAGGCGAGCGGCCGGCAGGCGGAGGCGCTGGACCACTACCACCGGACCCGCCGGCATCTGAAGGACCAGCTGGGCATCGATCCCGGCCGGGTGCTGAGCGATGCCTACCTGGCGGTGCTCGGCGGGAGCGGCGCCGCGGCGCCGCAGGGCCCTGCCCGTCCGTCGGCCGCGCCGCCGCCCGCCGCGCCGTACGCCGTCGGCCACGGGCCGGCTCCGCTGCCGCGGGTGGCCCAACTGCCGCCCGGCATCCCGGACTTCTGCGGCCGGGAACGGGAGCTGGCGGTGCTGGACCAGCATCTGGAGCGGGTGCCGCGGCCGCACTGCGTGGTGTTGGCGGGCGCCGGCGGGGCCGGCAAGACGACGCTGGCGGTGCAGTGGGCGCACCGGCTGCGGGCGGCATTCCCCGACGGCCAGCTCTTCGCCGATCTGCGGGGCTTCGAGCGCCCCCCGATGCGGGCGGGCACCGTACTGTCGTCGTTTCTGCTGTCGCTGGGGGTCCCGGAGGCGAAGATCCCCGAGTCCGTGGCGGAGCGCGCGGCGCTGTACCGGTCGCTGCTGGCCGGGCGGCGGATGCTCGTACTGCTGGACAACGCGGGTACGGCCGAGCAGACGCGGCCCCTGCTGCCCTCGGCGCCGGGCTGTCTGGCGGTGGTCACCAGCCGGCGGCGGCTGAGCGGGCTGGTGGTCCGGGACGGCGCCGCACTGGTCACGGTGGGGGCGCTCGCCCCTGGTGACGCCATGCAGCTGCTGGGCAACGCGCTGGGACGGCAGCGCATCGAGGCGGACCCGGCGGCGGCCCGGGCGCTGGTCGAGTGGTGCGAACGGCTCCCGCTGGCGCTGCGGATCGCCGCGGCACGGCTGATGGCCCACCCCGAATGGCCGCTGGAGTGCTGGACGAGGAAGCTGGCCGACGAGCGCCGGCGTCTGCAGGAGCTGTCCGCGGACGACGCCGATCTGGCCGTGGAGGCCAATCTCTATCTCAGCTACCGCGCCCTGTCGAGCGGCGCCGCCCGACTCTTCCGCGTCCTTGGTCTGCACCCCGGCCCCAGCGTGGAGCTGCACGCCGCCGCGGCGCTGGCGGGGCAGGACCTGGAGCGCACCCGCCGCCATCTCGCCGAGCTGTGCGACGCCCATCTGCTCCAGGAGCAGGCCCAGGGGCACTTCGTGCGCTCGGAGCTGGTGCGGCTGTACGCCGCGCAGCGCGTCGCCTCGGAGGAGTCGCGGTCCGCCCAGGACCTCGCCGTGCGGCGGCTGCTGGACCACTTCACCCGGCCCCGGCCGGCGCGCGGCTGAGCCGCGGCCGCGCGCGCCCCGAGGTCAGGCGCCCGGCTCGTCCTTCTCCGTGTGCTCCCGCAGCCACTGCTCCAGCTCCCTGCGCACCCGGCGGTCCATGGCCATGGACAGCTCGGCCTCCACCACGCCCTTGGACAGCGGGCGGAGCTTGTCGACGGTCTGGGCTATGCGGTCGATCTCCCGGGAGTCGGGCAGGCCGTCCGCGCCGGGCTCCGGAAGGACGCCGGCCAGGAGGTGGGTGCGGATGAGGGTGGTGAAGATGTCGGCGAGGGCGTCGGCGTGCGCGCGCACCCGGCGGCCGGCCTCCAGGACGGCGGCCAGCGGGATCCCCTCGTCGACCAGTTCGGTGGAGGCGTCCAGGAGGCGGCGGCTGATGTGCACGAACTCGTCGCCGTCGACGGCGAGATAGCCGATGTCCAGGGACGTGGTGAGGTTCTCGGGGGTGATGTCCCGGCTGAAGTGGTCGGCGAGCTGCTCCGGGGTGAGGCGGACCGGGGTCTCCTCGGACCACGGGGGCAGCAGCGGGGTCTGGAGGCCCAGAAGCTCGCCGACGTCGCGCCCGGACTCGAAGGCGGAGAGGAGTTCGGCGATGCCGCCCAGGGTGTGGCCGCGCTCCAGCAGGGCGCTGATGGTGCGCAGCCGGGCGAGGTGGTGTTCGTTGTACCAGGCGATCCGGCCGTCGCGGCGCGGCGGCGGGATGAGCTTGCGCTCGCGGTAGAACCGCAGCGTACGGACCGTGATACCGGCCTCCTCGGCCAGCTCGGCCATGCGGAATTCGCGCGCGGCGGGGGTGTGGGCGGTGCGGGCCGGGCGCTCGTCCTGGGGGTTCTCGTTCGCTGCCACGGGGTCAGCCTATGCCGGGGGTGTGACGGCGGGGCGTGCTGCAACCGGCGGTAACTTCCTGGCGCCGGACCCCTACCGCTCGGTACGCGGCTGCCCTACTCTCCCCTCTGTGCCCAACTGTGCCAGTGATTGCTGGCGCGATCGGGCGGCCTGCGGCTGTCGGCGTCGTAGGTTTGCGGTGCAGAGCGTCGAACTCGGGAGGCGGCGGATGGCCGAGCGCGAGCGGGAGCATGTGCGCGTGGCGGTGATCGGATCGGGATTCGGTGGCCTGGGGGCGGCCGTACGGCTGCGACGCCAGGGGATCACCGACTTCGTGATCCTGGAACGGGCCGGCTCGGTGGGCGGCACCTGGCGGGACAACAGCTATCCGGGGTGCGCATGCGATGTGCCCTCGCATCTGTACTCCTTCTCCTTCGCCCCCAACCCCCGGTGGCCCCGGAACTTCTCCGGGCAGCCGCACATCCGGGCGTACCTGGAGCAGGTGACGGACAACTTCGGGCTGCGCCCGCACATCCGGTTCGACTCCGAGGTGCGCAGCCTGCGCTGGAGCAACAGCGAGCTGCACTGGGAGCTGGAGACGGCCGGCGGGCCGCTGACCGCCGACGTGGTGGTGTCGGCCACCGGACCGCTGTCGGACCCCAAGCTTCCCGACGTGCCGGGGCTGGACTCCTTCCCGGGGAAGGTCTTCCACTCCGCGCGCTGGGACCATGACTACGACGTGCGCGGAAAGCGCGTGGCCATGATCGGCACCGGTGCGTCGGCGATCCAGATCGTGCCCGCCATCCAGCCGGACGTGGAGCGGCTCACGCTCTTCCAACGGACCCCGCCCTGGGTGCTGCCGCGTGCCGACCGCAGGATCAGCGCGGCCGAGAAATGGCTGCACACCAAGCTTCCGGCGACCCGGGCGGCGCGCCGCGGACTGCTCTGGGGCATCAGGGAACTCCAGGTCAGCGCCTTCACCAAGCGCCCCGACCAGCTGGGGATGATCGAGTTCCTGGCCAGGAACCATATGAAGAAGGCGATCAAGGATCCGGTGCTGCGCGGCGCGCTGACGCCGGACTACCGCATCGGGTGCAAGCGGATCCTGCTCTCCAACACCTATTACCCGGCGCTGGCCCGGCCGAATGTGGATCTCGTCGCGTCCGGGCTGAAGGAGGTGCGCGGCAGCACCCTCGTGGGGGCCGACGGGAGCGAGGCCGAGGCCGATGCGATCGTCTTCGGCACCGGTTTCCATGTGACGGACATGCCGATCGCGCACCGGGTCACCGGCGCCAAGGGGACGACGCTGGCGGAGGAGTGGAAGGACGGGATGGCGGCGCTGCGCGGAGCCAGCGCGGCCGGCTTCCCCAACTTCCTGACGATCATCGGGCCCAACACCGGTCTCGGCAACAGCTCGATGATCCTGATGATCGAGGCGCAGCTGAACTACATGGTGGACTTCATGCGCCAGCTGGACATCCTCGGCGGCAAGATCGCGCTGAGCGCCAGGCAGTCCGCCGTGGACGACTGGACGCGCCACATCCAGCGGCGGATGGAGCGGACGGTGTGGAACACCGGCGGCTGCGACAGCTGGTATCTGGACGCCAACGGGCGCAACACCACCGCCTGGCCGGGGACGACCGCGGAGTTCAAGAAGGTGACCCGGCAGGTCGATCTCGCCGAGTACGAGGTGCTGCGGCCGCCCGGGGCCGACGCGGCCGGACGGTCCGCCGGAGCGCGTGCGGAGGTGGCCGCATGAGCCGCCGCCCCGGGCACGTCACGAGCGGTCCCTACGCACCGCCGGTGCCGCGCCGGACCACGACCGTCACCTCCGCCGACGGCTCCCGCATCCACGCCGAGTTCCACGGGCCCGAGCAGGCCCCGGCCGTCGTGCTGGCGCACGGCTGGACCTGCTCGACCGCCTTCTGGGCCCCGGTCGTCCGCGAGCTGGCCGCCGATCACAAGGTCGTCGTCTACGACCAGCGCGGGCACGGCCGCAGCCCGGCCGTGGCGCCCGCCGGCTACAGCACCCGTGCGCTCGCCGACGACCTCGTCGCCGTACTGGAGGCGACCCTGGAGGCGGACGAGCGGGCCGTGGTGGGCGGCCACTCCATGGGCGGCATGACGATCATGGCCGCCGCCGACCGGCCGGAGCTGCGCGCGCGGGCCGCCGCCGCGCTGCTGTGCAGCACCGGATTCTCCCAACTCCCCGCGGAATCACTGGTGTTCCCGCTGCGCGGCCCGGCCGGACGGCGCCGCGCGCACCGCCTGCTGCTGGGCTCCCGCGCGCCGTTGGGCCCCGTGTCGCCGCTCACCAAGAGCGCGCTGAAGTACGCGACGATGGGCGCCGGCTCCACCGCCGAGCAGGTCGAGGCGTGTGCGCGCATCGTGCACGGCTGCCCGCCGGGCGTCCGGGCCCGCTGGGGCAAGGTGCTGGCCGAACTCGAACTGACCGGGGAGATCGGCCGGCTGGCGGTGCCGACGGCGGTCCTCGCGGGCACCGCCGACCGGCTCACCCCGCCGGTGCACGCCCGCCGGATGGCCTCCGTGCTCCCCGACTTCCTGGGGCTGACCGAGCTGCCGGGGCGGGGGCACATGACACCCATCGAGGACCCGGGCGCGGTCGCCGGCCGGCTGCGCGCACTCGTCGACGACCACCTGAAGACGGCCGGCACCGGTGCCGGAGAAGCGGCGGCCGGCCCGGAGGTCCCCGCCCAGTCCCCCCGCGGCAAGCAGCGGCAGAAGAAGGAGCGGACGGCATGAGGACGAGCGCAAAGCTGGACGGCCAGGTCGTGGTGGTCACGGGCGCGGCGCGCGGGGTCGGCGCGCTGCTGGCCCGCAAGCTGTCGGCGCGCGGTGCGACGCTGGCGCTGGTCGGCCTGGAGCCGGACGAACTGCGCGAGGTCGCGGCCTCGTTGCACGGTCCGGCCCACCACTGGCACGCCGATGTCACCGACCACGAGGCCATGGCCCGGGTCGCGGCCGGGGTCAAGGACCGCTTCGGGAAGGTCGATGCGGTCGTCGCCAACGCCGGTGTGGCGACCGGCGGCCCGTTCGTCGACTCCGACCCGGTCTCCTGGAAGCGGGTGGTCGAGGTCAACCTGATAGGCAGCGCGGTCACCGGCCGGGCCTTCCTGCCCGTCCTGATGGAGTCCCGCGGCTACTTCCTGCAGATCGCCTCGCTCGCGGCGATCACCCCGGCCCCGATGCTGAGCGCGTACTGCGCGTCCAAGTCGGGTGTCGAGGCGTTCGCGCACTGCCTGCGGGCCGAGGTCGGCCACAAGGGCGTACGGGTCGGCGTCGGCTATCTGAGCTGGACCGACACCGACATGGTGCGCGGCGCCGACCAGGACGACACCATGCGCGAGTTGCGCTCCCGGCTGCCCTGGCCGTCGAACAAGACCTATCCGCTGGGCCCCGCCGTCGACCGGATCGTCGCGGGCATCGAGCGCCGCTCCGCGCATGTCTACGGGCAGTGGTGGCTGCGCGGGATGCAGTCGCTGCGCGGGTACCTGCCGGCCGTCATCGGGTCCGTGGGCCAGCGCGAGATCCGCAGGTTCGGGGACCGGTTGGACGGGATGCGGATCGGGCTGGTCGGTGCGGGCGGCGAGGCCGACGAAATGGCCCGCGCCGCCGAGAAACCGCGCTGACCTGCGAGTTCGCCTCCTGGAGCGGTCCTGTCCGGTTGCCGTGCGGGTCACGGAGGGTAGCCGTTCGTGATCGAAATGCGAGCAATGTCCGGGCGTGTCACGCTGTTTCGGGGCCCAAACCCCCCTACACCCCACTAGGAGTGAACAGTATGGGCATCAAGGACCAGTTCCAGGACAAGGCCAACGAGCTCCGGGACCAGGCGAACCAGGCGGCGAGCGGCGCTCGCGCCAACGGCCCGGAGCGCGGCAAGCGCGAGGAGCAGGAGCGCGGCCGGCGCCAGGGCGGCCAGGAGCGCGACCCGCAGCGTGACCGCGGCCAGCAGGGCCGCCGGACCGCTCAGGACGCGCTGGACGACGCCGAGGGTCGCTACCAGAGCTGACGCCACGTCCTGAAGACCACGCGCGGCGACGTACGCGCCAGGCGTGAGGGGCGCACCCGGTCGACCGGGTGCGCCCCATCGGCGTGTTGGTCCCCCACGGCGCCCGCGTCGGCCGACGGACGTGACGGCCCCGGGACGCACACGAACCGGCCCGCTCAGGCCCCCGCCGCCGCCTCAGGCCCCTGCCGCTCCCGCCGTTCCCGTCGCGCCCCCGCTCCGCGGCGGCAGTGCCGGCCGCCGCCGGTCCGGGACGTCCGACAGGTCCGGAGGCGTCGCCGCCGGATGCCGCTCCAGCAGCTCCAGCGCCGTACGCACCGCCACCCCCAGCGTCGGGTGCTTGCCCTCGGCCCAGTGCAGCGGGGAGCGCAGCGCCTCGATGTCCACCTCCACGCCGTGGTTCTCCACGCCCCAGCCGTAGAGCCGGAACCACGCCGCGTTCATCGGCACGGTGATCGTCGTCCCGTCGGCGAGCCGGTGCCGACCGGTCATGCCGACCACCCCGCCCCAGGTGCGCATGCCGACCACCGGTCCGATGCCCTGGAGCTTGAAGGCCGCGGTGATCATGTCGCCGTCGGACGAGGTCATCTCGTCGGCGACCGCGACGACCGGGCCGCGCGGCGCGTTGCCGGTGTAGGAGACCGGCTCGGCGTCGCGGGTCAGGTCCCAGCCCATGATGGTGCGGGTCAGCTTCTCGATCACCAGCTCGGAGATGTTGCCGCCGGCGTTGCCCCGTACGTCCACGATCAGCGCGGGCCGGGAGACCTCCATCCGCAGATCGCGGTTGAACTGCGCCCAGCCGGAGCCGCCCATGTCGGGGATGTGCAGATAGCCGCACTTGCCGCCGCTCAACTCCCGCACGACGGCGCGGCGTTTGGCCACCCAGTCCTGGTAGCGCAGCGGCCGCTCGTCGACCAGCGGGACCACCGCGACCCGGCGGGCGTGGCCGTTGCCCTCGGCCGGGGAGAACGTCAGCTCGACGGTGGTGCCGCCGGCCGCGGCCAGCAGCGGATACGGCCCTGCGGCCGGGTCCACCGGCCGGCCGTCGACGTGGGTGAGCGCCGCCCCGTCGCGGATGCCCGTACCGGCCAGCGGGGAGCGGGCCTTGGAGTCCGACGACTCGCCGGGCAGGATCCGCTGGACGATCCAACGGCCGTCCCGGCAGGTGAAGTTGGCGCCGAGCAGCCCCATCGCGCGCTGGTAGTGCGGCGGCCCCTCGTTGCGCCGGGCGCCGGTGACATACGCATGGGAGGTGCCCAGTTCGCCCAGCACCTCGCGCAGCAGATCGGCGAACTCGTCGGGGGAGGCGACCCGTTCGACCAGCGGCCGGTACTGCGCGAGCACCGCGTCCCAGTCGATACCGCACATCCGCGGCTCCCAGAAGTACGCCCGGATGATCCGGCCCGCCTCGTCGAACGCCTGGCGCCACTCCGTCTCGGGATCGACGTCGTGCAGGATGCGCCGCAGGTCCAGGTAGACCGTCGAATCGCCGTCCGCCGGCTCGGTGGCCGGCACCGCGCGCAGTTCGCCGTCATCGTTGACGACCAGCCGGGAGCCGTCGCCGCTGAGCGCGAAACCGTCCAGGGAGCTGGTGAGTTCGGTGCGCCGCGCCTTGGGCAGGTCGAAGTGTTCGAGGGTGGGCTTGCCGGAGGTGTTGTCGGGGTTGGCGAAGGTCTCGCCCAGCGCGCCGGAGATCGGCCAGCGCAGCCAGACCAGGCCGCCGCCGCTGACCGGTTCCAGGGAGGAGTACTTGGAGGCGGCCACCGGGAACGGCGTGACCCGGTTCGCCAGCCCCTCCACCTCCACCAGCACGGCCCCCTCGCCGTTCGGCGGCGGAATCTCGTCCGGGTCCAGACCGCCCGCCGCGGGCCGCCCCTCCGGCGACAGCGCGAAGGGGGAGGGGGTCGCCGACGACAGCGGTACGAGGTAGGGCCGGCAGCCCAGCGGGAAGGACAGGTCCCCGGTGTGCACGTCGTAGACCGGGTCGAAGCCGCGCCAGGACAGAAACGCCAGATAGCGGCCGTCGCGGGTGAACACCGGCTGCTCGTCCTCGAAGCGGCCGTTGGTGACGTCCACGATGTGCCGGTCGGACAGCCGGGCCATCTTGATCTGCCGCAGCGAACGGCCGATGCCCGGATGCGACCAGGTCAGCCAGCGGGAGTCGGGGGAGAAGGCCAGGTCGCGGACCGGCCCGTTGGTGGAGCGGATCAGTTCGGTGACGCCGCCGGGGCCGGCCGCCTCGTCCTCCTCGGACCGGTCCTCCTCGGTCGACCCCTCCTCCGGCCGGGTCACGTCCACCAGCAGCAGCCGGCCGTCGTGCGCGGCCACCGCCAGCCGCTCGCCGTCCGGTGAGGCGGTCATCTCGTGGACCCGGCCCAGTTGCCCGGCCGCCAGCCGGCGCGGTTCGCCCGGCGCGCTGGCCCGCGGCAGATTGGTGATCTCCACGGCGTCCTCGCCCTCGGCGTCGGTGACGTAGGCGATCCGGCCGCTGGAGCCGAGCATCTCGGGCAGCCGGACGCGGACGCCCGGGGTGTCGTGGATGGTCCGAGCCGGGCCGTCGCGGTGGGTGAGCCAGTACAGGCTGCCGCGGACGCCGACCGCGCTGGCCCGCCCGGTGGTGTCCACCGCGAGCGAGGTGACGTGCGAGGCGGCCGGGACCTGGTAGCTGCGGCGACCGGCCCGCGGGCCGCCCAGGCGCACCGCCAGCTTGCGCGGAACGGCGTTCGGGCTCAGGTCCTCGACCAGCCAGAGGTCGCCCGCGCACTGGTAGACGATCCGCTCGCCGTCGGTCGAGGCGTGCCGGGCGTAGAAGTCGGCGTGATCGGTGTGCCGACGCAGGTCGGTGCCGTCCGGCAGACACGAGTACACGTTGGCGACGCCCTCGTGGTCGGAGAGGAACGCGATCCGCTCCCCGACGAACATCACCGAGTCCAGATGCCCGTACAGATCCGGCAGCAGCCGGACGCCGTGCAGCCACATCCGGCCCATCGCGCCGCCCCGGTAGCGCTTCCAGGAGGCGGGTTCGTGCGGCGGGGTGCCGCTGAGCAGCAGCGTCTTGTGCTCCCCGGCGACATCGGCGACCGCGATGTCGGAGACCGGGCCCCAGGGCAGCTTCCCGCCCGGCCCCCCGTCGGTCGGCAGCTTGTACGCCCAGGAGTAGTACGAGAACGGCTGCCCGTGCGAGGACACCGCCAGGACGTGCCCGTCCGGCGTCCACCCGCACACCCGGGCGTCCGTGCTGCCCCAGTACGTCAGCCGGCGCGCCGGACCGCCGTCGACCGCCGCGAGGTGCACCTCGGGGTCGAGGCTGCGCCAGGTGGTGAAGGCGATCTGCCGCCCGTCGGGGGAGAAGCGGGGGTGGCCGACGCGGGTGCGGTCGACGGTCAGCCGCCAGGCGCGGCCGGGTTCCTGCCCGTCCGGGGCGATCGGGGCGACCCACAGGTCGTCCTCGGCGGCGAAGCAGAGCAGGTCGCCGTGCAGATGGGGGAAGCGCAGATACGAGCCGGGGGGTGCGCCGGGCGGTGCGTCGGGCGTGGTCGGCATGCGGCGCAGCCGGCCACGCGGCCTGCCCTTCGACTCCGTTCGCGGCCCGACGGCCTCGGGTGTATCGCTCACCCATCCATGGTTTCGGCCGGGGATAAGGGTGGCAACTCGGGCAGCAGGGTCTCGGACAGGGGCGGCCCGGCCCGCGAGCGCGCGGTGGGCGGCGCTCCAGGGGCCACCGCCACGCGGAGACCCGCAGGCGGAGACGGGTCTCTCGTGGGGGCGCGCATCCGCATGATGGGCGCTCTTGCGAATTGGTTGCAGTAGCGACGACGATTGGCCGGTTGCACCACCCCTGGCTGGTTTGCAGAGCAGAGCCCGAAGCGGAGAGCCCCAGATGCACGTACCCGATGGATTCATCAACGCGCCGGTGTCGGTGGCGGCCGGCGCGGTCGCCGCGGCCGCGGTCGCGGTCAGTCTGCGCGGTGCCCGCCGGGAGCTGGCGGGGGCCGGGCAGGGCGGCGCCGCGGCCGCGGAGCGCACGGCGCCGCTGGCCGGGCTGGTGGCGGCGTTCATCTTCGCCGTGCAGATGCTGAATTTCCCGGTCGCGGCCGGTACGAGCGGGCATCTGCTGGGCGGGGCGCTGGCCGCGATACTCGTCGGCCCCTGCACCGGCGTGCTCTGCGTCTCGGTCGTGCTGCTGATGCAGGGGGTGCTGTTCGCCGACGGCGGGCTGACCGCGCTGGGTGTCAACATCACCGACATGGCGATCGTGACGACCGTGGTCGCCTACGCCCTGTTCCGGGGTCTGGTGAAGGTGCTGCCCCGGCGGCGGCGCTCGATCACCGTCGCCTCGTTCGTCTCGGCGCTGGTCTCGGTGCCGGCCGCCGCGGTCGCCTTCACCGCCCTCTACGCGCTCGGCGGGACCGCGGACGTGTCGATCGGCAAGGTCTTCACCGCCATGGTCGGCGTCCACGTACTGATCGGGATCGGCGAGGCCGTGATCACCGCGCTGACGGTCGGGGCCGTCATCGCGGTACGGCCCGATCTCGTCTACGGCGCGCGCGGGCTGACCAAGCCGCTGGAGCTGCGGACCTCGCCGCTGTCGTCCCCGGGCGCCGCCGAGCCGGCGGCGGCGGCCACGGCCGCACCCGCCGACGACGCCGCACCCGCCCCCACGGCTCCTGCCGCCCCGCGCCGTTCGACCCGCACCGTCTGGCTGTCCGGGATCGCCGCCGCCCTGGTGTGCGCCGGTGGCGTCAGCTACTACGCCTCCGCCAGCCCCGACGGCCTGGAGAAGGTCGCCCACGACCAGGGCATCGACGCCAAGGCCAAGGACCACGCCGCCAAGGACTCGCCGCTCGCCGACTACAGCGTCAAGGACATCGCCGACCCGCGGCTGTCCGGCGGCCTGGCCGGTGTCATCGGGGTGGGCGCGACGCTGGCGGTGGGCACCGGGGTGTTCGTGGTCCTGCGCCGCCGCAAGGGCACCGCCGCCCGGCCGGCCGCCCGGCAGACGGAGAACGTCTGACATGGGAGCCGGCCACGCCCACAAGCTCTACCGGCACGGGCACTCGCCGGTGCACGCCCTGCCCGCGCACTGCAAGCTCGCCGCGGTGTTCTGCTTCGTGCTGACCGTCGTCGCCACCCCGCGCGCGGCCATCTGGGCGTTCGGGCTCTACGCCCTGCTGATCGCGGCCGCCGCCGCGGCGGCGCGGATCCCGGCCGCCTTCCTCCTCAAACGGCTGCTGATCGAGGTGCCGTTCGTCGCCTTCGCCCTGCTGATGCCGTTCGTCGCCGAGGGGCCGCAGGTCCACTTCCTCGGACTGGAGCTGAGCCGCTCCGGGCTCTGGGGCGCCTGGAACATCCTCGCCAAGGGCACTCTGGGCGTCGCCGCGTCCGTGCTGCTCGCCGCCACCACCGAGCTGCGCGAAGTCCTGCTCGGTCTGCAGCGGCTGAAGATGCCGCCGCTGCTCGTCCAGATCGCGTCCTTCATGATCCGCTACGGCGATGTGATCACCGACGAGATGCGGCGGATGCGGATCGCCCGGCTCTCGCGCGGCTTCGAAGCCCGCGGCGTACGCCACTGGGGCGTGCTCGCCAAGTCCGCCGGCGCGCTGTTCATCCGCTCCTACGAGCGCGGTGAGCGGGTCCACCTCGCCATGGTCAGCCGCGGCTACACCGGCACCATGCCCGTCGTCGACGCCACCACCGCCACCCGCACACAATGGATCCGCGCGGCCGCGCTCCCGCTCGCCGCCCTCGCCGTCTGCCTCCTGGGATGGACCCTTTGAGCACCGCCACGCCCGCCCCCTCCCTCGCCGTCTCCGGGCTCGCCTACGCCTACCCCGACGGCCACCAGGCGCTCTTCGGCGTCGACCTGACCGTCGGCCGCGGCGAACGGGTCGCCCTCCTCGGCCCCAACGGCGCCGGCAAGACCACCCTCGTACTGCACCTCAACGGCATCCTCGAAGCGGGCGCCGGCAGCGTCGCGGTGGCCGGGCTCCCGGTCGCCAGAGAGAACCTCGCCGAGATCCGCCGCCGGGTCGGCATCGTCTTCCAGGACCCCGACGACCAGCTGTTCATGCCCACCGTCCGCGAGGACGTCGCCTTCGGCCCGGCCGCGGCGGGGCTGCGCGGCGACGAACTCCGGGAACGGGTCACCGAGGCGCTCACCCGGGTCGGCATGGAGGGCTTCGCCGACCGACCGCCGCACCACCTCTCCTTCGGCCAGCGCCGTCGGGTCGCGGTCGCCACCGTCCTGGCCATGCGCCCCGAGATCCTCGTCCTGGACGAGCCCTCCTCCAACCTCGACCCGGCCTCCCGCCGCGAACTCGCCGACATCCTGCGGTCGTTGGACGTCACCGTGCTGATGGTCACCCACGACCTGCCCTACGCGCTGGAGCTGTGCCCGCGCTCGGTCGTGCTCTCCGGGGGCGTGCTGGTCGCCGACGGCGGCACCCAGGACCTGCTCTGCGACGAGGAACTGATGCGCGGCCACCGCCTGGAGCTGCCCTTCGGCTTCGACCCCCGGTCGGTCACCGTCCCCCGGTGACCCGGGGCGCCGCCCGGCCCCCGCGCAGCCGTGTGAGGAACGCCACGGGCCGCGGCCCTGGTCATCAGCACTGATCCGCGCGTTGCACCATTGATGGGTCACGAAAGCGACGGATGAGTGGGAAGCGGGAATCAGTGGTGGACGTCCAGGGCACGGTAGAGGACGGCTTCGAGCCGGTCCGGGACGCCTTCGTGGCCAACTTCGCGCAGCGCGGAGAGCGGGGGGCGGCGGTCGCCGTCTACCGGCACGGGCGGAAGGTCGTCGACCTGTGGGCCGGCACGAAGGACGGGGACGCCGACGGCGCCGCGCCGGGAGCCGCGCCGTGGGAGGCCGGCACCGCCCAGGTGATCCGGTCCGCGACCAAGGGCATCGCCGCGATCGTCCCGCTGCTGCTGCACCAGCGCGGACAGCTCGACCTCGACGCGCCGGTCGGCACGTACTGGCCCGAGTTCAAGGCCGCCGGCAAGGAACGGGTCCTGGTCCGGCACCTGCTGTCGCACCGCGCCGGGCTGCCCGTCCTGGACACCCCGCTCACTCCCGCCCAGGCCGTCGACGGCGTCAGCGGCCCGGCCGCGGTCGCCGCCCAGGCACCCGCCTGGGAGCCCGGCACGGACCACGGCTACCACGCGCAGACCTACAGCTGGCTGATCGGCGAGCTGGTGCTGCGGGTCACCGGACGCACCATCGGCGGCTGGATCGCCGAGGAGATATCCGGGCCGCTCGGCCTCGACCTGTGGATCGGGCTTCCGCAAGGAGCACAGGAGAGGGTGGGCCGCCTCGCGGCCGTCGAGCCGCCGGCGCCGCCTGCCGGGTCGGGCCTGCGGGCCCGGCCGAAGCGTTCGGTGGCCGACGCCTACGCCGACCCCTCCTCCCTCACCAGCCGCGCCTTCGGCGCCATTTCGCCGGGCCCCGACGAGAACGACCCCGCCTACCGTGCCGGCGAGCTGCCCGCCTCCGCGGGCATCGCCACCGCCCGCTCGCTGGCCCGCTGCTACGCCGCGCTGATCGGCGCCGTCGACGACCAGCCGCGCCTCTTCGCCCCGGCCACCCTCACCCTCGCCCGCACCG
The DNA here is from genome assembly GCF_055567415.1 of Streptomyces sp. NPDC026575. Classification (NCBI taxonomy): domain Bacteria; kingdom Bacillati; phylum Actinomycetota; class Actinomycetes; order Kitasatosporales; family Streptomycetaceae; genus Streptomyces; species Streptomyces sp. NPDC026575. The sequence goes on from NZ_JBVHQM010000004.1 coordinate 227,471, forward strand.
AGGAGTCCGCCGGTCTCGACCGCACCCTGCTGGTCAACACCCGCTTCGGCCTCGGCTTCATGCTGCACGGCCCGGCCTCGCCGCTGCTGGCGCCCGGATCGTTCGGACACCCCGGGCGCGGCGGCGCGCTGGCCTGCGCGGATCCCGAAAGCGGTATCGCCTTCGGCTACGTCACCAACGGCATGCAGCGCAATGTGACCGCAGACCCCCGTGCGCAGGCGCTGATGCGGGCGGTTTTGGGCTCGTAGCCCCGTTTCCCACGTTGCCGGGTGGCCCGCCGTGTCTGTTTCTGTGAGTTTTTTCCCGCCTTCGGCGGGAGCGGGGTGGGTTGTGGGTCGGGGGCGCTGTGTCGGTGGGGGTGCCGGGGGCGGTCCTCCGGGGCCTGTTGTGTGGACTGCTGCGCTTTACGTCCACACAACAGGCCCCTCCGGCCCGCCCCCTCCCGCCCGGTGGAGCGCCCCCGCCCCGGTGAGGGGAAGTGTCAAAGACCACAAGCTCGGCCGCATCGTGACGCGGCCGAGCTTCTGGTCTTTTCTTTTCGTCTCCTCCCCCGGGGTGGGGTCCCGTTCGCGGACGGGAGGTGGTGGGGGCGGAGGGGTGTGTTGTCGGACGTAAAGCGCAGCAGTCCGACAACACACCCCGGAGCCCCCGCCACCGGCACCCACCACTCACCCCGGGGCCCCACCCCACAACCCCTCCGCTCCCGCCGAAGGCGGGAAACAACGCACAGAAACAGACACGGCGGATCAGCCGGCAACGTGGGAAGCGGGGCTACGAGCCCAAACCGGCAACGTGGGAAGCGGCCCCAGCCTCAGTGGAGCATCAGGCCGATCCCGACAACCATCAGCCCGGCCGCCGCGATCCGCGGCAGGCCGAACCGCTCCTTGAAGAAGAGGGCGCCGATGGCCGCACCGACGATGATGGAGGACTCGCGCAGGGCGGCGATGGGGGCCAGCGCGGCGCGGGTCTGGGCCCACAGCACCAGGCCGTAGGCGAAGACCGACAGCACGCCGCCGGCCAGGCCCCGCAGGGCGATGGGGCGCAGCTCGGCCAGGAGCCGCCGGCGGCGGGTGGCGAGCGCGTAGGCGGGGATGGCGAGCCCTTCGAGGATCATCAGCCAGGCGATGTAGCCCAGGGGGGTGCCGGAGGCGCGTACGCCCAGGCCGTCGACGGTGGTGTAGGCGGCGATGGACAGGCCGGTGGCGAGGGCGGCGACCAGGGCGGGCCAGTGGGGCCGGGCGCCCGAGCCGCGGATGCCCCACAGGGCCACGCCGACCAGCCCCGCGGAGGCGAGCGCCACACCGGCCAGCGCCCAGACGTCGGGGATCTCGTGGACGAAGACGGCCGCGAGGACGGTGACGACCATGGGGGCGGTGCCGCGGGCGATGGGGTACATCTGCCCGAAGTCGCCCAGCTGGAACGACCGCATGAGCAGCGCCTGGTAGACGACGTGCAGCACGGCGGAGGCCAGCAGGAAGGGCCAGGCGCCGGCGGCGGGCAGCGGGGTGAAGCCGGCCAGCGCGGCGCCGCAGAGCGCACCGCCGCCGCCGACCAGGGTGAAGGCCAGCAACTGGTCGCGTATGCCGTGCGCGATGGCGTTCCAACTGGCGTGGGTGACGGCGGCCAGCAGGACGGCCGCGACGACGAGCGGGGTCACTCGGAGAGCTCGCGCGCGTCGGTGGTCTGCGGTGCGGGGGACGCGGAAACGGTCATGGCCCGCACGCTAGCGAAAGGTGTACGGGCCATGCGAAGGAGATTCCAGCCGATGGGACGAGGCGGGGGACCCGATGGCCCCCCGCCGCCGCTCAGTTCGCGGTGAGGATGGCGCGGACCACCGGGCCCGCGTTGCTGCCGCCGTGGCCGCTGGCCGGGACGACGGCCGCCGCGGCGAGGTCGTCGCGGTAGGCGGTGAACCACGCGTTGGGCTTCTTCTGGCCGTCGACCTCGGCGGAGCCGGTCTTGGCGCCGATGTCACCGCCGACGCCGGACATCGCCTCGGCGGCCGTACCGGACGTCGCGGTCAGCTTCATCAGCGACTTCAGGGCCGAGGCGGTGCCCGGCTTCATCGTCCGGGCGGCCTTGGCGAGCGTCCGGTTGTCCAGCGACGGCGCGACGATGTACGGCTGGTGGAAGGAGCCGGCGCGGACCGTCGCGGCGAGCGTGGCGACGTTGAGCGGGTTCATCCGCACCCCACCCTGGCCGATCAGCGAGGCCGCCATCTGCGCGTCCTGCTGCACCGGCACCGCGCCGTCGAAGGTCGGGATGCCGGTCTGCCAGTTCAGGCCGATGCCGAAGACGTCCCGGGCCTCCTTCGTCAGGTCGTCGTCCTTGAGCTTCTCCGCCTGCGAGATGAAGGCGTTGTTGCAGGACGCCGCGAAGCTCTGCGCGAAGGTGCCGGACTTGATCTCGGACTTGTCGAGGTTCTGGAACTTCCAGCCGCCGACGGTGACGTACTTGGGGCACGGGTGCGACTTGCCCGGCGCGGTCATGCCCTTGTCGATCAGCAGCGCCGAGGTCACGATCTTCATCGTGGAGCCGGGGGCCAGCGACCCCTGGGTGGCGAGGTTGAAGCCCTTCTCGGGGGCGTTGGCGATCGCCAGGATCTCGCCGGTGCTGGGCTTGACGGCCGCGGCGGCCGCGGACTTCTTGCCCTTGACCGCCCGCTCGGCCGCCGACTGCAGCGTGGCGTCCAGGGTGGTCTTGAGGGTGCCGGGGGTGCCCTTGGAGAGCACCTTCAGCGTCTTCTCGGGCTGCTGCTCGGCCGGCTCGGCGCTCTTGGCGCGGTGGATGAACAGCTCCACGCCGGGCTTGCCGCCGGTCTTGTCGCCGTACTTGTCGCGCAGGCTGTCCAGCACCCCGGCCAGCGTCGGATGCGCCTTGGGGGTCAGCTCCTTGCCGTTGCGGTCCACGGCCTTGATGGGGGGCGCCTCGGCCTCGCCCGTCCGCAGCTCGTCGCCCTTGGCCAGGTCCGGGTGCAGCACCGTCGGCCGCCAGACGATCCGCGGCTCACCCGTGGCCTTGTCCCGCTCGACGGTCGCCGACGTGCGGTACGAGTACGACGCCTTGGTGCCGTTGTAGTCGATCTGCGCGGCGACGGTGTACGGGACCTTGTCACCCGCCGGGGTGCCCGGAGTCACCGTCACCTTCGAGAACTTCGCCTGCTTGCTGAAGGCCGCGAGCGCGCTCTGGGCCTCCTTGGGGCTGTCCGTCAGCCCGGCCGCCTTCGCCGCGTCGCCGGACTGCCAGGCGGTCAGGAACTCCTGCCCTGCCGTCTGCACCTCCTTGGCCGACAGCGGACCGGTCGGAACCTTGGGCCCGGAGTCGCCCGGCTTGGCGTCCGCCGACCTGACCTCCTGCGGGGAGTCGCCGTCCGAACCGCCGAACAGCGTCAGGCCGCCCACGACGCCCGCCACCAGGGCCACCGATCCGCCGATCAGCCCGTACTTCACCTCACGGCGCATGCCACCGATCCCCTCCCAGGAGTCTCGTCCTTGAATACGCACACAAGAACGTGCATCGCACTCTAAGGGACACGGGGAAATCGCCGAGTCTCGATCCGGGCACGGTCCGGTGACGCGCTGTTGTAGGGCTGTTACAGAATTGTCGAACTCTTCCCGGGGCCCTCACCGGCCCCCGCGAGGCCCCTGCTCAGACCCAGCTGTCGAACCACATCCGCTGGTGCCAGGCGCTCTTCGGGATCGGCAGCCCCGTGTAGAGCGGATAGAAGTAGATGAAGTTCCAGATGATCAGGAGCGCCAGGACGCCGGCGCCCACCGCGCCGATCGTGCGGCGGCGCTCCGTCGAACCCGGCGGGCCGATGATCGCGCCGATCATCATCGCCAGCGCCAGGCACAGGAACGGGACGAACACCACCGCGTAGAAGAGGAAGATCGTCCGCTCCTGGTACAGGAACCAGGGCAGATAGCCGGCCGCGACGCCGCAGGCGATGGCGCCGGCCCGCCAGTCCCGCTTGAACAGCCAGCGGTAGAGCACATAGAGGAGCGCGAAGCAGGCCGCCCACCACAGCAGCGGGGTGCCCAGCGCCAGCACCTCGCGGGCGCAGCCCTCGGCCGCGGTGCAGCCGTCCTGGCCGGCCTTGGGGTCCTCGTAGAAGTACGACACCGGGCGGCCCAGGACCAGCCAGCTGAAGGGGTTGGACTGGTAGGTGTGCGGGGTGGTCAGTCCGGTGTGGAAGGCGTAGACCTCGGTCTGGTAGTGCCACAGGCTGCGCAGCCAGTCCGGCAGCCAGGTCCAGCCGCCCAGCCGGCCCTCGGGGGAGGTCGCCCAGTCCCGGTAGTAGCCGCCCTTGGTGGCGATCCAGCCCGACCAGGACGCGAGGTAGGCGGCCAGGGCGACCACGACCGTCGAGCCGAACGCGGGCAGGACGTCGCGGCGCAGCGCCGAACGGAACGGGTGGCGGGCACCGGCCGTCCGCCGGGCCGCGACGTCCCACAGCACCGACATCAGGGCGAACGCCGCCAGGAAGTACAGACCGTTCCACTTCGTGGCGGCGGACAGGCCCAGGCACAGGCCCGCCGCGATCCGCCAGGGCCGCCACCCCAGCCGCAGCCGGTCCCCGACGGCGTCGTCCGGGCGCGCCACGCCTCCCCCGTTCTCGGCTTCGCTCGAACGGGAGGTGCCCCCAGGCCCGAGCGGCAGCGCCGCCGCCAGCCGGCCCCGGCTGCGGTCCCGGTCCACCAGCAGGCAGCCGAACGCGGCCACCACCCAGAACATCACGATCAGATCCAGCAGGGCGGTGCGGCTCATCACGAAGTGCAGCCCGTCCACCGCGAGCAGCGCGCCCGCCAGGCAGCCCAGCGCCGTGGACCGCATCAGCCGCCGCCCGATACGGCAGATCAGCAGCACCGACAGGGTGCCCAGCAGCGCCACCGTGAACCGCCAGCCGAACGGGTTCATCCCGAACGCCCACTCGCCGACCGCGATCAGCCACTTGCCCATCGGCGGGTGCACGACATAGGAGTGCTCCGGCGAGAGCATGATGTGCGGCGGATGGGCGACCAGTGCGTCGTTGGCGGTCTTGGCCCAGGTGCCCTCGTAGCCGTACTGCAGCAGCGACCAGGCGTCCTTGGGGTAGTACGTCTCGTCGAATATCACCTTCCGCGGGCTGCCCAGGTTCCAGAACCGCAGCAGCCCCGCGACCAGCGCCACCAGCAGCGGACCGGCCCAGCCCGCCCAGCGGGTGAGCCTGGCCGCGGTGGCCGGGCCCGCGCCGAACACCGCCCACATCCGGCCGCTCGGCTCCGGGAAGCCGGGCACCAGCCGGGTCCGGACGTCGGCCTGCGGGCGGGCCGGATACCCGAAGCGGCGCAGCCGCCGCTGCCACACGGGGGGCGCCTGGGCCGGCTCCGGGGCGCGGTGCGCGGCGGCGTCGGTCGCGGTGGTGTCACTCGTCACCCGGCCCATCGTAGGGAAGGGCCCTGTGAACCGGTGCGGAGCGCCACCCGGGGATGCCGACCGGTCCGCCGTGTCCTGGGAGGATGGGCGGGTGACTGGAACGCTGGTACTTGCAGGGACGCCCATCGGCGAGATCGCGGACGCGCCGCCGCGGCTCGCCACCGAGCTGGCCGCCGCCGACGTGATCGCCGCCGAGGACACCCGCCGGCTGCGCCGGCTGACCCAGGCCCTGGAGGTGACGCCGGCCGGCCGGATCGTGTCGTACTTCGAGGGCAACGAGGCGGCCAGGACGCCCGAGCTGGCCGATGCGCTGTCCGGCGGCGCACGGGTGCTGCTGGTCACCGACGCCGGGATGCCCTCGGTCTCCGACCCCGGCTACCGCCTGGTCGCCGCGGCCGTCGAACGCGGCATCAAGGTGACCGCCGTACCGGGCCCCAGCGCGGTGCTCACCGCCCTGGCCGTCTCCGGCCTGCCGGTGGACCGCTTCTGCTTCGAGGGCTTCCTGCCCCGCAAGGCCGGCGAGCGGCGCTCCCGGCTGCGCGAGGTCGAGGGCGAGCGGCGCACCCTGGTCTACTTCGAGGCGCCGCACCGGCTGGACGACACCCTCGCCGCGATGGCCGAGATCTTCGGCGCCGAGCGCCGCGCCGCGGTCTGCCGCGAGCTGACCAAGACCTACGAGGAGGTCAAGCGCGGCCCGCTGGGCGAGCTGGCGGCCTGGGCCGCCGAGGGCGTCCGCGGTGAGATCACCATCGTCGTGGAGGGCGCCCCCGAGAGCGGGCCCGAGGAGCTGGACGCCGGGGAGCTGGTGCGCCGGGTACGGGTGCGCGAGGAGGCCGGGGAGCGGCGCAAGGAGGCCATCGCGGCGGTCGCCGCGGAGGCCGGGCTGCCCAAGCGGGAGGTCTTCGATGCGGTGGTCGCGGCGAAGAACGCTATGAAAACGCCCACATCGGAGGGGTGAACCGACCCTTCGGAAGGTAAATGGCTGCCCTGAAAGGTAAAGCGAAGGGCGGCGCGCTCGGACCTTTTATATGCCTACTGCCAAATCTGGGCCAATAGGGTCTGCGATCCGATGCTTTTCGGCCGGGAAAGGCGTCCACTGGGGGTGGGACGAACGGTTCCCGGACGCCTTGTCCAGCGGACAAGAGGAGCGCAATGAGCGAGCGTAGAGAGCGAATCATCCAGAGGTGCGCGCCGAGCGAGTGCGAGGCCGAGCGAAGCGAGGTTTCGGCATGAGCGAGATCGTGAAGACCCCTGGTACCCCTACCAGCGGAGTCCACCCCGGCCCCAGGCCCGAGCCCGCAGCGCACGAGGCCTACTCTTTCGCCTGCATGAAGTGCGGGTACGGCTGGGAGCAGGCGTACGAGATAGTCCACCAGATCGACGGCAAGGGCGAACAGCACGTCGTCTACTACGCGGACGGCGAGCGGGTGCCCTCCCCATTGACCCGCCCCACCTGCCTGAATTGCGGAACCAACGTCGTACGCATCATGCGCTCCGGCCAGGTGTCGATGGTCTCCGACGCGATCGCGAACATGCACCAGCGCCAGCCCGCCGGCGAGAAGAACGGAAAGAAGAAGACGGTCCCCAAGGGGCGGACCGGCAGCACGGCCGAGGACGCCCCGGAGACCGGCCGGCACCACTGGCACCTCTCCGACCTGCTGCACCCCTTCCAGCACCACCGCAGGTGAGGCCCCGGCCGCGGCCCTCGTAGGATCGCGGCCATGGCTCCGCAGGACAAGAACACCCCGCCGCCGCTGCCCGAACCCCTTCGGGTGGCGGTCGCGGACTCCCACACCCACCTGGACATGCAGGACCCAACCGTCGAGGAAGCCCTCGCCAAGGCCGCCTCCGTCGGGGTGACCACCGTCGTCCAGGTGGGGTGCGACCTGGCCGGTTCGCGGTGGGCCGCGGACACCGCCGCGGCCCACGAGGCCGTGCACGCCACCGTCGCACTGCACCCCAACGAAGCCCCCCGCATCGTCCTGGGCGACCCCGACGGCTGGTCGCGGCAGGGCGCCCGCGAGGCAGGCGGGGACGCCGCCCTGGACGCCGCGCTCGCCGAGATCGACGAGCTGGCCGGGCTGCCGCAGGTCCGCGGCGTCGGCGAGACCGGCCTGGACTACTTCCGCACCGGGCCCGACGGCATGGCCGCCCAGGAGCGCTCCTTCCGCGCCCACATCGAGATCGCCAAGCGGCACGGCAAGGCCCTGGTCATCCACGACCGCGAGGCCCACGACGACGTGCTGCGGATCCTGCACGAGGAGGGCGCCCCCGAGCGCACCGTCTTCCACTGCTACTCCGGCGACGCGGCGATGGCCGAGGTCTGCGCCGAAGCCGGCTACTTCATGTCCTTCGCCGGCAACGTCACCTTCAAAAACGCCCGGCCGCTGCGGGACGCGCTCGCCGTCGCCCCGCCCGAGCTGGTCCTCGTCGAGACCGACGCCCCCTTCCTCACCCCCGCGCCGTACCGCGGACGGGCCAACGCCCCGTACCTCATTCCGGTCACCCTGCGGGCGATGGCCGAGGTCAAGGGGATGACGGAGGACGCACTGGCCACCGCGATCGCCGCGAACACCGCGCGCGCCTTCGGCTACTGAGCCCGGAGCGGGGCGGGCCGCGCGGCTCCCGACGGCCCGCCGGCCCCGGCGCAGGGCCATCCGGGGTACCCCGAATTAACTACTTCACGTAACTGATCGACTTTGGAGAGTCACCGACTCTCCGCTACATTCCGGCCGTCAACCGCATCCGGGCATGTGGAGCGCGCCGTGAGTCAGTCACCAAGCAGCCACCGCGCCGCGCGCGGCCGTCGCAGGCGCCGCGCCGAACCCCCCGAGGCGCTGCGCCGGGTACTGCCCCGGGCCCTGGTCGTGGCCTTCCTCGCCGGCGGCACCACCGCCTTCATCGCGCATGACAAGGCGGTCCGGCTCAGCGTCGACGGCGCGCCCCGCACCCTGCACACCTTCGCCGACGACGTCGACGACCTGCTGGCCGACGAACAGCTCGACATCGGGGCCCACGACATCGTCGCCCCCGCCCCCGGCACCGAGCTGACCAGCGGCGACGAGATCCGCGTCCGGCACGGTCGGCCCGTCGTCCTCACCGTCGACGGACAGCGCCACCAGGTGTGGACCACCGAGGACACCGTCGACGGCGCGCTCCGCCAGCTCGGCGTGCGCGCCGAGGGCGCCCATCTGTCGGCCTCCCGCTCCCGGCGCATCGAGCGGCACGGCATGGAGCTGGCCGTCCGCACCGAACGCTCCGTGGTCTTCGTCGCCGACGGCCGCGAGCACCGGGTGCGCACCAATGCCGCCACCGTCCGCGAGGCCCTGGCGGAGGCCGGACTCGCACTGCGCGACCAGGACACCACCTCGGTGCCGCCGGACAGCTTCCCGCGCGAGGGCCAGACCGTCTCCGTCCTGCGCATCACCGGCTCCAAGAAGGTCCGCGAGGAGCCCATCGCCTTCCGCACGGTCAAGCGGGCCGACGCCTCGCTGACCCGCGGCACCGAAGCCGTCGTCCGGCAGGGGCGGCCCGGGGTCCGGCGGGTCACCTACCGGCTGCGCACCGTCAACGGAGTCAAACAGAAACCGAAGCGGACACACGCCGAGGTCGTGCGGGCCCCCCGCCCGCAGATCGTGCACATCGGCACCAAGGAACTGCCCGCCTCGGTGAGCGGCGCCGACCACCTCGCCTGGGACGCGCTGGCCCAGTGCGAGGCGGGCGGCCGGCCGGACGCCGTCGACGCCTCGGGCACCTACGGCGGGCTCTACCAGTTCGACGTCGGCACCTGGCGCGCCCTCGGCGGCAGCGGCCGCCCCCAGGACGCCCCGGCCCAGGAGCAGACCTTCCGGGCCAAGAAGCTCTACATCAGCCGGGGGGCGAGCCCGTGGCCGCTGTGCGGCCGTAAGCTTCACGGGTGAACGAGCGCAGCGAGGCCCTGGCATGAGCAAGAGCACCACCGACGATTCCGGCCCCCTCCTGGGCCCCGCCGACATCCGTGAGCTGGCCGCCACGCTGGGCGTACGCCCCACCAAGCAGCGCGGCCAGAACTTCGTCATCGACGCCAACACCGTCCGCCGCATCGTGCGGACCGCCGACGTCCGGCCCGACGACGTCGTCGTCGAGATCGGCCCCGGCCTGGGCTCGCTGACGCTGGCGCTGCTGGAGGCCGCCGACCGGGTCACCGCCGTCGAGATCGACGAGGTGCTGGCCGCCGCGCTGCCGTCCACCGTCGCCGCCCGGATGCCGGACCGCGCCGACCGCTTCGCGCTCGTACACAGCGACGCCATGCACGTCACCGAGCTTCCCGGCCCCGCGCCCACCGCGCTGGTCGCCAACCTCCCCTACAACGTCGCGGTCCCCGTGCTGCTGCACATGCTCGCGACCTTCCCCACCATCGACCGCACCCTGGTCATGGTCCAGGCCGAGGTCGCCGACCGCCTCGCCGCCCGCCCCGGCAACAAGGTCTACGGCGTGCCCTCCGTCAAGGCCAACTGGTACGCCGAGGTCAAGCGGGCCGGTGCCATCGGCCGCAACGTCTTCTGGCCCGCCCCCAACGTCGACTCCGGCCTGGTCTCCCTGGTACGCCGCGACAAGCCGATCGAGACCACCGCTTCCCGCGAAGCGGTCTTCGCCGTCGTCGACGCGGCCTTCGCCCAGCGCCGCAAGACGCTGCGGGCCGCGCTGTCGGGGTGGGCCGGCTCGGCCGCCGCGGCCGAGGCCGCGCTGCTCGCCGCCGGGGTCTCCCCGCAGGCCCGCGGCGAGGCGCTGACCGTCGAGGAATTCGCCCGTATCGCGGAGAACAAGGAGGCGGGAGAGTGACGGCGCCGGTGACGGTACGCGTACCCGCGAAGGTCAACGTCCAGCTCGCGGTCGGCGCCGCCCGCCCGGACGGCTTCCACGACCTGGCCAACGTCTTCCTCGCCGTCGGCCTCTACGACGAGGTCACCGCCACCCCGGCGGACACCCTGCGGATCACCGCCGAGGGCCACGACGTCGACCAGATCCCGCTGGACCGGACGAACCTGGCGGCCCGCGCCGCCGAACTGCTCGCCGCCCGCCACGGCATCGAGCCGAACGTCCACCTCCACATCGTCAAGGACATCCCCGTCGCCGGCGGGATGGCCGGCGGCAGCGCGGACGCCGCCGGCGCCCTGCTGGCCTGCGATGCCCTCTGGTCCACCGGCGCCTCCCGCGCCGAACTCCTCGACATCTGCGCCGAGTTGGGCAGCGACGTGCCCTTCAGTCTGGTCGGCGGCGCGGCCCTGGGCCGGGGCCGCGGCGAGCTGCTGACCCCGCTCCCCGTCGGCGGCGCCTTCCATTGGGTCTTCGCGGTCGCCGACGGCGGCCTGTCCACCCCGGCCGTCTACCGCGAGTTCGACCGCCTGACCGCGGGGACCGACGTGCCCGCCCCCGAGGCCGCCCCCGAACTGCTCGCGGCCCTGGAGTCCGGCGACGCCACCGCGCTCGCCGCCGCCCTCACCAACGACCTCCAGCCCGCCGCGCTCTCCCTGCGCCCCGACCTCACCGCCACCCTGGACGCCGGCACCGCCGCCGGCGCACTGGCCGCACTGGTCTCCGGCTCGGGCCCGACCACGGCCTTCCTGGCCAAGGACGCGGACTCGGCGGCGGACGTGGCGGCCGCCCTGCTGAAGTCGGGCACCTGCCGCCAGACCCGGGTGGCCCGGTCACCGGCCGCCGGGGCGACGGTGATCTGAGGGGCGGCTACAGCTCGTCGATGGCGGTCAGGTCGATGTCGATGGGGTAGGGCACGTCGACCTTGATTCGGTCGCGGTGCATGCCGGCGTGCACATAGGCCCCGGTGACCGGGTCGAGTTCGTAGACGTGGATGACGGGCCTGTCGCCAGTTCCGCTCTGCTCGACGCGCCAGAAGTTCGGGATCCCGGCCTTGGCGTACTTCCACGGTTTGGTCGTGCGGTCACGGGATTCTGATTCCGGGGAGACGACCTCGACGGCGAGGAGCACATCCTCGGCCTGGTGACTCGTCTGGTCCGGTCCGGTGACCGTGTCGGCCCGGACCACGCTCACATCGGGTTCGGGACCGTTGCGCTTGTCGAGGATGACGGTCATCTCCCGCCGCACGCGGAATTCGTCCGGGACTGTGGTGCGCAGACCATGCTCCAAGAGGTACATCGCCAGCGTGTGGAAAGCCCGCTGCGGACTCACGAAGACCAGACTCCCGTCGATCATTTGGGTGTGCGGCGGGAGGCCGGGCAAGGTGAACAGGTCGTCTACGGTCCAGCCGTCCATCGGCGGCACCGGCCACCGCGAGGTCGGCTCGGCGACGGACCCGGCGGCCTCGTAGATCGGCTCGGCAGTCATGGTTCCTCCCATGGGCGGGATTCTTCGGCCTGCCATTCCACGGTAGCGGCCGGATCCTGATCACGTCATCACAAAGAGTGACCAGCGTGTGCCGCGCCTCCGGCGGTCCCCAGCACCCTCGCCACCAACCGGCCCGCCCGTAGGGCGTGTTCGGCACTCGTCGGGACGCAGCGGTTCGTCGTCGGGTCGAACTCGGTCATGATCACGCCGGCGTGGTCGGTGACCGGTTCCTGGAGTGTCACGGGCCGGCCCGCGGTGCGCAGGGCCTCCGCCAGGTCGCGGGAGTGCCGGGCGTCGAGGACCGCGTCCCGGCTGCCGTGGACCAGGTGGACGGGGACGGCCGGGTCCAGGCCCGCGGCGAGGTCGGCCAGCGGGGCGGTGCCGGTGGTGCGGGCCGGCAGGTCGTAGCGGCCCGCGAGGCCCATCACCGCGCTCGGCCGCCAGCCGTCGGCGACCTCGGGCCGCAGCGCGACGCCCAGGGTGGCTCCGGCGCCCGCCGACCACCCGGCCAGCGCGAACGACTCCCCGTCGCCGCCCAGCCCGCCCGCCTCCTTGCGGACGAAGCGGAGCGACTCCAGCAGATGCGCACGGCCGCCGTCCGCCGCGTCCGGGCGCCAGTCCGGTACGAGGACCAGCAGGCCGCAGGCCGCCGCGGTGCGCGCCAGAGGGGCGAGGACGTCCCGCTCGTCGGGGCCGGCGCCGTGCCACAGCAGCACGGTCGGCACCGGGCCCGGTGCCCCCGCCGGGCGGTAGCGGTCCAGCCGCTTGCCGCTGGGGCCGTAGACCAGCCCGAGTTCCGTCTCCACCGTCGCGCCCGTGTCGGATGTCATGGTCATCACGCTAGCCAACGGGCGGGGAACTCCGCTCCGGACCGGGGGTTTCCGCACGCCGACTACGCTGGGAAGGTCGATCGACCCGAAGCGCAGGAGTGAGATGGCCGTCAACCTCGTCAATCTGGAAGCCGTCAGCAAGGCGTACGCGCTGCGCTCGCTGCTCGACGGTGTCTCCCTCGGCGTCAACGAAGGGGACCGGATCGGCGTCGTCGGGCGCAATGGCGACGGCAAGACCACCCTGATCCGGATCCTCGCCAAGCTGGAGGGCCCGGACGAGGGCCGGGTCACCCACGCCGGGCACCTGCGCCTGGGCGTGCTGACCCAGCACGACTCCCTCGACCCGGCCGCCACCATCCGGCACGAGGTCATCGGCGACCTCGCCGACCACGAGTGGGCCGGCAACGCCAAGATCCGCGACGTGCTGACCGGGCTCTTCGGCGATCTGCACCTGCCCGGCTTCACCCAGGGCCTGGACACCGTCATCGGCCCGCTGTCCGGCGGCGAGCGCCGCCGCATCGCGCTGGCCAAGCTGCTGATCGCCGAGCAGGACCTGATCGTCCTCGACGAGCCCACCAACCACCTCGACGTCGAGGGCATCTCCTGGCTGGCCCGGCATCTGCAGACCCGCCGCTCCGCCCTCGTCGTCGTCACCCACGACCGCTGGTTCCTCGACCAGGTCTGCACGCGGATGTGGGACGTCCAGCGCGGCGATGTGCACGAGTACGAGGGCGGCTACAGCGACTACGTCTTCGCGCGGGCCGAGCGGGAGCGGATCGCCGCCAGCGAGGAGGCCAAGCGGCAGAACCTGATGCGCAAGGAGCTGGCGTGGCTGCGGCGCGGCGCTCCGGCCCGTACGAGCAAGCCCCGCTTCCGCATCGAGGCCGCCAACGAACTGATCGCGGACGTCCCGCCGCCCCGCGACAGCGCCGAGCTGATGAAGTTCGCCAACTCCCGCCTGGGCAAGACGGTCTTCGACCTGGAGGACGTGACCGTACAGGCCGGCCCCAAGGTCCTCCTCAAGCACCTCACCTGGCAGCTGGGTCCGGGTGACCGGATCGGCCTGGTCGGCGTCAACGGCGCCGGCAAGACCTCGCTGCTGCGGGCGCTGGCCGAGGCGGCCCGCACCCAGGGTGACGCGCAGCCGGCCGGCGGCCGCATCACCGTCGGCAAGACCGTCAAGCTCGCCTACCTCTCCCAGGAGGTCTCCGAACTCGACCCCGACTGGCGGGTGCTGGAGGCCGTCCAGCGGGTGCGCGAGCGCGTCGACCTGGGCAAGGGCCGGGAGATGACCGCCGGCCAGCTCTGCGAGAAGTTCGGGTTCACGAAGGAGAAGCAGTGGACGCCGGTCGGCGACCTCTCCGGCGGGGAGCGGCGCCGGCTGCAGATCCTGCGGCTGCTGATGGACGAGCCGAACGTGCTCTTCCTGGACGAGCCCACCAACGACCTGGACATCGAGACCCTGACGCAGCTGGAGGACCTGCTCGACGGCTGGCCCGGCTCCCTCATCGTCATCAGCCACGACCGCTACTTCATCGAGCGCACCACCGACCGGGTCCAGGCCCTGCTGGGCGACGCCACCCTCCGCATGCTCCCGCGCGGTCTGGACGAGTACCTCGAACGCCGCCAGAAGGTCATCGAGGCCGCCACCCCCTCGCCCGCCCCGCAGGCCGCGGCCCCCAAGAAGGCCGCCGCCGTCAACCGCGCCGCCCAGAAGGAACTGCAGAAGATCGAGCGGCAGTTGGACAAGATCGGTGACAAGGAGGCGAAGCTCCACACCCAGATCGCCGAGAACGCCACCGACTTCGAGAAGGTCGCCGAACTCGACGCCCGACTGCGCGAACTGACCGCCGAGCGGGACGAACTGGAGATGCGCTGGCTGGAGCTGGCGGAGGACGCGTAAGAGGGCCCTACGTGTAGGCGGTCGCTACGCGCGGGCGGTCGCTACGCGGAGGACGTCGCCGGGCGCAGGCGGTCCCTAGGGGGTGGGGGAACACATCCCGTAGGGGTGGCGGGCGCCCCCTGCGGGCCACAACGAGGTGGGGGCGGGAGGTATTTCCCAGGCGTGGGATGGGGGCCGGAAATGTTCCCCTAGCGCTCCCGGACACGTCCGGCTACGGCGGCAATCGGCCCCGATTGGCCGGGATTCCAGCATTCCGGGGGTCTTCTCCCCGGTAGGGGGCGCGCGCGGCGATCCGAGCGTGTAGCTTCCCGGGGACGAGCGGCCCGGCCGGGGCCGCGCCGGGGCCCGCCGAAGTGGAGGGGTTGCTCGATGGGCGTGCGGCTCATGGTGGTCGACGATCACCGTCTGCTCGCGGAGGCGCTCGCCTCGGCGCTGAAGCTGCGCGGACACCGTGTGCTGGCCGCCGCCGCGCCGAGCGCCGGAGCCGCGGACCTGGTGGTGAGCCGGGCGCCCGAGGTGTGCCTGCTGGGGACCGCCCAGCCGGCGGAGCCGGGCGCCTTCGACCCGGTGGTGCGGATCAAGAAGGAGCGGCCGCAGGTCGCGGTGGTGGTGCTGGGGCCGGTGCCCAGCCCGCGCGGGATCGCCGCCGCCTTCGCGGCCGGCGCCTCGGGGTATGTGCGCAACGACGAGCGGATCGAGGGCGTGGAGCGCGCCATGATGAAGGCGCGGGCGGGGGAGTCGGCGGTCTCGCCGCAGCTGCTGCAGCAGGCATTCGAGGAGCTGCTGCACCCCGCGGCCCAGCCGGACGACGAGGGCGCGCGGCTGCTGGAGCTGCTCACCCCGCGCGAGGTGGAGGTGCTGATGCGGGTCGCGGAGGGCGAGGACACCCGGCTGATCGCGGCCGGGATGGACATCGCGCCGAGTACCGCGCGTACGCACGTCCAACGGGTGCTGATGAAGCTGGAGGTGGGCTCCCGGTTGGAGGCCGCCGCGCTGGCGGCGCGCACCGGGCTGCTGGACCGGGCGGGCGGCGGCCGCGGCGCCCCGGCGACGGCGGCGGGAGCCGGTGATCCGGTCCCGCCGCCGCGCTGACGACAGCTCGGCTCAGCCCTTCGAAGGGGCGTCGCTCCCGGCGTTGTCCGCCTGCTCGGCCGCGGCCGGCGGGACGGCCGGGCGCAGCTTCAGCCAGACGAGGAAGAACAGGCCGAGGGCGAGCATGCCCAGGCCGGTCCAGAGGTTGATGTTGATGTCCTGGGCCTTTTTGAGGTCCGCGTCGCTGGCGGTCAGTCCGGCGATGGTGACGATCACGCCGTAGACGACGAACAGGCCGCCGATGATGCGCCGTACGTCGAAGAGCCGCGCGGCGGTCGCCGATTCGCGCTCCAGCTCCTCGACCTCGTGCTGGTAGTCACTCATGGTGGGTCAACTCCGCTGTGGGGACAGGTGCTGGCGGCTTAGAAGGAGAACGGGACGTAGCAGACGGCGGCGAGGACGATCGCTCCCCAGCCCAGCAGGGCCGGCTTGCGGTACCAGGCGTCGTCGCCCTCGGCCGGCAGCTCCGCCATGCCCGGCGACCGGGTGCCGTAGACCAGTCCGGCCAGCGACTCGGCGGACTTGGGCCTGGTGACCAGGGTGACCACGAACATCACCAGCGCGCCGACGACGAAGGCGACGATCGAGGAGACGAAGTTGGCGCCCTGGTCGGAGGGGATCGAGATGACGCCCTGCTTGTAGAGCCAGAAGTAGTTGACCATCGCGGCCGCGGTTCCCGAGAGCAGCCCCCAGAAGCCGGCCGCGGCGCTGGTCCGCTTCCAGAACATGCCGATGATGAAGACGACGAACAGGGGCACGTTGAAGAAGGAGAACAGCGTCTGGAGGTAGTTCATGATGTTGCTGAAGGACGCGGCGATGAAAGCCGTGCCCATGCCGATCAGCACGCCGACCGCGGTGACCACCCGTCCGGTCTTGAGGTAGTACCCGTCCTCGCGGCCCTTCTTGAGGTACGCGGCCCAGATGTCGTTGGTGAAGACCGTGTTGAAGGACGACACGTTGGCGGCCATACCGGCCATGAACGCGGCGAGCAGACCGGTCACCGCGATGCCGAGGACGCCGTTGGGCAGCAGGTCGCGCATCAGCACCGGGATGGCGTCGTTGTACTGGAGCCCACCCGTCGAAGGATCGGCCTTGCCCAGCGTCGGCTCCATGACCAGTGCGATCAGGCCGGGGACGACCACCACCATGGGTATGAAGATCTTGGGGAAGGCGGCGATCAGCGGGGTGCGCTTGGCGGCGGAGAGGTTCTTCGCGGACAGCGCGCGCTGCACCTCGGCGAAGTTGGTGGTCCAGTAGCCGAAGCTCATCACGAAGCCGAGGCCGAGGACGATGGTGAGCCAGTTCGCGCCGAGCGGGTTGCCCTCGCCGATGCCGGTGCCCTTCCAGGCGGTCAGGAACGCGTCGCCGTGCGAGGAGGTCAGCGAGTCGGTCAGCCCGTCCCAGCCGCCGACGCGCTTGAGGCCGACGACGGTCAGCGGGATCAGCGCGGCGAGGATGACGAAGAACTGCAGCACCTCGTTGTAGATCGCCGAGGACAGTCCGCCGATGGTGATGTACGCCAGCACGAAGAAGCCGGCGACGACGATCGCGACCCACTCCGGCCAGCCCAGCAGCGCTTCCAGCACGATCGCCATGGCGTACAGGTTCACGCCCGCGATCAGCACTGAGGACACGGCGAAGATGACCGACGACAGCAGGTGCGAGGAGGGGCCGAAGCGGTGCAGCAGGAACTCGGGCACCGAGCGGACCTTGGAGCCGTAGTAGAAGGGCATCATCACCAGGCCGAGGAAGACCATGGCGGGGATGGCGCCGATCCAGTACCAGTGGACGGTGTAGGCCCCGTACTGCGCGCCGTTGGCGGCCATACCGAGGATCTCGGTGGCGCCGAGGTTGGCGGCGACGAACGCCAGGCCGGTGACCCAGGCGGGCAGCGACCGCCCGGAGAGGAAGAAGTCCAGGCTCGTCTTCACGCTGCGCCTGGCGGCGAATCCGATGCCGAGGACGACGACGAAGTAGAGGGCCAGGATCGTGTAGTCGAGCCCGTTGGTGGGCAGCCGTAGCCCTTCGGCCAGGGTGATCATGGTGGGTACTCGCTTCTTTGCGCGACCGGAACGCACAGAAAGCTACGCCCGGGCGGTCAGAAACTGAATACTTTTGTTCGGTTGAGTTGTTGGATCGTGATGGGCCCGGGCGGTATGCCCCGGTGCGGTGCGGGCTGCGGACCGGGCCGGACCCGCGTTGACGCAACTGTTTAGTTGTGCTTCATTGTGTTTGTTTGTGTTTGGTCGGCGTGTGGTGTGTGAGGAGCTCCCCGGTGAAGAAGACGACGACCCGGCTCGCGGACGGACGGGAGCTCATCTACTACGACTCACGCGACGACGCCGTACGCGACACCGCCGACCGGCGCCCCCTCGACCCCGTCGCCACCTCCTCCGAGATCCGCCACGACCGCCTCCTCGGCGACTTCGTCGCCATCGCCTCCCACCGCCAGGCCCGCACCTACCACCCCCCGGCCGACGAGTGCCCGCTGTGCCCCTCCCGCGACGGCCGGCACTCCGAGATCCCCGCCGCCGACTACGACGTCGCGGTCTTCGAGAACCGCTTCCCCTCCCTCGCCGGCGGCAGCGGCCGCTGCGAGGTCGTCTGCTTCACCTCCGACCACGACGCCTCCTTCGCCGACCTCACCGAGGAGCAGGCCGCCCTGGTCCTGGCGGCCTGGACCGACCGCACCGCCGAGCTCTCCCAACTCCCGGGCGTGGAACAGGTCTTCTGCTTCGAGAACCGCGGCTCGGAGATCGGCGTCACCCTCGGCCATCCGCACGGCCAGATCTACGCCTACCCCTTCACCACCCCGCGCACCGAGCGGATGTTGCGGGCGCTCGCCGACCACCGCGAGGTCACCGGCGGCAACCTCTTCGACGACGTCCTCGCCGAGGAACGCGCCGACGGCCGCCGCATCGTCCTCGAAGGCGAGCACTGGGTGGTCTTCGTGCCGTACGCCGCCCACTGGCCGTACGAGGTGCACCTCTACCCCAAGCGCCGGGTCCCCGACCTGCTCGCCCTCGACGAGGCCGCGCGCACCGAGTTCCCACAGGTCTATCTGGAAGTCCTGCGGCGCTTCGACCGGATCTTCGACACCGCGGACGGCGGCGCACCGACGCCCTACATCGCCGCCTGGCACCAGGCGCCACTGCACGCCGAGGCGCGCGAGGACTTCGCACTCCACCTTGAGCTTTTCACCATTCGCCGCACTTCCGGCAAGCTGAAGTTCCTCGCGGGTTCCGAATCCGGCATGAACGTGTTCATCAACGACGTGCCGCCGGAGGCCGCGGCCGAGCGACTGCGAGAGGTAGCGAGCGAGTGAGCAAGAAGTACCTGGTCACGGGTGGGGCGGGATATGTCGGCAGCGTTGTCGCCGCGCATCTTCTGGAGGCCGGCCACGAGGTGACCGTGCTGGACGACCTGTCCACCGGGCACCGCGTGGGCGTCCCCGAGGGCGCGCACTTCATCGAGGGCCGTATCCAGGACGCCGCCAAGTGGCTCGACGCCACCTTCGACGCGGTGCTGCACTTCGCGGCGTTCTCGCAGGTCGGCGAGTCGGTCGCGGACCCCGAGAAGTACTGGCGCAACAACGTCGGCGGCACCATGGACCTGCTCGCCGCCATGCGCGACGCCGGCGTGCGCACGCTGGTGTTCTCCTCCACCGCGGCGACCTACGGCGAGCCGGTGAGCACCCCGATCACCGAGACCGACCCGACCGCCCCGACCTCGCCGTACGGCGCGAGCAAGCTCGCCGTCGACCACATGATCAGCGGCGAGGCCGCGGCACACGGCCTGGCCGCCGTCTCGCTGCGCTACTTCAACGTCGCCGGCGCCTACGGCAGCTGCGGCGAGCGCCACGACCCCGAGTCGCACCTGATCCCCCTCGTCCTCCAGGTCGCCCAGGGCAGGCGCGAGGCGATCTCCGTCTTCGGCGACGACTACCCCACCCCCGACGGCACCTGCGTACGCGACTACATCCACGTCGCGGACCTGGCCGAGGCGCACCTGCTGGCACTGGACGCCGCCACCGCCGGCGAGCACCTGATCTGCAACCTCGGCAACGGCAACGGCTTCTCGGTCCGCGAGGTCATCGAGACCGTCCGCAAGGTCACCGGCCACCCCATCCCCGAGATCACCGCCCCGCGCCGCGGCGGCGACCCCGCCGTCCTGGTGGCCTCCGCCCGGACCGCCGTCGACCGGCTCGGCTGGCGCCCCAGCCGCGCCGACCTCGCCGGGATCGTCGCGGACGCCTGGGCGTTCGCGCAGGCGAACTCCAGCCCCTCCGACGACTGAGGACCGGGGTGCGGGGCACAGCCCCGACGGCAGCCCGAAAGGACGAAGGTTCCACGTGACACAGACGGCACACGGCGCACCCCGGACGGCGGCGGCGTTCGGCGAGGTATACGGGGCGAAGCCCGAGGGAGTCTGGGCCGCCCCCGGCCGCGTCAACCTGATCGGTGAACACACCGACTACAACGACGGCTTCGTGATGCCGCTGGCGCTCCCGCACACCACCCTCGCCGCCGCGGCGCCCCGCACCGACGGGGTGCTGCGGCTGCACTCCGGCGGCGCCGACGGCGGGATCGTCGAGCTGCGCATCGACGAGCTGCGCCCGGCGCCCCAGGCGGGCTGGGCGGCTTATCCGGCGGGTGTCGTCTGGGCGATGCGCGAGGCGGGCCTGCCGGTCGGCGGCGCGGACCTGCACTACGACAGCACGGTGCCCACCGGCGCCGGGCTCTCCTCGTCCGCCGCCCTGGAGGTCGCCACCGCCCTCGCGCTCAGCGACCTCTACGGCCTGGACCTGCCCCCGCAGGAGGCGGCCCGGCTCGCCCAGCGGGCCGAGAACGCCTTCGTCGGCGTCCCCTGCGGGATCATGGACCAGACCGCCGCGGCCTGCTGCACCGAGGGACACGCGCTGTTCCTGGACACCCGCGACCTCACCCGGCGCCAGGTCCCCTTCGACCTGGCGGGGGAGGGGCTGCGCCTGATGGTGGTCGACACCCGGGTCAAGCACGAGCTGGGCGACGGCGCGTACGCCGAGCGGCGCGCTGGCTGCGAGCGGGGTGCGCGGGCGCTCGGGGTGCGCGCACTGCGTGACGTGCCCTGCGCACAACTGCCCGAGGCGCTGGCGAAACTGGCCGACGAGCCCACCGTCCAGGCCCTCGTACGCCATATCGTCACCGAGAACCAGCGCGTCGAAGCGGTCGTCGCCTGCCTGGACGCGGGCCGCACCCGCGCCATCGGGCCGCTGCTGACGGCCGGCCATGCCTCGCTCCGCGACGACTTCAAGATCTCCTGCCGCGAACTCGACCTCGCCGTCGACACCGCCAACGCCGCCGGCGCCCTCGGGGCCCGGATGACCGGCGGCGGATTCGGCGGCTCGGCGATCGTGCTGGTCGAGGCGGCGGCCGCGGCGGCCGTCGGCACGGCGGTCACCGAGGCGTTCGCGGCCGCCGGACACACCGCGCCGCGGATCTTCGAGGCCGTCCCGAGCGCGGGAGCGCGCCGCGTCGAGTAGGGCGCGCCGGACGGCGTGCGGCCAGCGGGCGGCGGCCAAATGGCCCGGGAGCGGGAGCAGTTTCGCCAATCACCTTCCCTTGTCGCACCCTGTCCGTACTCTGAGATCCTGCACCGGTGGGGGCCGGTGTCGATCAGGGGGGCGAGACCGTTCGGGTACGGCGCCCCGGGTGGGGGTAGTCATGCCCGCACGGCGGCGGCCGTGCGGCTGAGGCGATCTTCAATCCGGGCGTCGTGCCCGCTATGGTCCGTTCACCGAGACAGGGGGTCTCTGTGCAACGCATCCGGGTTCTGGTGGTCGACGACCACCGCATCTTCGCCGAATCCCTGGCAGCCGCGCTCGCCGCGGAACAGGACGTGGACGTCGCGGCCGCCGGCAGCGCACCCGCGGCCCTGCGCAATCTGGACCGGGCGGCCACCGAAGGCCGCCGGTTCGACGTGGTGCTGGCCGACGCCGACCTCGCCGCGCCGCTCCTGGCCGTGCCCGCACAAGCGCCCGGACCGGCCCGCGACGCGGTCCCGCGCAGCTGCCCGCGCGACGGCATCGCACTCGTCTCCGGCCTGCGCACCAGCCACCCGTATCTGCGCACGGTCGTGCTCGCCGACCGCGACGACCCGCGCCGCGCGGCCGCCGCCCTGCAGGCCGGCGCCTCGGGCTGGGTCGCCAAGGACTGCTCGCTCTCCCGGCTGCTCGCCGTGATCCGCGGCGTACTGCGTGATGAAACGCATCTGCCGCCGGCCCTGCTGACCGGGGTGCTGCGCGAGCTGACCGCCGCCCGCAAGCACCGCTCGGAGAGCGAGCGGCTGGTGGAGTCGCTGACGCCGCGCGAGCGCGAGGTGCTGCGCTGCATGGTGGCGGGCCTGGGGCGCAAGGCGGTCGCCGAGCGGCTGTTCCTCTCCCCGCACACGGTCCGCACCCATATGCAGAACGTGCTCGGCAAGCTCGGTGTGCACTCGACCCTCGCGGCGGTGGCGCTGGCCCGCCGGGCCGGAGTGGGCCCGGTCGAGCTGGAGGCAGCGGCGGCGGCCTCGGTGCCGGTGCCCTGAGGAACGCGGCGCCGCGGGGCGCGGCCTCACCCGTCGGTCAGTACGGCCACGCCCCGGGCCGCCAGCGTGACCCGGTCGACGGCGCCGGACCGCGCGCCGTCCGCCGCCAGCGCCTCGCGCATCGGCTCCGGCAGCTCCACCTCCACGGTGTCCGCGCCGTGGTTGAGCAGGAACAGATACCGCCCGCCGGCGCCCTCGCGGACGGTGGCCTGGACGCCGGGCGGCAGCCCCGGCACCACGGGCGCCGCGCCCGCCGCCCGGCGTACGTCGTCCAGCAGCGCCCGCATCAGCGCCGGTTCGGGCCGGGTGCCGAGGTACCAGACGGTGCCCCGCCCGTAGGCGTGCCGGGTCAGCGCGGGCCGCCCGGCGAGGTCCCCGTCCGTGAAGCGGGCGAGCGCCTCGGCCCCTTCGAGGTCGATGGCCTCCGACCACAGGTCGGCCCGTCCCGCGTAGGCCCCGGCGAGCCCCACCGTACGGCCCGCGTCCAGCGGCCAGAACTCCTCCACCCGCAGCCCCAGCAGCTCCCGCAGCGGCGCCGGAGCGCCGCCGGGGTGCACCCGGTCGTGCTCGTCGACGATCCCGGAGAAGAACGACACCACCAGCCGGCCGCCGCCCCGCACATAGGCCGTCAGCCGCTCGGCGTCGCGGGCGGTCAGCAGATACAGATTGGGCACCACGACCAGCCGGTAGCCGGACAGCTCCCGCTGCGGCGGCACCACATCGCAGGCCACACCCGCCTCGAACAGCGGCCGGTAGTGCTCCAGCGCGATCCGGGAGTGCTCCAGCGCGGTCGACGGCTTGGAGTCCAGCTCCAGCGCCCACCAGCTGTGCCAGTCCGCCAGCAGCGCCACCTCGGCCCGCGACCGGGTCCCCTCGATGCCCGGAAGCGACGCCAACTCCCGCCCCAGCTCCGTCACTTCGCGGAAGATCCGGGTGTCGGTCCCGCCGTGCGGCAGCATCGCCGAGTGGAACTTCTCCGCGCCGCCCAGGGACTGCCGCCACTGGAAGAACAGCACCGCGTCCGCGCCCTGGGCGACGGCCTGCCAGCTCCACAGCCGCATCGCGCCGGGCGGCTTGGGGCCGTTGCGGGGCCGCCAGTTGACCGCGCTCGGCGCCTGTTCGAGCAGCAGCCAGGGCTGCCCGGAGCGCGCCGAGCGCATCAGGTCGAAGACGTAGCCGGCCCGGATGTGGTCGTCGTCGGCGTAGGGGTCCTGGTAGAAGTCCAGCGCCATCGCGTCCATGTGCGCCGACCAGGCGAACGCGTCGACCGGCTTGTGCTGCGGCATCAGGTTGGTGGTGACCGGGACCTCGGGCGTCAGCCGGTCCAGCACCGCCCTCTCGGCGAGGTAGCAGGCGCGCAGCGCCTCGTCGCCGAAGCGCAGATAGTCCAGCTGCTGCGCGGGATTGGGGAAGGTGGGCGCGGTGCGGGGCGGCAGCACCTCGTCGAAGTCGCCGTAGCCCTGCGACCAGAAGGCCGTCGACCAGGCGGCGTTGAGCGCCTCGACGCTCCCGTAGCGCTCGCGCAGCCAGCGCCGGAAGTCCTCGGCGGACACCGCGCAGTAGCACTGGCGGGTGTGGCAGCCGTATTCGTTGCCGATGTGCCACATGGCGAGCGCGGGGTGGCCGGCGTAGCGGGTGGCGAGCCGCTCGACGAGGCGTACGGCGTGCGTGCGGTAGACGGGGCTGGAGGGGCAGTAGTGCTGCCGGCCGCCGGGCCAGCGGCGCTGCCCGTCGGGGCCCTCGGGCAGGATCTCGGGGTGCGCGTGGGAGAGCCAGGGCGGCGGTGAGGCGGTCATCGTCGCCAGGCAGACGTCGATACCGGCGCCGGCCAGGTTGTCCATGACCCGGTCGAACCACCCGAAGTCCCACTGCCCGGGCCGGGGTTCGACCCTCGCCCAGGAGAAGATCCCGGCGGTGACCATGGTGACGTGGGCCGCCTTCATCAGCTTCAGGTCCTCGGCCCACACCTCCTCGGGCCACTGCTCGGGGTTGTAGTCGCCGCCGAATCGGATGCCCATGGATCCCCCTACGGATCGAAGCTCGGACGGGCCGTCGCGGGCCGCCGTCGGCGGACCCCGCTCATGACGAGTTCTTGTACACGCTCCAGCCGCCGTCGACGACGAGGCTCGCGCCGGTGACGAAGGACGCCTCGTCGGAGAGCAGGAAGGCGATGGCGGCGGCGACCTCCTCGGGCCGCCCCAGCCGCCGCGCCGCCGTCTCCGCGGCGCTGGCCTGCCGCCGCTCCTCGTCGATACCGTCCCAGGCCGCCGTCAGCACCGGGCCCGGCAGCACGCTGTTGACCCGCACCCGCGGCCCGTACTCGACCGCCAACTGCCGCCCCAGACCGGTCAGCCCGGCCTTGGCCGCCGCGTACGCCGGCCGCCCCGGCAGGCCCACCAGCGCGTGCACGGACGAGGTCAGCACCACCGCGCCATGGCGTTCCCACAGGTCCTCAAGGGTGGCGCGGACGCCGAGGAAGGAGCCGGTCAGGTTCACCGCGAGCTGGCGGTCCCAGTCCGCGAGCGAGGTGGCGTCGGCGGCCGCCACATGGGGCAGGAAGGCGTTGCTGACCAGCCCGTCGACCGGCCCGTAGCGCTGCCGTGCGGCCTTCGCCGCCCGCCGCCAGTGGTCCTCGTCCGCCACATCGCAGTGCTCGTACGAGGCCCGGCCGCCGGCCGCCCTGATGCGCCGTGCGAGGTGCTCGCCGCGGTCGTCGTCGATGTCCAGCAGCAGGACGCCGGCGCCCTCGGCGGCCAGCCGGTCGGCGGTGGCCGCTCCGATTCCGGCGGCGGCCCCGGTCACCAGGACCGTACGGCCCTCGAACCGCCTGCCGTACGGGCCGTTCGTCGGGTGCGGTGGTCGCTGCTGGCTCATGGCGCGATCCAAGTGCACAAGGCGAGCGGGGGGCAAGGGGACGTGGTACTAGAGGGGCGCATGCCAATCGAGGGGGCGCGCGATACATGCTTGCGCGCCGTCAGATATGGCGCGCGGCAATCCCTCACGCGCCGTCGTGGATCTCTCCCGGGGGTGTGTGCATCCGGTTCTGCCACCTCGGACGCTAGCGCCCGCGCCGTATGCCCGGGAGCGCGCGCCCCTCGCCCGCCTCGGAAAGTTGGCGGACCTCCGGCCCGGAAGGCCGCCGGGTGCCGCCGCCCGCCGTTCCTCGCCCGCCGCGCACCGCCGCCGGGCGCTACCCGGGAGTGTTGTCGAAGGGGCCCGTCAACCGCCTCAGCAGTCCGGCCAGTTCGCCGCGCTGCTGACGGGAGAGTTCGGCGAGAATGGCACGCTCCTGGACCAGCAGTCCGGCCAGCGACTGGTCGGCCTTGTCGCGGCCCTCGGCGGTCAGCCTGACCAGCACTCCCCGCCGGTCGCTGGGGTCCGGCAGCCGCTCGACGAGGTCCTTCTTGGCCAGCCGGTCGATGCGGTTGGTCATCGTGCCGGACGTGACCAGCGTCTGCGTCAGCAGCGCGCCGGGGGAGAGCTGGTACGGCGCCCCGGCCCGGCGCAGCGCGGTCAGCACGTCGAACTCCCAGGGCTCCAGCCCCACCTCGGCGAACGCCATGCGGCGGGCCCGGTCGAGGTGTCTGGCCAGCCGGGAGACGCGGCTGAGGACCTCGAGCGGTTCCACGTCGAGGTCCGGGCGCTCACGGCGCCATGCAGCGACCAGTCGGTCGACCTCGTCCTCCATGACGATCAGTGTAGAGGGTCTGTCGACATGAAGTCTCTTGACGTCAAGATATATTTCGCTGGACTATGGGGCATCGTCGGCGGGGGCTCGGTTTCCAGCCGAGACGGCCCGAACCAGACCGTGCCAGCTTTGAGTCAGCCCTGCACCAGCAAAGGGGTTCAGAACATGCACGACGCGCCCACCTGGGATCCGCAGCAATATCTCCGCCACTCCGGGCACCGTACCCGCCCCTTCCACGACCTGCTCGCGCGGATCCCGGAACTCCCCCGGCGGCAACGCCCCGCCCGGATCGCCGATCTGGGCTGCGGACCGGGCAACGTCACCGTCCAGCTCGCCACCCGCTGGACCGACGCGCACATCACCGGATACGACAACTCCCCGGAGATGCTCAAGGAAGCCGAGAACCACGCCGGCCCCACCCCGGGCGGCGGCCACCTCGACTTCGCGCCCGCCGACGCCGCCGACTGGGCCCCCGAAGAGCCCTACGACCTGATCGTCTCCAACGCGGCACTGCAGTGGGTCCCCAACCACCCGGACTCCTTCGCCCGCTGGATCGACGCCCTCACCCCCGGCGGCACCTTCGCCTTCCAGGTCCCCGGCAACTTCACCTCGCCCAGCCACGCCCTGCTCGGCGAACTGTGCGACAGCCCCCAGTGGCGCGAGCGCCTCACCACCCACGGCCGGCGCTTCGTCCACATCCTGGAGCCCGCCGAATACCTCGAACGCCTCACCGACCTCGGCTGCACCACCGATGTGTGGGAGACGACCTACGTCCAGCTCCTGGAAGGCGACGACCCGGTCCTCGACTGGGTCAAGGGCACCGCCCTGCGCCCCGTCCTGACGGAGCTGGAGGACGACCCGCTCGCCCGCGAGGCGTTCCTCACCGAATACCGCGACGCCCTCCGCAGGGCCTACCCCACGGGCCGGCACGGCACGGTCTTCCCCTTCCGCCGCATCTTCGCCGTCGCCCAGAAACCGACCGGCTGACCCCCGCCCTCCCACGCCCCCCAACGACCTCCCCCTACCGTGCGCACCGGCCTCGGCCACCTCCGGCACACCCGCGACTCCCCGCAGCCACCGGCCCGAGGCCGGCACGGGCTGCGTCGGCGCAGTGGGGCGCCCTTCAGTTCTTGCGATGCCCTATCAAGCGCGGCTTCGCCTCCAGGTTGCCCAGGCCGTGCCAGGCCAGGTTCACCAGGTGGGCCGCCACCTCGGCCTTCTTCGGCTTGCGGGTGTCCACCCACCACTGGCCGGTCAGGGCGACCATGCCCACCAGCGCCTGGGCGTAGAGGGGGGCCAGCTTCGGATCAAAGCCGCGGGCCTTGAACTCCAGGCCCAGGATGTCCTCGACCTGGGTGGCGATATCGCTGATCAGGGAGGCGAACGTACCCGTGGACTGGGCGACGGGGGAGTCGCGGACCAGGATGCGGAAGCCGTCGGTGAAGGTCTCGATGTAGTCCAGGAGCGCGAACGCCGCCTGTTCCAGCAGCTCACGGGGGTGGCCGGCGGTCAGCGCGCCGGTCACCATGTCCAGCAGCTGGCGCATCTCGCGGTCCACGACCACCGCGTACAGCCCCTCCTTGCCGCCGAAGTGCTCATAGACCACCGGCTTGGAGACACCGGCCTTCGCCGCGATCTCCTCGACCGACGTGCCCTCGAAGCCGCGCTCGGCGAAGAGCGTGCGACCGATGTCCAGCAGCTGCTGCCGGCGCTCCGCACCGGTCATCCGTACCCTGCGGGCGCGCCGGGTGCCCGCAGACGCGGAAGGCTTGCCCTTGTTGCTGCTCGTACTGCTGCTGTTGTCGATCGCCACCCGTCAATCATGCCTTCCCTGGCTACCGCGGAGAGGTACCCCCGGCGGCCATCTCCTTGCGCCGTGCGTCGATGCGGGAGGCATGGGGCCACCGCACGTCGTACGCCCAGCCCGCCTTCTCGAACCAGCGGATCAGTCGGGCGCTGGAGTCCAGCTGCCCGCGCAGCACGCCGTGCCGGGCGCACGTCGGGTCCGCGTGGTGCAGGTTGTGCCAGGACTCGCCGCAGGACAGCACCGCCAGCCACCAGACGTTGCCGGACTTGTCGCGGGACTTGAACGGGCGCTTGCCCACGGCGTGGCAGATGGAGTTGATCGACCACGTCACGTGGTGCAGCAGCGCCACCCGCACCAGCGAGCCCCAGAAGAACGCGGTCAGCGCGCCCTGCCAGGACCAGGTCACCAGGCCGCCGACCACCGGCGGGATCAGCAGTGACACCGTCGTCCAGACCACGAACTGGCGGGAGATCGCCCGGATCGCATCGTCCTTGATCAGGTCCGGTGCGTACTTGTGCTGCGGGGTCTGCTCCTCGTCGAACATCCAGCCGATGTGGGCCCACCACAGGCCCTTCATCAGCGCGGGCACCGTCTCGCCGAAGCGCCACGGCGAGTGCGGGTCGCCCTCGGCGTCGGAGAACTTGTGGTGCTTGCGGTGATCGGCCACCCAGCGCACCAGCGGCCCCTCCACCGCCAGCGACCCCATGATCGCCAGGGCGATGCGCAGCGGGCGCTTCGCCTTGAACGCGCCATGCGTGAAGTAGCGGTGGAAGCCGATCGTGATGCCGTGGCAGCCGATGTAGTACATCGCGGTCATCAGGCCCAGATCCAGCCAGCTCACCCCCCAGCCCCAGGCCAGCGGCACCGCGGCCACCAGCGCCAGGAAGGGGAGGGTGATGAAGAGCAGGAGCGTGATCTGTTCGAGCGACCTGCGCTGCTCGCCACCCAGCGTCGCGGACGGCATCGGGCCACCGGCAGCCGGATCAACGGACGAATCGGCAGGAATCGGGGATTCTTCTACGGCTTCAGGGCCAGCGGTCATGGTGTCCCTCGTCGGGGGCTCGGGGGCACGGCTACGGCTACGGAACCGTAACCTACGGTCTCGTAAGTATGGCAGCGACCCCGCCACGGGCAAGGCCGTGACAGGCTCACACCCGCACCACCCGCCACAGATGCCCACCCATCGGACGGTGTGATCCGCTGACAGCGGGCAGATCTATCCTGGGCACCGTCGGACAGCGCGGTCCGCAACCCGCCCGCATCAGACCTGCCCACCCGTCGCCCGCCACCACCCCTCCGCGAGTCGCGGCGCGACGTCCCTGAATGCCGCAAGGAGCCGCACCAGTGAGCAGTGCCGACAACACCCCCGCCGAGATCGCACCCACCGACAGCCCCGAAGCCGGCCCGAGCGACAACGTCGCCCTGCGTGCCGACATCCGCCGCCTCGGTGACCTCCTCGGCGAAACCCTCGTCCGGCAGGAAGGCCCCGACCTCCTCGACCTCGTCGAGCGGGTCCGCGCCCTGACCCGCTCCGACGGCGAGGCCGCGGCCCGGCTCCTGGGCGACACCGACCTGGCCACCGCCGCGAAGCTGGTACGCGCCTTCTCGACGTACTTCCACCTCGCCAACGTCACCGAGCAGGTCCACCGCGGCCGCGAGCTGCGCACCCGGCGCGCCGCCGAGGGCGGCATCCTCGCCCGCACCGCCGACATGCTCAAGGACGCCGACCCCCAGCACCTCCGCGAGACCGCCCGCCACCTCGGCGTACGCCCCGTCTTCACCGCACACCCCACCGAAGCCGCCCGCCGCTCCGTCCTCACCAAGCTCCGCAAGGTCGCCGAACTCCTCGACCGCACCGACGCCACCGAGCGCCACCGCGCCGACCTGCGCCTGGCCGAGAACATCGACCTCATCTGGCAGACCGACGAGCTGCGCGTCGCCCGCCCCGAGCCGACCGACGAAGCCCGCAACGCCATCTACTACCTCGACGAGCTGGGCCGCGGCGCCGTCGGCGACGTCCTCGAAGACCTCGCCGCCGAGCTGGAGCGCGCCGGCACCGAGCTGCCCCCCGGCACCCGCCCGCTCACCTTCGGCACCTGGATCGGCGGCGACCGCGACGGCAACCCCAACGTCACCCCCCAGGTCACCTGGGACGTGCTGATCCTCCAGCACGAACACGGCATCACCGACGCCCTCGAACACGTCGACGAGCTGCGCGGCGCCCTGTCGAACTCCATCCGCAACTGCGGTGCCACCGACGAACTGCTGGCCTCCCTCCAGCGCGACCTCGAACTCCTCCCCGAGATCAGCCCCCGCTACAAGCGCCTGAACTCCGAGGAGCCCTACCGCCTCAAGGCCACCTGCATCCGGCAGAAGCTCGTCAACACCCGCGACCGCCTCGCCGGCGACACCCCCCACGTCCCCGGCCGCGACTACCTCGGCACCGCCGAACTCCTCGACGACCTCACCCTCATCCAGACCTCGCTGCGCGCACACCGCGGTGGCCTGGTCGCCGACGGCCGCCTCGAACGCACCATCCGCACCATCGGCGCCTTCGGCCTCCAGCTCGCCACCATGGACGTCCGCGAGCACGCCGACGCCCACCACCACGCCCTCGGCCAGCTCTTCGACCGCCTCGGCGAGGAGTCCTGGCGCTACGTGGACATGCCGCGCGACTACCGCCGCAAGCTCCTCGCCAAGGAACTGCGCTCCCGCCGCCCCCTGGCCCCCACCCCGGCCCCCCTCGACGAGGCCGGCGCCAAGACCCTCGGCGTCTTCCGCACCATCCTCAAGGCCAAGAAGACCTTCGGCCCCGAGGTCGTCGAGTCCTACATCATCTCCATGTGCCAGGGCTCCGACGACGTCTTCGCCGCCGCCGTCCTCGCCCGCGAGGCCGGACTGATCGACCTGCACGCCGGCTGGGCCAAGATCGGCATCGTCCCGCTGCTGGAGACCACCGACGAGCTCAAGATCGCCGACCAGCTGCTCGACGAAATGCTCGCCGACCCCTCCTACCGCCGCCTGGTCGCCCTCAACGGCGACGTCCAGGAAGTCATGCTCGGCTACTCGGACTCCTCCAAGTTCGGCGGCATCACCACCTCCCAGTGGGAGATCCACCGCGCCCAGCGCCTGCTGCGCGACGTCGCCCACCGCCACGGCGTACGCCTGCGCCTCTTCCACGGCCGCGGCGGCACCGTCGGCCGCGGCGGCGGCCCCTCCCACGACGCGATCCTCGCCCAGCCCTACGGCACCCTCGAAGGCGAGATCAAGGTCACCGAGCAGGGCGAGGTCATCTCCGACAAGTACCTCGTGCCGTCCCTGGCCCGGGAGAACCTGGAACTGACCGTCGCCGCCACCCTCCAGGCATCCGCCCTGCACACCGCACCCCGCCAGTCCGACGAGGCCCTCGCCCGCTGGGACGCCGCCATGGAGACCGTCTCCGAGGCCGCCCACGGCGCCTACCGCCGCCTCGTCGAGGACCCCGACCTCCCCGCGTACTTCTTCGCCTCCACCCCCGTCGACCAGCTCGCCGAGCTGCACCTGGGCTCCCGCCCCTCGCGCCGCCCCGACTCCGGCGCCGGACTCGACGGCCTGCGCGCCATCCCCTGGGTCTTCGGCTGGACCCAGTCCCGCCAGATCGTCCCCGGCTGGTTCGGCGTCGGCACCGGCCTGAAGGCCGCCCGCGAAGCCGGCCTCGACCCCGTCCTCGACGAGATGCACGAGCACTGGCACTTCTTCCGCAACTTCCTGTCCAACGTCGAGATGACGCTGGCCAAGACCGACCTGCGGATCGCCCAGCACTACGTCGACACCCTCGTCCCCGACGAGCTCAAGCACGTCTTCGACGTCATCAAGGCTGAGCACGAACTCACCGTCGCCGAGGTCCTGCGCATCACCGGCGAGAACGAACTCCTCGACTCCAACCCGGTCCTGAAGCAGACCTTCCACATCCGCGACGCCTACCTCGACCCGATCTCCTACCTCCAGGTCTCCCTGCTGCACCGCCAGCGCACCGCCGCCGAACGCGGCGACGAAGCCGACCCCGTGCTGGCCCGCGCCCTGCTGCTCACCGTCAACGGCGTCGCCGCCGGCCTGCGCAACACCGGCTGACCCCACCCCGCACACACGACGGCGGCGGCCGGCCCCTCACCCGAGGAGCCGGCCGCCGCCGTCGTCATCACGTCACACGCCTACATCGCGGCGAACGCCGCCCCCAGCAACACCGCCCCCAACAAGCCCATCACCCACGCCGTACGCCGCATCCGCATCCCCCCGGCCACCACCAGCGCCGCCAGCAGCAACGACCCCGCGAACGGCACCCAGGCATGCAGCACCCCCGCCGTCCCCGACCGCACCGCATGCGACGACCCCGGCTTCAGCACCACCTCGACCTGCTCACCCTTGTCCGGCGCCGCCGCCTCGGCGATCGACACCTTCCGGGGCCCTTGGCCCTCCTCCGGCACGAACGGACCCGTGCACCGCTCACCCGCACACGACGACACCGTCATCGAACCGCGCTCCCGCCCCTTGGCGAGCATCGCGTACTGCGCCGTGCTCCACGACGTCCACACCCCCGCCACCAGCAGGAGCAACGCCAACAGGCCCATCACCCCCGTCCGGGCGACGAGCAGCACCCCATAGACACTCTCACCGGCCCGCCGGGAACGGCTGCGTTTGACCGAACTCGTGCGCGTACTGCTTCTGGGCATGGCGGCGATCCTTGGCCATCCACCAGCGCCCGGTCAACCTCGGGCACCAGTTCGTCAGTCCCTGACCCGCACTGTCCCGTTCACGTGTTGTACGTGCTCTGCGCCCTTTCCAACCCCTCCACGATCAACGTCTCCACCGCGTCCGCCGCACGATCCACGAAGTAGTCCAGCTCCCGGCGCTCCGCCGAACCGAAATCCTTCAACACGAAATCCGCCACCTGCATACGACCCGGCGGACGCCCGATCCCGAAACGCACCCGGTGGTACTCCGCACCCAGCGACTTCGTGATCGACTTCAGACCGTTGTGACCGTTGTCACCGCCGCCCAACTTCAGCCGCAGCGCACCGTAATCGATATCCAACTCATCATGAACCGCCACGATGTTGGCCACCGGGACCTTGTAGAAATCCCGCAACGCCGTCGTCGGCCCACCCGACAGATTCATGAACGACAACGGCTTCGCCACCACCACCCGGCGACTGCCCGGCCCCGGCGGACCGATCCGCCCCTCCACCACCTGCGCCCGCGCCTTGTGCGCCTTGAACCGCCCACCCATACGCTCGGCGAGCAGATCCGCCACCATGAAACCCACATTGTGGCGATTGGCCGCGTACTCCGGCCCGGGATTCCCCAGCCCCACCACGAGCCAGGGGCCGTCTGCGTCCGTCATCTCCACATCTCCTTGCGCCAGGCCAGTGCGGCAGGCCATTGAAACAACCCAACCGCCGCCCCGTGCCACAACGGCACAGGACAGCGGTTGGAAAAAGCGGTGACGAGGCGAGGATCAGGCCTCGGCGCCCTCGCCCTCACCCTCGGCGGCCTCCTCGGCCGGAGCCTCGGCCTGCGCCGACACGACCTGCAGCACCACGGCGTCGTCCTCGACGGCCAGCGAGACACCCGACGGCAGGGCGATGTCCTTGGCCTGCACCGACGAACCGGCGTCCAGACCCGCGATGGAGACCGTGACCGACTCCGGGATGTGGGTGGCCTCGGCCTCGACCGGCAGGGTGTTCAGCACGTGCTCAAGCAGGTTGCCACCCGGGGCCAGCTCGCCCTCGGTCTGGATCGGCAGCTCGACGGTGACCTTCTCGCCCTTCTTCACGGCCAGGAAGTCCACGTGCACCAGGAAGCGACGGATCGCCTCACGCTGCACGGCCTTGGGGATGACCAGCTCGCTCTTGCCGTCGAACTCCAGACGCAGCAGCGCGTTCGGGGTCTTCAGGGCCATCATCAGCGCGTGGCTGTCCACGGCGACGTGCTGCGGCTCCGCGCCGTGACCGTAAATGACACCGGGAACCTTCGCGTCGCGACGCAGACGGCGGGCAGCACCCTTACCGAAGTCGTTCCGCACCTCACCGGCAAGCTTGATCTCGGCCATAACAGCACTCCTCGTATCGCAGAAACATCTGGTGGGCGTCACCCGGCCCACGACAGACCTGCTACGAAGAGCGCGTCGATAACGGACAGCCACCACAAAAGGGCGGCCTCCCTCGCCGAGCAACTCCATGAGTCTACCCGGCCGGAAGGCCGCCCCAAAGTCGATCAATCAGCCGGTCGATCAGCCGGCCGACCAGCGCGCGAGAGAGCTCACTGCTCGTCGAACAGACTCGTCACCGAGCCGTCCTCGAAGACCTCGCGCAGCGCCCGCGCGATCGTCGGCGCCATCGACAGCACCGTGATCTTGTCCAGCTCCAGCTCGGACGGCGTCGGCAGCGTGTTGGTGAACACGAACTCGCTCACCTTCGAGTTCTTCAACCGGTCCGCCGCCGGACCCGACAGCACACCGTGCGTCGCGGTCACGATGACATCCGCCGCACCATTGGCGAACAGCGCGTCGGCCGCGGCGCAGATCGTGCCACCGGTGTCGATCATGTCGTCGACCAGGACACACACCCGGCCCTCCACATCACCGACGACCTCGTGGACCGTGACCTGATTCGCCACGTCCTTGTCCCGGCGCTTGTGGACGATGGCCAGCGGAGCACCCAGCCGGTCGCACCAGCGGTCCGCGACCCGCACCCGGCCCGCGTCCGGAGACACGACCGTGAGCTTGTCGCGATCCACCTTCGCGCCCACATAGTCCGCGAGAACCGGCAGCGCGAAAAGGTGATCCACCGGGCCGTCGAAGAAGCCCATGATCTGGTCCGTGTGCAGATCCACCGTCACCACACGGTCCGCACCCGCGGTCTTCATCAAATCCGCGATCAGCCGCGCCGAAATCGGCTCACGGCCACGGTGCTTCTTGTCCTGACGCGCATAGCCATAGAACGGCACGACCACCGTGATGCTCCGAGCGGAAGCCCGCTTCAGCGCATCAATCATGATCAGCTGCTCCATGATCCACTTGTTGATCGGAGCCGTGTGGCTCTGAATCAAGAAGCAATCCGCACCACGCGCGGACTCCTGATAGCGGACATAGATCTCACCGTTGGCGAAGTCGAAAGCCTTCGTCGGGACCAGGCCGACACCCAGCTGATGCGCGACCTCCTCCGCCAGCTCGGGGTGGGCGCGGCCGGAGAAGAGCATCAGCTTCTTCTCGCCGGTCGTCTTGATCCCGGTCACAGCAAATCTCCTCGAATCACAGTTTGCGTGCGCTCATCACGGTACGCCCCGCACGGCGCACCCGTTGCACGATCACTACTCGCCCTCGGGCTCCCGGCGAGCAGCCGAAGCGGCCTGCGCGGCGGCGCTTCCGGGCCGCTTGCGCGCGACCCAACCCTCGATATTCCGCTGCTGGCCACGCGCGACCGCCAGCGAACCCGGGGGCACATCCTTGGTGATGACCGAGCCGGCCGCCGTATAAGCGCCGTCCCCGATCGTGACAGGAGCCACAAACATGTTGTCCGACCCCGTCCGGCAATGCGAACCGACGGTCGTGTGGTGCTTGGTCTCACCGTCATAATTCACGAACACACTCGCCGCGCCAATATTGGTGAACTCACCAATCGTCGCGTCCCCCACATACGACAGATGCGGCACCTTCGTGCCCTCGCCGATCGACGCGTTCTTCATCTCCACATACGCGCCGGCCTTCGACTTCGGACCGAGATCCGTCCCCGGACGCAGATACGTATAGGGACCGACATTCGCCCCCGCACCGATACGCGCGCCCTCCGCGACCGTGAACGACACCACGGCACCCGCACCGACCGCCGTATCCGTCAGCCGCGAATGCGGACCCACCTCGGCGCCGGAGGCGACACTCGTGGCCCCCAGCAGCTGCGTGCCCGGGTGGATCGTCGCGTCCTGCTCGAAGACGACCGACACATCGACGAACGTCGAGGCCGGGTCGACGACCGTCACACCGGCCAGCATCGCCCGCTCCAGCAACCGCTCGTTCAGCAGCCGACGGGCCTCGGCCAGCTGCACCCGGTTGTTGATCCCGAGGATCTCGCGGTGATCGCCGGCCACGGCCGCACCCACCCGGTGCCCCGCCTCCCGCACGATCCCCAGCACATCGGTCAGGTACTCCTCGCCCTGGCTGTTGTCCGTACGCACCTTGCCCAGCGCGTCGACCAGCAGCCGGGCGTCGAAGGCGAACACTCCGGAGTTGATCTCCCGGATCGCCCGCTGGGCGTCGCTCGCGTCCTTGTGCTCCACGATCGCCGTCACCGCGCCGGTGTCCGCGTCGCGAACGATCCGGCCGTAGCCGGTCGCGTCCGGCACCTCGGCGGAGAGCACGGTCACGGCGTTCTTGTCGGCGGCATGGGTGTCGCCGAGCCGCCGGAGGGTCTCGCCGGTCAGCAGAGGGGTGTCGCCGCAGACCACGATCACGGTGCCGTCGAGGGTGACACCGCTCTCGCTCAGCTCCTCCAGCGCCGTGCGGACGGCGTGGCCGGTGCCCTTCTGTTCGTGCTGCACGGCGGTGCGCACGTCCGGGTCGATCCCGGCGAGGTGCGCCTGCACCTGCTCACGGGCGTGGCCGACGACGACGACGAGGTTCTGTGGGTCCAGCTCGCGGGAGGCGGCGACGACATGCCCGACGAGGGAGCGGCCGCAGAGTGCGTGCAGGACCTTTGGGGTCGCCGACTTCATGCGGGTTCCCTCACCCGCTGCGAGAACGACGACGGCTGCCGGGCGGTTGGCGCTCACGGGGATGCCCTTCGGCTTCTTGGCTACTTCGGGTGGTGGTCATCCGAAGGATACCGGGGCGTATTGCGGCCGAAACGACAGCGGGTCCTGATCTTGTGATCAGGACCCGGACTCGTGCAGCTCCCCTGCCAGGACTCGAACCCGGACATAAGGCACCAAAAGCCTCAGTGCTGCCAATTACACCACAGGGGATGGTATAGCGGCCCAAACCCGACATTCCGTCAGTCTGGCCGCGTGGCACCCAACACTATGCCGTACCACCAGCCTTCGATGCGACGGTATAGCTCTGCACTTTGTAGCACCCTGATCACCAGGCAGCCGTGGTACCCCTCGCCGACGTTCTTCCGCACGGTCTTGGGGTTGTGCTTCTTGATCGTCGTCTTCTGTAGCGCGGTCACGTCGACACCGACGAGATCGGCCCAGTAGCGCTCGGCGGCGGCCGTGTCGGCGGTGCCGTGGGTCATCACGCGGTAGCCGATGCGCTCCGGTTCGACGCCGAGCAGGCGCAGCCAGGCCAGGAAGACCTGGATGACGCCGGGGTCGCTGTTGACGAACAGGGCATGCTCGCGGCGGGCGTACGGCTTGTCCTTGGCACCCTCGGCCCAATAGAGGGCGGCTCCCACGAGAAGGAGCTCGTGGCCCGAGAGATCGCCGATCTCGCCGAGCGCCTTCGCCTTCGTCTCCTTGACCGCCCGGTCTCGCGCTTCGCGGTACGGCGCCCACCGCGCCTCGCGCATCTGGTGCATCGCTTCCGGTGACTTCCTCGGCTTGGGCAGGTCGCGCACCCAGAGCGATACCGAGCTTTTGGCCACTCCCAGTTCCGCTGTGATCTCGTCGTAGGTCCGCCCCTGCTTGCGCAGCTCGCGGGCCTTCTCGCGCAGGTCGTCCTTGGCGTTCGGGCGTTTGGTCCACTCGGGAGGCGGTTCGCCCTCCAGGAGATGTGTAAGGGCGGCGTCGGTGAGTGACGCGCCGAGCCGGTCGCGGATCTGGCGGCGGCTGAGGCCGGCGCGGCGGAGGGCGACGGCTTGGGGGCGTAACGCCTCGTAGTCGGGGGGTTCCCGATGGGTGTTCGACATGGGAACAGGGTGTCGCTCGCGTGGGCCGGAAAGGGTCGGAAATGTGGGCGATTCAACACTTCGGGGGATAACCGGCGGTAACGGCTGGTAATGGGCCAGGACTGTGCTCGGGAACTCGGCGGGGGAACCGGCGCGGGCGCCCGTACGCTGGTCGGTATGACCGCGACGGGGGCAAGTGAAAGTGTGGGCGCGCGGGGTGCGCCGGTGACGGGGCCGTGGTGGTGGGCCCGGCGGCGCAGTGCCGTACTGGACGTGTTGCTGGCGGTGGCCTCGGGCCTTGAGTGCATGTTCGAGGGCGTGCGGTTTGCGCAGGAGGCGCAGCTGCCGGAGTTGCTCGGGATGTTCTTCGGCCTGGTGGCCGGGCCGGTGCTGCTGGTGCGCCGGCGGTGGCCGGTGGCGGTGGTGCTGGTTTCGATAGCGGTGATGCCCGCGGAGATGGGCGGACTGCTGAGCGTGGTGGGGCTCTACACGCTTGCCGCGTCGGATGTGCCGCGCCGGATCACCGCGTTGCTGGCGGGGATGACGGTGACGGGGACGCTGGTGACGACGTTCCTCAGCATGCGGCAGGACATCGCGGCGCAGGAGGACTTCAATCCGCCGGTGTGGTTCGTGCCGGCGATGTCGCTGGCGGTGGGGCTGGTGCTGACGGCTCCGCCGGTGCTGTGGGGGCTGTACGTCGGGGCGCGGCGGCGGTTGGTGGAGAGCCTGCGGGAGCGGGCGGACGGTCTGGAGCGGGAGCTGTCGCTGCTGGCGGACCGGGCCGAGGAGCGGGCGGAGTGGGCCCGTAACGAGGAGCGGACACGGATCGCGCGGGAGATGCACGACGTAGTCGCGCACCGGGTGAGTCTGATGGTGGTGCATGCGGCCGCGTTGCAGGCGGTGGCGTTGAAGGACCCGGAGAAGGCGTCGAAGAACGCGGGCCTGGTGGGCGACATGGGGCGGCAGGCGCTGACGGAGCTGCGGGAGATGCTGGGGGTGCTGCGGACGGCCGAGGGTTCGGCGGTGCGTGGCGTTGCGGGGTCGGATGCGCCGGAGCGGTTGGCGGCGGTGGCTTCGCGGGCGCGGCCGAAGGCGGAGGCGGAAGCGGAAGCGGTGGGGCCGGAGGCCGGGGCGCGGGTGGCGGCTCCGGAGCGGCCTGCGGGGTCGGCGGCGGCGCAGTCCGCGCCGGAGGTGGACCCCGAGGGGCCGTGCCTGGCCGATCTGGGGGTTTTGGTGGGGGAGTCCCGGGCGGCCGGGATGGCGGTGGAGCTGTCGGTGGAGGGGTCCGGCGAGGGGGAGTCGGCTGCTGGGCGCCGGTATGGGGCGCGGGTGGAGCAGACGGTGTACCGGGTGGTGCAGGAAGCCCTGACGAATGTGCACAAGCATGCTCCGGGTGCGCGGGCGCGGGTGCGGCTGGCGCATCGGGAGGGCGAGCTGGCGGTGCAGGTGGAGAACGGGCCGAGCGAGGGCGGTGCGGCGGACGCGGGTCTGCCGAGCGGCGGCAACGGCCTGGTCGGGATGCGGGAGCGGGTGACGGCGCTGGGGGGCGTGTTCGTCTCGGGTCCGACGGAGGCGGGTGGCTTCCGGGTGTCGGCGGTGGTGCCCGCTCCGGTTGCGGCCGGGTGAGTCCTCGTACCTGGTGTGCGTGGTCGCGTCCGTCGGCCGGTGTGTCCGGCGGGTGGTGGGTCAGCCGCTGCTTGGTGGGGTGATTCCCAGTCGGCTGGGTCGTGTGCCGAGGACGAGGGTGCCCAGCGCCGTGTCGATGTCGGCTCCGAGGTACCAGTCGCCGGTGTGGTCGAGGCTGTAGACGCGGCCTTCGGCGTCGATGGCGAGGGTGGCCTGGCCGTAGGTGGTGCCGTCGGGGCCGGAGAGTTCCTCGCGGCCCAGGGGGGCGACGTCGGTTTCCAGGGCGCGTCCGAGGTCGCCGAGGGTGCGGGCGAGGTGGAGTCCGTGCAGCGGGTCGAGGGCGAAGGGGGTGGGGGCGATGTGCCGGCCGGGTCCGGGGCCGGCGATGCGCAGACCGCCGAATTCGGCCCATGCCTCGACGGCGGCGGGGAAGACGGTGTGGCGGTGGCCGGCGGGGGAGGTGTGGGCGCGGAGGGTGTCGGCCCAGTGTTCGGCCTGCTTTATGTCCCAGCGCCCCGGTTGCCAGCCGGCTTCCTGGAGGGCGACGTCGACGGCCGCGGAGAAGCGGGTGGAGCCCGTGCGGTCGTGGGTGGGGGTGCGGGGGCCGGGGGTGGTGGGCGGCATGGCGGGGGTCAGCTTCCTGTGGGCGTCGCGCCGATGGGCATGACGCCGAAGTGGGCGAGGAGGGCGTCGCAGGAGCGGCAGGGCGGGGCGTAGCTGCCGTGCTGGGGGTCGCCGTCCTCGCGGATGTGGCGTGCGGTGATCTTGGAGTGTTTCAGGGAGCGACGGGCTTCTCCGTTGGTGAGGGGCTTGCGGGCGGCTCGTTTGGAGCGGTTGGCCTCGACCGCCGTGAGGTGGCGGGAGAGCAGCACGGCTTCGGGGCAGCGTCCGGTGAAGCGTTCGCGCTGGGCGGTGGGGAGGGCGTCGAGGAAGTCCTGGACGAGGGGGTGCAGCGCGGGGGGCTGTTCGGCCTTGCTCGCGGTGCAGGTGAGGGTGTGTCCGCGTACGGACAAGGCGGCGCCGACGGTGGGGAGGATGCCGTCGCGT
The DNA here is from genome assembly GCF_055567415.1 of Streptomyces sp. NPDC026575. Classification (NCBI taxonomy): domain Bacteria; kingdom Bacillati; phylum Actinomycetota; class Actinomycetes; order Kitasatosporales; family Streptomycetaceae; genus Streptomyces; species Streptomyces sp. NPDC026575. The sequence continues at coordinate 267,645 of NZ_JBVHQM010000004.1, forward strand.
CGGTGGTGGAGGGCGGGCGCGCGATGGGTGTCGCCGGTGCCGCTCCAGCCGATGCGGGGGTCTCCGGCGCCGGTGCCGTGGCGTGCAGTGGTGCTCATGGTGGTGTGCGTTTCCCTCCCTGCAATCCCCCGGTTTGCGGGGGTCAGCCTGCCAAATGTGCTGGGTGTTCCGGTAGTCGGACGCACTGTCGGTGATCTCACGGGGGGCTGACGGGGTGTCGGCTCGCGGATAACGGGGCTGGTGGGCGGGGTGGTGAGCGGGGGGCGTGGGGGTGGCGGGCCGGTGGGTGACGTCGGTGTGTCGCCGTGCTGACGTGCGAGGGCGGGGGCGCGGGAGGGTGTTGCGGTACGGCATAGGCTGTGCCCCAAAGCCAGCTTCAGCCAGGGGGCAACCGCGATGACGACAGGTCGGCCAGGGCTGGGGGTACCACCCGGCCCCCAGGCGGCGGGACGTGCCGCGCCACCGAATTCGGCCTATGCCGGGCAGGTCGTGCATTTTCCGGACCCGGTCCGTGCGGCGCGGTATCCCGCCGGGGTGCGGGTGGACGGGCAGGGCTTCGCGGAGTTCACGCCGTATGCGCGGGCCGCGGCGGAGATCGCCGAGCCGCCGGAGGGGTTCGGCGTCGACGAGCTGCGGTTGACGGACTATGTGTCGGCGAATGCCGCGCTGCACGCGCAGGGGCACGAGCTGTGGATAGACGTGCCGTCGGTGGCGACGCCGCACGGCTGGACCTGGCATCACGTGGCCGGTACGCGGCGGATGGAGCTGGTCCCGGTCGAGGTCAAGGCGCTGCTGCGGCATCACGGCGGGCTGGCGACGGCTCCGGTGGCGCACGACAAGCGCGGTACCCGGCCGCTGCAGGAGACCCGGCCGGTGCACTTCGGGCTGCCGCACCGCGATCTGTCGGTGGGCGAGGAGCAGGTGGTGCAGGCCGAGGAGGCGCTGGGCTACCGCCTGCCGGGTGCGTACCGCTCGTTTCTGAAGGCGGCGGGCGGGTGTGCGCCGGTGGGTGCGGCGCTGGACGCGGAGCTGGGGCTGCTGGTCGACCAGCCGTTCTTCACGGTGCGGGACGACGCGGCGGTCAATGATCTGGTCTATGTGAACAAGTGCCTGCGGGACCACTTCACCAAGGACTACCTGGGTGTGGCGTTCGTGCAGGGCGGTGTGGTCGCGGTGAAGGTGCGGGGCGAGGCGCTCGGCTCGGTGTGGTTCTGCCCGTATGACGATGCGCGGGATCAGGACGGTTGGTCGGTGCAGGAGCGGGTGGAGCGGCTGCTGCTGCCGTGCGGCGCGGATTTCGATGAGTTTCTGCAGCGGTTGGCGGGCAATCCGCCGGAGCTGGAGACCGTGGCGAACCTGATGGTGGACGGCGGTTTCGCCTACGCGGTTCCGGTGGGGGGTTGAGCGCGATGGTGACGTTTGCGCAGGCGCAGGAGCGCGCGGAGCGCTGGGTGAACGGCGATGTGCCGGCGCCGCAGCACCGCGAGGTGCGGGTGCGGGAGTTCGATCTGGGCTTTGTGGCCTGGGCCGAGGACCGGGAGGGCGGTCCGGCGACGGGCGGTGGCCGGGCCCGGCTGGTGATCGCGCGGGACAGCGGTGAGACGACGCTGTGGCCGGGGCTGCCGGTGGGTGAGGTGATCCGGCGGTACGAGGAGGTGTACGGCGCTTCCGTGGACGGTGGGTCCGGTGCGGCCGAGCCCGCGCCGCAGCGGATCGATCTGGAGGCCACGTCGTTCCTGCTGACGCCGCCGGAGTGGTTGCAGCAGGCGGCGGACGCGATCGGCATACCGGACCGGCGGGGCGGCGGCGCGGAGCCGGCCGCCCCGGTTCCTGCGCCGGCCGCGTCCCCTGAGCCGGCGCCGGCCGCGCCGCCGGCTCCGGTGGCCCCTTCGGCGTCGGACGCCTGGGCCGAGGTGAGCGTCAACGGTGCCGACGGCGTGGTCGCGCAGACCGGTGCGGATGCGGCGGAGGCGGGGCAGGCGCCGGGCGCCGCTGCCGGTTCGGTCGGTTCCGGCGTGGACGCGACGCCGTGGGCGGCGGCGGACACGACGGGGTCGGTCGAGGGGTCGCAGGACCGTTCCGTGGGCCTGCCCGAGACGGTGTTCGCGCCGCCGCTGGCGGGTTACGACGCGGAGGACGACGCACCGGCCGCGCCGCGGGTGCGTCCGGAGGCGAAGACCGAACTGCTGCACGGCGGCAGCCAGTTGCCCCGTACGCAGGTGGCGCCCGCGGTGGAGCTGCCGGACGGTGCGGGGCCGGGCGCCGCTCCGGCCGGCGGGCCCGGTGGTGCGCCGCCGCCCCCGCCGATGCCGTCGGCGCCGCCTGCGGCCGGGGGGCTGCCGAATCTGCCGCCGCCGTCCGGGCCGCCGGTCGCCGACGTACCGCCCCCGCCGGGTGCCGGTGCGCCGGGTGTGCCCGGTCCCGGTACGCCGCCGCCCGCGCCGCCCGCGGGCGGTGGGGTGCATGCCGCGGCGACGATGCTGGCCGACGGCTCGTCGCTGCCCGGTAACGCCGCGGCGGGTCCGCCGCCGCCTCCGGGCGTGCCGGGCAGGCCCGGTGCGGGCCGTGCCGGCGCTTCGCAGGACCCGGCGCGGGTCGCCGAGGCCGACACCGGCAAGGCCGATGTGCGCCCGGGAGCCGGTCCGGGTGCGCCCGGTGCGCCGGCCGGCGGTTACGTCCCCACGCAGCTGGTCTCGCAGTTGGACGCGGCGGATCTCGATCTCAGTGCGGTGGACGGGACGGACGGGCCCGGCGCCGAGGGCGCGGGCGGCGACGGGGCCGGCTCCGGTGGTACGGGTGCCGGTGGTCCCGGTGGCGGGGTGCACGCCGCCGCCACGATGCTCGCCGACGGTGCGTCCCTGCAGGCCGGCCTGGGTGGCACCGGCGGCCCCGGTGTGCCGCCGCCGCCCGGTCCGCCCGGTGCGCCCAAGCCGCCCGGCCCGCCCGGTAGGTCCGGCGCGTCCGCGGGCGGCCGGGGTGCGGCGGGGCAGGGCGGCCAGGACGGTCCGCCGCCTCCGCCTCCGGTGCCGCCCGCCGCGGGCGGCACCGGCGGTGGTGGGGTGCACGCGGCGGCGACGATGCTCGCCGGCGGTGCCGCGCTGGGCGGTCCCGGCGGGGCGGGTGCTCCCGCCATGCCGCCGGCCGCGCCGCCGGCCGGCCATGGTGCCCCGTCCGCGGGCGTGCCCGCCCCGCCGCCGGGAACGCCCGTGCCGCCCGGCCCCCCGGGTGCGTACGGCTATCCGCAGGCCCCCAGTGGTCAGCCGACCGTCGGCCCCGGTTACATGGCCGTGCTCAGCTACCGCGGGCCGGACGGCTCGGAGCAGAAGATCGTGCGCCGTTCGGCGCCCGGTACGCCGCATCCGGAGTGGCAGCTGCTGCACGAGCTGCGGGCGATGAACGTCCCGCCGCAGCAGGTCCTGGAGCTGCACACGGAGCTGGAGTGCTGTGATCTGCCGGGCGGTTACTGCGCCCGGATGATCCGGGACAACTGGCCGCAGGTGCGCATCAGCCACACCGCCGCGTACGGCCGGGACCATGCCTCGCGTCAGCAGGGCGTACGGCATCTCGTCGAGCATCAGGGCGAGTTGCACCAGGTCGCGGACGGTCCGGCGCGGCCGGCGCCGGTGCGGGTGCCGCTGCCGCACCCGTCCCAGGTGCAGCCGGTGCCGCCGGTTCCGCCGCAGGCGATCGGCCAGGAGCTGGAGCAGTCCTTCGGTCCGCAGGCGGTCTTCCGCTTCGACCAGCGGGCGGTCTCCCGGCACGGCGTGCCCGATGTGGTGGCGCAGATGCTGGTGTGGGCCGGGTTGCCGGTCGACTTCGGGCCGTTCTTCTGGGCGCAGGCGCAGCCGGGCCGCCCGGTGCCGACGCTGGCGGAGCTGGCGGCGGAGCGGGGGGTGCACCCGGCGTCGGACGCGGGGTCGTATCTGGTGATGGGCAACGACTTCGGCCGTCAGCTGTGTGTCCAGTACGGGACCGCGCACATCGTGGCGGTGCCGATGGAGGCCGGGCCGGGCGGCCAGCCGGCGGCGCCGCAGTTCGTCAACAGCGGGCTGCCGGAGTTCGTGCGCTGTCTGGCGATGCTGGGGCGGATGTGGCGGCTGCGCTACGGGCTGACGCCGGAGCAGGCGGGCCGCTGGACCGTCGACTTCCAGGCGCAGCTGGTCGCGCTGGATCCGCCGGCGCTCGGTTCGCCGGAGACCTGGTGGTCGGTGCTCCTTGAGCAGATGTGGGACGGGCTGCTGTAGGTCTCGTCCGCGCCGCGCGCCGTAGGGCGGGTGCGCGGCGCGGTGGGAGGCACCGCCGCGGCGGCGGTTCCCGGTGTTCGACCTGCGCGACGGGGCGGGCGCCGGGACCATGCCTGTATGGGCCGTCCGATACCCCCGCCGTACCGGGCGGGGCGGTTGCGGCCGCCGCGCGGGGCGGGGCCGCGGTGGCGCCGGTGGTCATGGCTCACCTGGTTGCTGGTGTCGCTGCTGTTGCTGGTCGTGCTGGTGGTGTCGGCCGGGGCCGGGCTGTACGTCCGGGCGGGGCGGGAGCTGCGGCACACCGACGCGGTGGCGGACTACACGGGGCGCCCGGCGGCCGGCCGGGGGACGAACTGGCTGCTGGTCGGCTCCGACAGCCGCGCCGGACTGACCCCGCGGCAGCGCGCCGAGCTGCACCTCGGCAACGGCCGGGTGCAGAACACCGACACGATCATGGTGCTGCACTACGGCGAGCACGGCCCCTACCTGGTCAGTCTGCCGCGCGACAGCTACGTCCCCGTTCCCGGCCATGGAGGCCGGAAGATCAACGAGGCGTATGCGGACGGCGGTCCGCGGCTGCTCACCCGGACGGTGGAGCAGGCGACAGGGCTGCGCATCGACCACTACGCCGAGGTGAACTTCCTGGGCCTGGTGCGGGTCGTGGACGCGCTGGACGGCGTACGGCTGTGCCTGGAGGCGCCGCTGCGGGACGAGCGGTCGGGGGCGGACTTCCCGGCCGGCTGCCGGCGGATGGACGGCGGGCAGGCGCTGGCGTACGTACGGGCGCGCTATGCGGACCCGGAGGGCGACCTCGGACGGGTGAAGCGGCAGCGGCGGCTGATCGGCGCGGTGGCGGACGCGATGGCCGGCCCCGACGTGTACCTCGACCCGGCCCGGCTCAAGCGGGTGCTGGACACCTCGCTGGCGGCGCTGACCGTGGACCGGGGCGCGGGGGCGGCGCAGGTGCTGGACATGGGCTGGGCGCTGCGGCGGATCGCCGGGGGCGCGGGGGCGTCGACGACGGTTCCGGTGCGGCGGCCCGGGGTGACGGTGGCGGGTGCGGGAGCGGTACTGCTCTGGGACGAAAGCGGGGCGAAGGGGTTGTTCCAATCGTTGTACAAGGATGATCCAATTCCGACTTCTGGCGATAAATGACGCATCCTGGGGGGACGGTCCGGGCGAAGTGCCGCAAGGGTGGGGCTATGCACCGGTCCGAAGGACAAGCGCGCGTAACTGCACAGAGGGGCTTGAGGGATGAGTGCACCGGTTTCGCCTCACGGGTTCGAGACCGTACGAGGGCGTGGCTACCGGCCGGAGGACGTCGACCGCCGGTTCGAGGGGCTCTCGATCGACCGCGACTCCTGCTGGGAGCGGGCCGCGCGGCTCACCGTCCTGTGCAACGAGATGACGGACGAACTCGCCGGGCTGCGGCTCCATTTGGCGCAGCTGCCGCCGCAGACGTACGAGTCCCTCAGCAGCGAGGCCCGGCTGATCCTGAGCACGGCGGAGTCCGAGGCCGAGCGGCTGCGGGCCGAGGCGGAGCAGGCCGCCGAGCGGGCCCGCGACGAGTCCGACACCTTCGGGCACCAGGTCCGGGCCGCCGCGGACCAGGCCGCCTCCGCCCTGCGCACCGAGGCCGACGAGCTGGCCCGGCGCACCGAGGAGCGGGCGCAGGAGGACGGCGCGAAGCGGGTGGCCGCGGCGGCCAAGGACGCCGGGCGGCTGCGCGCGCAGGCCGCCGAGGAGCTGGGGCAGGCGGTGCGCGACACCGCCCGGATGCTGCGCGAGCAGGAGAAGCAGCAGGCCGAGGCGTCGGAGGCGGCCGGGCGGGAGCTGGCGAAGCTGGACGCGGAGATGGACCAGCTCGTCGCGGAGCGGGAGGCCCGCGGGCAGGCCGTCCTCGCCGACCGGCGCCGGCTCTACGCGGAGGCCGAGGAGGCCGCCCGGCACCGGCAGGAGGACGCCGAGGACCGTGCGGCCGGGCTGCTGGCCCAGGCCCGCATCGAGGTGGAGCGCATCGAGCGGGCCACGGAGCGGGTCCTCGCGCGGCACGCCGAGCAGCGCGAGGAGGTCCGCACCCATATGGCGCACGTCCGCAACAGCCTGGCGGCGCTGACCGGCAAGCCGCCGGTGGCGGACGGGGCGGACGGCGGGCCCGCCGCGGGGTCCGGCGGCGATCCCGACAACGAGGACACCCTGACCACCGAGCTGCCCCGGCCGCGCGGCTGACGGCCCGCCTACCGCCCCGGCGCCGCCTCGCCGGCGCTCTCCGCCTCGCCCGCACGGGCCCGGCCGTCGTGGTCGCCGCGGGCGTCGGGGTGCACCGGGAAGTGCCGCGGCGCCAGCAGCGCCAGGGCGATCAGGGCGAGCGCGGCGGCCGCGGCGGCGCCGAGGTAGACATGGTCGACGGTGGTGTCGACGGCCCGGCGCAGGTAGTCGGTGGCGCGGGCGGTGAGCGCGCCGGAGTGCTCCAGGGCGTGCGAGACCGCGTCGAGGTCGCCGGGGAGGCCGGGGCGGATGTCCGCGGGGGCGTGCGCGAGGCGGTCGTTGAGGGTGGCGTTGGCCAGGGCGCCGAAGAGCGCGGCGCCCACCGACTGGCCGACCTGGCGGCAGAACAGTATCGAGGCGGTGGCCGTGCCGCGCTCGGCGTAGCCGACCGAGGACTGCACACCGATGATCAGCGGCAGCTGGAAGAGCCCGAGGGCCGCGCCCAGCGCCAGCATGATCAGGGCGGGCTGCCAGGCGGCGCCGGGGTAGGGCAGCAGGGGGAAGGCGAGCAGGATCGCGCCGGCCGCGCCGATGCCGAGCATCGCGCAGGTGCGGATGCCGGTGCGGCGGTAGACGTGGCTGCTCAGGGCGGCCGACACCGGCCAGCTCAGCGTCATCACCGACAGCACGAAACCGGCGGCCGTCGGGCCCAGGCCCAGCACCGACTGGGCGTAGGTGGGAAGGAAGACGGTCGGGGCGACTATCAGCAGGCCCAGCGCGCCCAGGGCGAGGTTGACGGCGGCGATGGTGCGGCGGCGCCAGACCCAGCCGGGGATGATCGGTTCCGCGGCGCGGCGCTCGATCAGGACGGTGGCCGCCGCGCACACCGCGCTGCCGGCGAGCAGCAGCAGCGACGGTGCCGAGAGCCAGGGCCAGGCGACGCCGCCCTGGACCAGCGCGCTCAGCAGCAGCCCGCCACTGGCGAAGATCGCCAGCGCGCCGGGCCAGTCGACGCGCGGACGGCGGTCTCGGGCGCCGCGCCGCGCACGGGCCTCCTCGTGGCAGTGCCGCACGATCAGCCACAGCGCCACCGCGCCCACCGGCACGTTGACCAGGAAGATCCACCGCCAGTCGGCGTAGGTGGCGAGCAGCCCGCCCAGGGCGGGGCCGGCGACCGCCGAGGCCGCCCAGACGCTGGAGAGTCTGGCCTGTATTCGGGGGCGCTGCGCCATCGGGTAGAGGTCGGCGGCGAGGGTCTGCACGGTGCCCTGGAGGGCGCCGCCGCCCAGTCCCTGCAGTACCCGGAAGGCGATCAGGGACGCCATGCTCCAGGCGCCCGCGCAGGCCAGCGAGCCGACGAGGAAGAGCACGATGCCGGCGATCAGGATGGGCCTGCGGCCGAAGGTGTCGGAGAGCTTGCCGTAGACCGGCAGGGTGACGGTGACGGCCAGCAGATAGCCGGAGAAGAGCCAGGAGAAGACCGCGAAGCCGCCGAGGTCGCTGACGATCTGCGGAACGGCGGTGGCGATGATCGTGGAGTCCAGCGCGACCAGTGCCATGCCCAGCATCAGGGCCGCGACGACCGGCCCGCGCCGCGCGGTGCGCGCGGGTGGGTCCCCCGGTGCCGGGGAGCCGGTGCCGCCCGTTCCGCGGTCCGCCGGGCTGTCGCTGTCCTTGCTCGTGCGGCTCACGGGTCCCCCTCCTCGGTCGGGCTGCGGCGGTCCGGTGTGTGTATCGGGCACCGTTCCAGTCGACACCCAACCACGCGGGGCCGCGATGCGGAACGGCGCTTCTCGGCAGGTGGACGCCCCGGGCGCACGCGGCACCCGCGGGCCCCGACCGCTTGGTCGGCGGGCTGTCGGTGGTCGGGCGTATCGTGGGCAACCCGCCCGTGCGACGCCGCGGGCTGTTCGCGTTGTTCGCCTCGCTTGCTGGGACGGAACCATTTCATGAGCCTGACTGGTCTGCTCGACGCCGTCGTACGGGACCCGGCGCTCGCCGAAGCGGTGCAGGCCGCGGCCGACGGCCACCGCCGGCACGTGGACCTGGTGGGTCCGCCGGCCGCCCGCCCGTTCGCGGTGGCCGCGCTCGCCCGGGACACCAAGCGCCCCGTGCTGGCCGTGACCGCCACCGGCCGGGAGGCCGAGGACCTCGCCGCCGCGCTGCGCAGCCTGATGCCCGCCGGCGAGGAGCACCGCGTCGTGGAGTTCCCGTCCTGGGAGACGCTGCCGCACGAGCGGCTCTCCCCGCGCTCCGACACCGTCGGCCGGCGCCTGGCGGTGCTGCGCCGGCTCGCCCACCCGCGCCAGGACGACCCCACCGCCGGCCCCGTCTCCGTCGTCGTCGCCCCGATCCGCTCGGTGCTCCAGCCGCAGGTCAAGGGCCTGGGCGACCTGGAGCCGGTGAGCCTGCGCACGGGCCAGACCGCCGATCTCGAAGCGGTCGTCGACGGGCTGGCCGCGGCCGCCTACGCCCGCGTCGAACTGGTCGAGAAGCGCGGCGAGTTCGCCGTCCGCGGCGGCATCCTGGACGTCTTCCCGCCCACCGAGGAGCACCCCCTGCGGGTCGAGTTCTGGGGCGACGACGTCGAGGAGATCCGCTACTTCAAGGTCGCCGACCAGCGCTCCCTGGAGGTCGCCGAGCACGGCCTGTGGGCGCCGCCCTGCCGTGAGCTGCTGCTGACCGAGGACGTCCGCACCCGGGCCGCCGCCCTGGCCGAGCAGCACCCGGAGCTGGGCGAGCTGCTCGGCAAGATCGCCGAGGGCATCGCCGTGGAGGGCATGGAGTCGCTGGCCCCCGTCCTGGTCGACGAGATGGAGCTGCTGCTGGACGTGCTGCCCGAGGGCTCCATGGCCGTGGTGTGCGACCCGGAGCGGGTGCGCACCCGGGCCGCCGATCTGGTGGCGACGAGCCAGGAGTTCCTCCAGGCGTCCTGGGCGGCCAGTGCCGGCGGGGGAGCGGCGCCGATCGATGTCGGCGCGGCGTCCCTGTGGGGCATCGCCGACGTCCGCGACCGGGCCCGCGAGCTGGGCATGATGTGGTGGTCGGTGTCACCGTTCGCGGCCGACGAGGACCTGGCCGCCGGGGACGGCGACACCCTCAAGCTGGGCATGCACGCCCCCGAGACCTACCGCGGCGACACCCAGCGGGCGCTCGCCGACACCAAGCAGTGGCTGGCCGACGGCTGGCGGACGGTCTACCTCACCGAGGCGCACGGTCCCGCGGCCCGTACGGTCGAGGTGCTCGGCGGCGAGGGCATCGCCGCCCGCCTGGACGCCGGCCTTGCGGAGATCACCCCCGCCGTCGTCCATGTCGCCTGCGGCTCCCTCGACAACGGCTTCATCGACCCGTCGCTCAGGCTCGCCGTCCTCACCGAGACCGACCTGTCGGGCCAGAAGGCGGCCGGCAAGGACGCGGCCCGGATGCCGGCCCGCCGCCGCAAGACCATCGACCCGCTCACCCTCCAGGCCGGCGACTTCATCGTCCACGAGCAGCACGGCGTGGGCCGCTACATCGAGATGGTGCAGCGCACGGTCCAGGGCGCCACCCGCGAGTACCTCCTCGTCGAGTACGCCCCCGCCAAGCGCGGCCAGCCCGGCGACCGCCTCTACATCCCCACCGACCAGCTGGAGCAGGTCACCAAGTACGTGGGCGGCGAGGCCCCGACCCTGCACCGCCTGGGCGGCGCCGACTGGACCAAGACCAAGGCGCGCGCCAAGAAGGCCGTCAAGGAGATCGCCGCCGACCTCATCAAGCTCTACTCCGCCCGGATGGCGGCGCCCGGCCACACCTTCGGCCCGGACACCCCCTGGCAGCGGGAGCTGGAGGACGCCTTCCCGTACGCCGAGACCCCCGACCAGCTCACCACGATCGCCGAGGTCAAGGAGGACATGGAGAAGTCGGTCCCGATGGACCGGCTGATCTGCGGCGACGTCGGCTACGGCAAGACCGAGATCGCGGTCCGCGCCGCCTTCAAGGCCGTCCAGGACGGCAAGCAGGTGGCGGTCCTGGTGCCGACCACCCTCCTCGTCCAGCAGCACTACGGCACGTTCACCGAGCGCTACGGCCAGTTCCCGGTCAACGTCCGGGCGCTGTCCCGCTTCCAGACCGACACCGAGGCCAAGGCCGTCCTCGAAGGGCTGCGCGACGGCTCGGTCGACCTCGTCATCGGCACCCACCGGCTGTTCTCCGCCGAGACCAAGTTCAAGGACCTGGGCCTGGTCATCGTCGACGAGGAGCAGCGCTTCGGCGTCGAGCACAAGGAGCAGCTGAAGAAGCTGCGCGCCAACGTCGACGTGCTGACGATGTCCGCGACGCCCATCCCGCGCACCCTGGAGATGGCGGTCACGGGCATCCGCGAGATGTCCACCATCACCACCCCGCCCGAGGAGCGGCACCCGGTCCTCACCTTCGTCGGCCCGTACGAGCAGAAGCAGATCGGCGCCGCCATCCGCCGTGAACTCCTGCGCGAGGGCCAGGTCTTCTACATCCACAACCGCGTCGAGTCGATCGACCGGGCCGCCGCCCGGCTGCGCGAGATCGTCCCCGAGGCCCGCATCCAGACCGCCCACGGCCAGATGGGCGAGTCGCAGCTGGAGCAGGTCGTGGTCGACTTCTGGGAGAAGAAGTTCGACGTCCTGGTCTCCACGACCATCGTCGAGTCCGGTATCGACATCTCCAACGCCAACACCCTGATCGTCGAGCGCGGCGACAACTTCGGCCTCTCCCAGCTGCACCAGCTGCGCGGCCGGGTGGGCCGCGGCCGCGAGCGCGGCTACGCCTACTTCCTCTACCCGCCGGAGAAGCCGCTGACCGAGACCGCCCACGAGCGGCTGGCGACGATCGCCCAGCACACGGAGATGGGCGCGGGCATGTACGTCGCCATGAAGGACCTGGAGATCCGCGGCGCGGGCAATCTCCTCGGCGGCGAGCAGTCCGGCCATATCGCGGGCGTCGGCTTCGACCTCTACGTCCGCATGGTCGGCGAGGCCGTCGCCGACTACCGGGCCTCGCTGGAGGGCGGCGTCGAGGAGGAGCCGCCCCTGGAGGTCAAGATCGAACTCCCGGTGGACGCGCACGTCCCGCACGACTACGCGCCCGGTGAGCGGCTGCGCCTCCAGGCATACCGCGCCATCGCCTCCGCCAGCTCGGAGGAGGACATCGCGGCCGTCCGGGAGGAGCTGACCGACCGCTACGGCAAGCTCCCCGAGCCGGTCGAGAACCTCCTCCTGGTCGCCGGCCTGCGCATGCTGGCCCGCGCCTGCGGCGTCAGCGACATCACCCTCCAGGGCGCCAACATCCGCTTCGGCCCCGTGGAGCTGCGCGAGTCCCAGGAGCTGCGCCTCAAGCGGCTGTACCCCCGCACGGTCCTCAAGCCGGCCACCCGCCAGATCCTGGTGCCGCGCCCGACGACCGGCAAGATCGGCGGCAAGCCGCTGGTGGGTCGGGAGTTGCTGGCGTGGGTGGGGGAGTTCCTCACGACGATTTTGGGCTCGTAGCGTCTTGGGGCTCGTAGGCCCGCTTCCCACGTTGCCGGCTGATCCGCCGTGCCTGTTCTGTGAGTTCTTTCCCGCCTTCGGCGGGAGCGGGGTGGGTTGTGGAGCGCCCCCGCCCCGGTGAGGGGAAGCGTCAAAGACCACAAGCCCGGCCGCGTCGTGGTGCGGCCGCTTTCACCGGAGTGTGCCTGACCGTGGAACAGCGCGACCTGACCCTGCGTCCGATCAGCGGGCGGGAAGAGATCGGTCTCTTCTCCCGACTGCCCTACGTCCTCAACGAGGAGCTGGCGGACGACCTCGCCGCCGGCCGCCGGCGTCCGGAATGGATGTGGATCGCCCTGCGCGGTGACCGCCTACTGGCCAGGGCCGCCTGGTGGAGCCGCCCCGGCGGCGATACACCCGTCATCCTGGACATCCTCGACATCGACGAGCACGCCCCGAGCCCCGATCGCATGGACGTCGGAGTGCGACTTGTGCGCACTGCCATGGCCGCCATCCTCCCGGACGGGGCGCGGCCGCCTGAGTACAGCCGTCTGGTCGCGCCGGACTGGCGTGAGAACACCGTGACCAGACGAGCCGTCGAGGACCGCATGACGGTGCTGGAACGGACCGGTGCCCGGCTCTTCGTCGAACGGCTGCGGATGGAACGGCGTCCGGAACCGCCGGTCCCCAAGCCCAGCGGGCGCCTTGCGTTCCGGCCGATCCGCGATGCCGGGGAACTCGTGGCTCTGATGGCCTCGGTTCTGGACGGCACGCTGGACGCGCACGGCCGTGCCGACCTGACCCGGATGTCCGCCCAGGAGGCGGCCGTCAAGCACTATGAGGACGAGCTCGCGCGCTACACGAGCCCGCGGGACTGGTGGCGGATCGCCACGCTGCCCCACGGAGAACCAGTGGGGTTCGTCCTCCCCGCCCACAACGGCTACCACCCGATCATCGCCTACATCGCGGTGCTTCCCGCGCACCGCGGCAGGGGCTACGTCGACGACCTTCTGGCCGAGGGCACCCGCATCCTGGCCGAGCAGGACGTCCCCCGCATCCGCGCGTCCACGGACCTGGGCAACGTCCCGATGGCGAACGCCTTCCAGCGCGCCGGATACCTCAATTTCGGGCGCGAGATCACCATGACGTGGAGCTGATCGGGGAGGGGGCCGGGGGCATGGGTCAGTGCGCGGACGTCCGGCGCAGGACCAGCAGGTCCGCCGCGCCCCCGACGATGACGTACGTCGACTTCGGGTGGCGGGCCATCGCGTCGGCGAGGGCCTGGCGGGGGGTGCGGTTGTCGCGGAGCTGCAGGGCCACGTAGTCGGGCGCCAGCCCGTCCGTGTCGCCGGTCCAGAAGACCCGGGTGCGCTGGGTCAGCCGGCTCAGCGGGCGGATGTCGGACTCGACGGTCGCGTTGTCGGGTATCTGCTCCAGCAGCCGTTCGGCGGCGGTGACGGACGCCGGTGTGCGGTAGGTGGCGGGCTCGGTGAGGCGGGCCAGGGGGAGCGTGGTGGACAGGGCGAGGGCGGCGGCCAGTGCCGCGGCCGGCAGGTGGTGGGCGTAGGAGCGCAGCCAGGGGCGGGCGGAGACCCGGGCCCGGGGCAGGGCGTCGACCAGGGCGAGGAAGACCACCGGCATCAGGACGGCGTTGTAGTGCCAGTCGATGCCCCAGTAGTGGGGCTCGTGGGAGAGGAAGCGCCAGCCGAGGGTGGGCAGCGCCACCAGCAGGAGCGGGGAGCGCAGGGCGAGCAGGCCGGTGGTGGGCAGCAGGACCCACAACGTGGTGCGCAGGGCGGTGCCCAGGGGGATGGTGGCGCCCTGGCCGTCGGCGCCGAACTTGCTCCAGTAGTCGTAGGAGCCGGAGCCGTTGAAGGCCGGGATCAGCAGGCCGAGGGTCAGGGCGGTGGCGGTGAGGCCGAAGGCGACCAGCGCGATGGGCAGCGGGCTGGCGCGGCGGGTGCGCAGCAGGGCCAGCGCGCCGATGGTGGCGGCGGTGACGCCCAGGTCCTCCTTGACCAGCACCAGGGGCGCGGCCCAGCACACCGCGGCGGTCCAGCGGCCGCGCAGCACCGCTTCGAGGGCGAAGGCGATCAGCGGGAGCGCGAAGGCGATCTCGTGGAAGTCGAAGTCGACGGCCTTCTGCACGCCCCAGGACGTGCCGTACGCCAGGCCGATGGCCAGTCCCGGGAGGCGGCCCAGGTAGCGGGCGGCGGCGCGGGTGACCGGGAGCGCGGAGAGCGCGAACAGGGCGGCCTGGGCGATCAGCAGGGTCAGGGGGGAGGGGAAGAGCCGGTAGAAGGGGGCCAGGACGACCAGGACGGGGCTGAAGTGGTCGCCGAGGATGTTGGTGCCGGGGCCCTTGAGGTCGACGATCGGGGCCTGGAAGTGGGCGTAGCCCCGTATGGCCTGTTCGAAGATGCCCAGGTCCCAGGAGGAGCTGGACATGCCGCGGAAGCGGGACACCGACAGCAGGGCGAAGCAGAGGAAGAAGAACGCGGCCGTCCAGTAGGGGTCCCATCGGGGCGCGCGCAACGGGGCGGTGCGGGTGCGAAGGCGCTGGGCGGCGCGGCGCAGGGGGCCGCGGTCGCCCGGGGGTATGGGGGCGGTCGCGGTGGGCGCGGCCGGGCCGGCGGTCCGGGGCGGTGGCACGGTCGCGCCGCCCTCCCCGAGGATCGGTCCGGGTCCGCCCCCGGCCGTTGCTGCGGCCGTGTCCATCAGGGTCCTCACTCACTGTCAACTGCCGGAAAGATACTCGAACCGGCGGTGCGGGCGGCCCGGCGGTGGTGCGCGGTGCCGGCCGTGCAGTGGGTGAGACGGCGCTGCGGTGCCGCCCGTTCCCGGAGGCGGACGGCCGACGGCCCGGCACCGCGGGGTCGCGGTGCCGGGCCGTCGGGGAGGAAGGGGAGGGCGCGGGGGAGCCGGGCGGCTCAGAGGGCCAGCTTCCAGTTCGCGGGGTCGAGCAGCAGGTCCGGCGTGATCTTGATGTCGAGCTGCTTGGCGGTCGGCGGAGCGTCGAAGACCATGTCCACGCTGTCGGACTCGTTGGGGTCGAGCGTCTTCTCCCAGTCGTGGTGGAGGATGCCGTGCTTGTCGTCGGCGACCTCCTCGGCCTTCTTGCCGTCGGCCTCCGCGTCGGTCGACATGAGCGGGTTGGTGGCCGCCTTGCTGCCGGTGTTCTTGAGCGTGACGGTGACCTTCCAGGACTTGTTGCCCTCGGTGTGACCGCTGATGAGGGTGTTCTTGTCGACGGTGTACGGAGCCGGCTTCGAGACGGTGACCTCAAGGCCGTTGTTGTACTTCGCGGCCTTGCCCGCGCCGAGGTCCTTGATGTTGCTGCTGCTGCCCGACTGCTTGTCGAACTCCTGGTTCACCTCGTCGACGGCCTTGTTGACCGCCAGCACGGTGACGATGACTCCGACGATCGCGAGGATGAGCGACAGGGCGCCCAGGATCGTGCCGGTGATCGCCACGCCCTTGTTGGTGGCCTGGCCCTTCTTGGCCCGGCTCATGCCCACCAGGCCGAAGATCAGGGCCAGCAGGCCGAGCGGCCCGGCCAGCCAGAACAGGATCATCGGGATGCCGCTGAGCGCGCCGATGATGCCGAGGATCAGGGCGGCGACGCCGAGCCCGTTGCGGGGCGCCTGGTGGGCGTGGCCGGTCGGCCCCTGGGGGGTGGGCTGGTAGTGCATCTGCTGAGACATGCGTAGGGGCCCCTTCCGGGCACTCGATGCGAATTCCGCTGAAGCGATGGGTCAATAAGAGCAGAGGCTGTGAACCGAGTCAACATGAAGACCTGTGAATGGTTTGTTCACGCTGTGAAGGGGGAGGTTGTTCGATGATGGGTATGCTTGCCGACACAGAGTCGGGGGTCACGGGAGGTCGGGGGTCACGCGGATGGGAGTCAGCCAGGTGCCGGACTACGCAGCACCGGACAGCGCGACGGACACCTCGGCGACGGACGCCGCCGAGGCGGGCCGTCCGACCGAGGTGACCGCCGCCGGTATCGCCCGGCTCGCCGGCGTCGGCCGCGCCGCGGTCAGCAACTGGCGGCGGCGGCACGCGGACTTCCCCAAGCCCGTCGGCGGCACCGAGACCAGCCCCGCCTTCGCCCTCCGCGACATCGAGCAGTGGCTGCGCGACCAGGGCAAGCTCGCCGAGGTCCCGCTGCGTGAACGGGTCTGGCAGCAGCTGGTCGGACACCCCGCGGGCGCCGCGGCCGCACTGCGGCAGGCCGGCGCCGTACTCCTGCTGGTCCGCGACCGCCCCTCGGCCTGGCGGCAGCTGCGCGCCGCCACCGACGACGCCGAGCTGACCGGCGTACTGCCCGCGATGCTCGACTCCGTCCTCGTCGCCCGGCTCGGCGCCGAGCACCCCGTGGGCGGGCTGACGCGCGAGGCGCTCGCCCCGTCGGCCGCGCTCGTACGGGCCACCGGCGATCTCGCCGCCGTCGACGGCGCGGACCGGGCGTACGCCTTCCTGCTCGGCCGCCACCTGGACGCCAACCCCCGGCAGTACACCCTGACCCCGCCGGGACCGGCCGCGCTGATGGCCGAACTCGCCGCCCTGGCCGGCCCGTTGGGTACCGTCCTCGACCCGGCCTGCGGTGCCGGCGCGCTGCTGACCGCCGCCCAGGAACGCGCCGCGAAGGACGCCGCGGACCCCGCCGGCGCCCCCGTCACCCTCCACGGCCAGGAGGCCGACCCCGACCTCGCCGCGCTCAGCGCGCTCCGCCTCGCCCTGGACGTACCCGGCGCCCAGGTCCGGGTGCGCGCCGCCGACACCCTGCGCGCCGATGCCTTCCCGCAGCTCGCCGCCGACGCCGTCCTGGTCCACCCGCCGTTCAACGAACGCAACTGGGGCCATGACGAACTCGCCTACGACCCCCGCTGGGAGTACGGCTTCCCGGCCCGTACGGAGTCCGAACTGGCCTGGGTCCAGCACGCGCTGGCCCGGCTGCGCGAGGGCGGCACCGCCGTCCTGCTCATGCCGCCCGCCGTCGCCTCCCGCCGCTCCGGCCGCCGGATCCGCGCCGACCTGCTGCGCCGCGGCGCGCTGCGCGCCGTCATCGCGCTGCCCGCCGGCGCCGCCCCGCCCAACGGCGTCCCGCTGCACCTGTGGGTGCTGCGCAAGCCCGGGGGCGGCGCTCCGCCCACCCCGCAGCTGCTCGTCGTCGACACCGCGGACTCGGCTACCGGCGCCGCTACCGGCCAGACCGCCGGCCGCGACAAGCCCGACTGGCAGACCGTCCACACCACCGCCGTCGAGGCATGGCAGGTCTTCGACCGCGACGGCGGCATCGAGGAAGTGCCCGGTGTGCGGCGGTCGCTGGCCGCCATCGACCTCCTCGACGACGATGTCGACCTCGCCCCGGCCCGGCACCTCCCGCCGCCCGCCGCGGCCGGCGGCCCCGCCGAACTCGCCCGGGTGCGCGACCGGCTGACCGCCACCCTCGCCCGTACCACCGAGCTCACCCCGCGCCCCCAGGCCGGCGACACCCTCCCCGACCTCACCGGCAGCGCGCGCTGGCCGCTGACCACCGTCGGCGAACTCGCCCGCTCCGGCGCCCTGGTGCTGCGCTCGGGCGGCGCCGGCACGGCATCCGCCGAGGGAGCGCCCGCGGTGCTCACCGACCACGACGTCATCGCCGGCGGCGCCCCCTCCGGCACCCTCCCCGAAGCGTCCGCCACCGGGCCCGCCGAGGAACCGGTCCTGGTCCGGGCGGGCGACGTCGTCGTCCCCGTCCTCGGCGGCGGTGCCGTCGCCCGGGTCGTCGACGACGCCACCGCCGGGGCCGCCCTGGGCCGCAACCTCACCCTGCTGCGGCCCGACCCGGCCGCCGTCGACCCCTGGTTCCTCGCCGGCTTCCTGCGCGGCACCGCCAACAACCGCCAGGCCAGCAGCTACGCCTCCACCGCCACCCGGCTCGACGTCCGCCGCCTGCAGCTGCCCCGTCTGCCGCTCGCCGAACAGCGCCGCTACGGCCGCCGGTTCAGCGACCTGGCGACCTTCGAGGAGGCGCTGCGGCTGGCATCGCGGCTGGGCGAGCAGCTGGTGCGGGGGCTGTACGACGGGCTGACGGACGGGTCGGTCAGCCCGGACTGAGCCGACGGACCGGCATACCGGGCAAGCCGGCAGGCATACGGGGAAAGCGGAGAGGCATACGGGGCGAACGGCGCGACGGCGTCTCCCGGGGCGGGCCGCCGGCCGGGCCATTCCGCGCAACCCCGCACGCGCGCGCGTCGTCGTCTATACGCTCGCAAGCACGTATGCGCGCCGTGCCCGCCCGCGCGAGGGGGTGGCGCCGACCCCACGGGCCGCTACGGAGACCGCCTCGTCCGCCATGCCCGATCCGTCAGGAGCAGTAATGCACGGCCCTGTGCCCGCCCACTCGCCGTACCGTCCCCCGGCGCGGGGGACGGTCATCGCGCTGCGGGTGGTCCTCGTGGCCGCCGCGGTGCTCAGCCTGGGACTGCTGTCCTGGGCGCCGCTGCTGCGGGCCGCGATCGTGCGGCGCGGACGGCTGGGCTGGTGGCTGTTCGCCGGCGACCTGGTGGCGATCGTCGCCGCCTGCGCGCTGATCACCGGCTACGACACGACGGACTGGCGCACCAACCTCGGGGTGGGGCTGCTGCTGATCCAGATCGCCGCGGCGGTCGCCTACTACCTGGCCGTGGACATCCGCGCCGCGCAGGCCACCGCCCACGGCCCGGCGGTCGGCCACCCCGGCCCGGCGCCGGCCGCGCCCTCCTACGGCCCGCCGCAACCGCCCGCGCCGCTCCCGCTGTACGCCCAGGAGACCCAGCCCTACGTCGCGCACGGAGCGGCCCCGGTCAACCCGTACGCCATGACCGAGACCCGGCTGCCCGCGCCCCCGGCCCGCCCCGCACCGGCGCCCGCCAACCCCTACGCCGCGCCCCAGGAGCGCCCGCAGCCGCAGCGCATCGACCGCGTACGGGCCGAGCTGGACGAACTCAGCGACTACCTCCGCAAGGAGGAGGGGCGGTGAACGGCCGGGTCATCGGCGGGCGTTACGAACTCTCCGCGCTGCTCGGGCAGGGCGGGATGGGCCAGGTCTGGATCGGCTACGACCGCCGCCTGGACCGCCGGGTCGGCGTGAAGCTGCTGCGCCCCGACCGGGTGGCGGGCACCCCGGACGGCGAGGAGATGCGCCGCCGCTTCGTCCGCGAGTGCCGCGTCACCGCGCAGGTCGACCACCCCGGCCTGGTCACCGTCCACGACGCCGGCAGCGACGACGAGGACCTCTATCTGGTCATGCAGTACGTCGAGGGCGCCGACCTGTCCGACCACCTCGCCGAGCACGACCCCTACCCGTGGCCCTGGGCGGTCTCGGTCGCCGCGCAGCTGTGCGCCGTGCTGGCCTCCGTCCACGCCGTCCCGATCGTCCACCGCGACCTCAAGCCCCGCAATGTCATGATCCGCCCGGACGGTTCGCTGGTCATCCTCGACCTCGGCATCGCCTCCGCGCTGGACACCGACACCACCCGCCTCACCCACACCGGCTCGCCCATCGGCAGCCCCGCCTACATGGCGCCCGAGCAGGCGATGGGCGGCGCCGTGGGCCCGCACACCGACCTCTACGCCCTGGGGATCCTGCTCCACGAACTCCTCAGCGGCGAGGTCCCCTTCGCCGGCTCCACGGCCCTCGGCGTCCTGCACCGCCACCTCCACGAGGAGCCCGTCCCGGTACGCAAGCTCCGCCCCGACGTCCCCGAGGCCCTCGAAGCCCTCGTCCTGCACCTCCTGCGCAAGGACCCCGAGGCCCGCCCCGCGGACGCCCAGGAGGTCTACCGGGCGCTGGCCCCCCTGCTGCCGGCCGCCGCCACGGGCCCGCACGCCGCCCAGGGCCCCGCCACCCCGCTCGCCCCGATGGACCCCACCCGCCCCTTCCGCCAGCCCCACGCTCCCTGGCCCGTACGCTCCACGGCAGGCCCCGCCCCGGCCCCGACGCCGACGGCACTGTCCACGCCGCTGGTCCCGGCCCCCGAGCCCGGCGCCCCCGTGACCACCGGCCCCGCCCGCCCGGACCCCGACCCCCGCACCTCCGTCGCCCTCTCCTCCGCCCCCCACCCCGGCGCCTGGACCTCCGCCGCAACTCCCTTCCCCAGCCCGGCCCCCTCCTCTGCTTCCTCCCCTTCCTCCCCCGCGCCGGGGCCGGACGTCGCGTCCGCCGTCGACGAGGTCAAGAGCCTGCTCGACCAGGGCCGGATCACCCGCGCCGTGGACATCCTCGGCGGCATCCTGCCCGCCGCCGCCGAACGCCACGGCGCGCACTCCCCGGTCGTCCGCACCCTGCGCAAGCAGTACGCCGCCACCCTCATGGACGACGGCCAGTACCGCCGCGCCCTGCCCGAACTCCGCATCCTCGCCGAGGAGTTCGGCCAGGAATCGGGGGCGGGCGCGACCCGCCAGGCCCTGCAGTTCCACTACGAGGCCGCCCAGTGCCTGGAACAACTCGGCGAGGTCGCCCAGGCCCTGGAGGAGTACCGCGCGCTGCTCCCGTACTTCGAGCACTACGCCGACGACCCCATCCGCCCGCTCGAAATCCGCCGCTCCATAGGCCACCTGCTACTGGCCCAGGGCGAACGCGGCGCCGCCCAGGAGACCCTCTCCCGCCTCCTCTACGACGCCGAACGCCTCCACGGCCCGCACCACGCCTTCCCGGAGGAACTGCGCCGCACGCTGTACTGGCTGAGCCAGGTGCAGGGCTGAGCGGTCCGAAACGGCGAAGAACCCACACCGCACCACGGAGTTCAGCCGCGAGTCATGGTCCTCCGCGCTCGCCGGAACGGGCGATTCCCATGACGGGGGACGACGCATCATGCGTACGAAGTTCACGGCTCGGCCTGCCGCCTCGGCCGCGGTCTTGGCACTCGCGCTCACTGCTTGCAACGCACCGCCTTCGGATGCGGATGGCGGCTGATCTCGACGTTGCAGTCGGTCACCTTCGACCTGTCTCCTAGGGCGTAGGCCTTCGCGCGCTGCGCGGCCAGGGCCCCGCACACATCGCACCCGGCAGCCGGCTCGGGATCGGGCTCTGTTACTGGTTCCCCCAGGTGAACGGGGCGGCAGATGCGGGGCATCAACCCGCCACCTCCACACCGTGAATCCGGCGCGGCTCGGCGTCGTACCCGTGCACGGCCAGCCACAGCGCCCGCCGGCGTCCGCGCTGCAAGCGCCGCTCCCGCCGTTCCTGCCATTCCTGCCATTCCTCGGGAGACAGAACGTACGGGCGGACTAGGGGCGCGCCTTCGTCGCGGGCCGATAGCAGCGCCGGGCGACTTGAGGAGCTGAAGGGCGCGAATGTCGGCGCTCCTCCGCTCTGTGCTGATGCGGGCGGGGCGCCTGCGCGGTGTCGGCCCGACGAGGGCAGTAGCCATCGCAACAGCAGTGCGATGAGCCGTTGGATAGGCTCGGTCATGTCGTCAACCTCCAGGGGGTTGGTGGCCACGCCCTCGGGCCGGTGCACGCCGGTCGCGAGGGTCCTGCGTTTCATCACGCTGTGTGGCGCTTCCCTCACAGAGTCGAGGTCGTTCTGGCTACGCTGCTAGTAGGGCGAGCCTGACAACGCACCTATCAACTCGGGGAGCCAGCCCATGGAGATCGACCGCAGGCCACGTACCCCCAGGGAGAAGTACGGGGAGGAGCTGAGGCTCCGCCGTGTAGCCGCTGGAATGACGCAGGAAGCACTGAGTGAGCTCGTGGTGTGCTCGCCCACGTTGATCTCTCATTTCGAGGCCGGGCGCCGGCTGCCCAAACCGGATGACGCGGCGCGGATCGACCGGGCGTTGGGGACGGACGGCTTCTTCGTGCGGTGGCTGGAGGATCTGGAGTCGAAGTACGCCGACCATTTCGCTGCGGCTGCCGAGTTGGAGCAACAGGCCACGCTGATCCAGCAGTTCGCGCTCTCGCTGATCCCCGGTGTGCTTCAGACCGACGACTACGCGCGTGCCCTCTTCCGTGCATACCGGCCGAATCACACTGCCGAATCACTTGACGAGGCCGTTGTCATCCGAACAAAGCGTCGTCGGATTCTCGATGGGCCGACGCAGCCGGTCGTCTGGACACTGCTGGATGAGGCCGTACTACGGCGCAGCGTCGGCGGCCCCTTGGTCATGGCGGAACAGCTGGGCAAGATCGCAGACACGGCGGAGGCCGGGCGGCTGCGCCTGCACGTCATTCCGTACGGCGTTGGGGCGCATTCGCTCATGGAGAGTCTGCTCACGCTGATGAGCTTCGAGGACTCCGCCCCAGCGGCCTATGTCGAGGGCTTCCTGAGCGGGAATCTCATGGATGATCCGGCCCTGGTGAGCACCTGCCAGACCGCCTACGCTCTGGCCCTGAGCGACGCGTTGTCGCAACAGGAGTCACTGGCCCTCGTCAGGGCGGCAGCAGAGGAACACGCGCATGGTCAGCAGTGAGCACACGGTCTCCGACTCGTCGACCCTCATCGGGTGGTACAAGTCCAGTTACAGCGGTGGCGGTCAAGGTGAATGCCTTGAAGTCGCCCGTGGCCACGCCGACGTGCCCGTACGCGACAGCAAGCGTCCGACCGGCCCGGCACTGCTCTTCCCGGCCGAGAGCTGGTCGTCGTTCGTCTCCGCCGTCAAGCGCGGGAAGCTGCCTCTCTGAGGCTGGAGAAACCGACCCCCGTCCAGATCGTTGGCCGAAGCAGTGGCCTGGGCCACGACGACTCCTTAGCATCGATCACTCAAGGTCGAGACTCCGTCGCACGATCTGCCGGGAGGCCATGTGTTCCGCCGTAGGACAGCGCTCTCCGTATCCGCCACCGCCGCCCTGCTGGTGGCGGCCCCGCTGCTCGCCGCCTGCGGGAGCGAGGCGCACCCCGGTGCCGCGGCCATCGTGGACGGGAAGCGGATCACCGTCGCGCAGCTGCAGGCGAAGGTGAAGGACGTACGGGCCGCGCAGGCCAAGTCCCCGCAGGGCGCCCAGCTGATCATGAACACCGGGCGGCTGAGCCTGGCCACCCTCAACGGCATGATCTTCGACGAGGTGCTGGCGCGCAGCGCCAAGGACGCCGGGGTGACGGTCACCCGCGGCGACATCCAGCAGTGGCGGTCCAAGGCCGAGAAGCAGGCCGGCGGCGCGGAGCGGCTGAAGGCGATGTGGCTCCAGCAGGGCATCGCGCCACAGGAGGCCGACGGCACGGTGCGCAACCAACTGCTGCTGGACGGCGTCGCCAAGCACCTGGGCGCGGACCGGGGCACGCCGGAGGGGCAGCGGAAGCTGGCCCAGGCGCTGGCCGCGACGTCCCGCTCGCTGGGCATCGACGTCAATCCGCGGTTCGGGAAGTGGGACGACCAGCAGGTCATCCTGGGGGAGACCAAGGAACCGTGGATCACGACGGAGCCGGTGCGGCAGCAGGTCTGAGCGCCGCCGCCCCGCGGGACCCGCGTCCCGCCGCGCTCCCCGCAGGCGCCGGGCGGGGAGCGCCGACCGGCGCCGGGCGGTGTCGGTGGGGTGCGTTACGTTCGATGCGTGAACGCTGACGCCTCTGCCGCCGACTCCGGCGCCGACGCCCGCCCCCAGGGCACCGGCACCGGACGCCTGGTCCTGCTCACCACCAGCCACCGGGTCGCCCCCGGGCTCCTGTCCTGGCCCGCATGGCAGGTGCTGCGTACGGCCGAGCGGGTGCTGTGCGCCGATGCCGGCCATCCGCAGCTGCCCTATCTGCGCGAGACCGGCATCGACGTCGAGATCGCCGCCCCCAGCGCCCGTGAACTGGTGGACTACTGCGTGCCCGAGGGCCGTACGGCCGTGGTCCTGACCTCCGCGGAGGGGGAGAGCGCGCTGACCGACGGCCTGGCCCGGCTGGCCGGCTCGGGTCGGGAGACCATGCCCGACCTGGAGCTGCTGCCCGGCTCCTACGACCTGCCCGGGGCCCGCCTGCTCGACCTCGTCCAGGTCATGGACCAGATCCGCGCCCAGTGCCCGTGGAGCAGCATCCGCACCCACCAGGACCTCGCCAAGTACGGCCTGGAGGAGGCGTACGAGATGGTCGAGGCCATCGAGGCGGGCGACCGGGTGGAGCTGCGCGAGGAGCTGGGGGACGTACTCCTCCAGGTCGTCTTCCACGCCCGGATCGCCCAGGACGACCCCGACGAGCCGTTCTCCATCGACGACGTGGCGGGCACGATCGTGGAGAAGCTCATCCACCGCCACCCCCATGTCTTCGGGGAGGAGACGGCGCAGACCCCGGAGGACGTCAAGGCGCACTGGCTGCGGACGAAGGCCGAGGAGAAGCAGCGCGAGTCGGTGACCGAGGGCGTTCCGCTGGGCCAGCCCGGACTCGCGCTCGCGGCGAAGCTGGCGTCGCGGGTGCGCACGGCGGGCCTCGACGTCGCCCTGCCGACCGGTGCGGGGATCGGCTACGAGCTGCTGGCGATGGCGGTACGGGCCGAGGCCGAGGGGGTGGACCCCGAGGCGGCGCTGCGGGCGGCGGCGCGGGCCTATCGGGATGCCGTAGTGGCCGCCGAGGGCGGTGCGGATTAGTACCGTTGGGGGACGGGCGGGCTGAGGGGGCGCGGTGGAGCGGGAGTTGCGGGAGCTGGCGGCCGATGCGGCGATGGCGCTGGCAGAGGCCGCGGGCACGGATGCCTGGGCGGATGTGCGGTTACGGGTCAGGGAGCTGTTCTCCAGGTACGACCTCAACTTTCCCGAGGGGCGTGGGAAGGGCGGAGTGTCCGCCCGGTCTGTGGAGCTGAGCCTGCGCAACCTGCTGACGATCGACCCCGAGGCACCCGGGGAACTGCGCGCCATCCTGGCGGAGTTGGGGGAGTTGCCGGTGGGGTACGACGCACTCCCGAGCGGCCCTCATACCGGCCCCGGTGTGCACAACACCCTCTCCGGCGGCACCCAGGGCAGCGTCATCCAGGCGGGCTCGGTCGGCGCGATCACCGTGCAGGCTCCCGTGTACCACCAGGGCACGCTCATCGACCCCGAGAGCTGGCCCGCAGCCGGGGACGCGGATCCCCTGGCGCTGGGGGTGCGGCCGACCCACCGGGAATCCGGCCTGCCCCCGCTTCCGCCGTACGTCGGCCGCGACCGTGACCGCGAACTGAACGCGGCCGTGGCACAGGCCCGTACGCGGGGCGGACTGGTGCTGGTGCTCGGGGAGCCGTTCGCCGGCAAGTCGCGTACGGCACTGGCGGCGCTGGCCGACCAGCTCGACGGCTTCCGGGTGTACGCGCCGGCCCGGGGCGCGGATCTGCGGGGGCTGCCCGCGCTCCTGCAGGGGCGCCCGGGGCGGTACGCGGTATGGCTGGACGACCTGGACGGGCACCTCGGCGAGGGCGGGCTGGAGCCGCGGCTGCTGGCGCAGTTGAGCGCCCTGCGGGTGGTCGTACTCGCCACCATGCGGGACGAGGCGTACGACGAGCACCGCCATGAGCCGCACGGCCGGGTGCTCGACCTCGCGCGGACGGTGGAGCTGGCACGGGAGTGGAGTCCGGCCGAGCGGGCCCTGCTGGCACAGAGCGCCGGGCGCACGGGGGACTTCCGGTTGATCGCAGCGGTGGCTTCGGGCGGAGCGGAGGGCCTCGCGGCGTACCTCGGTCTGGGCCCGTTGCTCTGGGAGGAGTGGTGGCGCGCCCGCCGGGCCGACCGGCATCCGCGCGGCCACGCCCTGGTGCGGGCGGCCCTCGACCTGGCCCGCTGCGGACTCGACGGGCCGTTGCCCATGGACCTGCTGCTGAAGGTGCACGAGGGCTACGCGGACGTGACCGGGATGGACCGCGAGTCGGTGGCGGACGCCCTCGCCTGGGCGGCCGAGCCGCGGCACGGGCTGCGCCTGCTCGTCCACGTCACCGGCGACACCTGGCGGGCCGCGCCCTTCCTCGTCGAGGCCGCGGCCCGGCACGAGACCTTCCCGGCCGTGGACGGCCAGGTCTGGGGCTGCGCCCTGGAAGCGGCCCGCGAGGACGAGGCGCGGGACTTCGCGAAGGTCGCGGCGGGGGCGCGTGCGGCCTTCCGGCGCGCCGCAGACGAAGGCGACAGCCATGCCCTGCACAACCTGGGCCTGCTCGCGGAATCCCTCGGTGAGGGGGAGGAGGCCGAGGAATGGTTCCGGCGTGCGGCGGAGGCGGGCCAGGCGGGGTCCGCGGGCCGGCTGGGACGGATGCTCGCCGCACGGGGCGAGGGCAGGCGCGCCGAGCCGTATCTGGAGCAGGCCGCCGAGGCGGGGGACGCCGAGGCGGCGACGCTGCTGGGCAAGGTGCTGCGGAAGCGGGCGAACAAGTGGCTGTCGGCGGGACAGAAGGGCGGGAGCGCGGAGGCCGCGCATCTGCTGGGGGACCACCTGCTGGGTGCCGGGGACACCGACGATGCCTTCAGCTGCTATCTGGACGCGTCCAATGCCGGGTATGCCCCGGTCGCCCTGAGCTTTGCCCAGCTCCACATGCTGTGGAAGGAGCCGATGATGGCCGATGTCTGGCTGCGCCGCGCGGCCGACGCGGGCGACGCAGAGGCTGCTGAAGCGCTCAGGCCCGGGGCGAACAACCGCATCGACACCCTGGACGAGGCCGTGGAGTTCTTCGCGGGAGGCCGGGGCCTGGACGTCGTCAACCTCGGCGTACTCCTCGAAACGCACGGCCGCGCCGACGAGGCCAGGGACTGGTACCTCAAGGGCCAGGAGCAGGGCGACGCCTACGGCGCCTTCCGTCTGGCCGAATTGGCCGAGCGGCAGGGCGATCGGGCGACGGCCCTGGGCTGGTACCGCAGGGCCGCAGAGATGGGGCACCCAGGCGCCGAACGGGCCCTGGCCGAGCGGCGAGGGCCCGCCGGGACGGTCAACGAGTGACCGCCGGCTCCGGCTCCGGCTCCGGGACGGACACGGCCGTCCGCCGTCCGCCCGACGGCACCGGCCGCAGCCGGTCGAAGGTCCACACCGCCACGACGCCCACCGCCAGCCCCGTCCCCAGGACGCACACCCCGCCCCAGCCGCCCGCGCCCCACACCGCCGACGTCAGTGCCGACCCCGCCGCCCCGCCGACGAAGTAGCTGGTCATATAGGCCGAGTTGAGGCGGTTGCGGGCCTCGGGGCGGACCCCGTAGACCAGGTTCTGGTTGCTGACGTGGACCGCCTGGGCGGCCAGGTCCAGTACGACCACCCCGGCGAGCAGCGCCGCCAGCGACCAGGCGCCGCCCCCGCCGGCGGCGGCCAGCAGGCCCCACGAGCCCAGCAGCAGGAACGCCGCGGTGCCGGTGACGCGGTGTGCCAGGCCGCGGTCCGCCAGCCGCCCCGCCATCGACGCGGACAGCGAACCGGCCGCCCCGACCAGCCCCAGCAGCCCGATCGCCGACTCCTGCCAGCCGTACGCCGGGCCGGACAGCAAGAACGCCACCGCGGTCCACAGCACGGAGAAGCCCGCGAAGGTCAGCGCGCCCAGTACGGCCCGCCGCCGGAGCACCGGCTCCTGGGCGAACAGCGCCAGCGTCGAGCGCAGCAGCGCCGGATAGCGCAGTCCGGCCGTGGTGCGCAGGGCCGGCAGCCGGAGCCGCAGCAGCAGAGCCATCAGCAGCATCAGGGCGGCGTTGACCCAGTAGACGGTGCGCCAGCCGCCCAGCTCGGTGAGCAGCCCGGCGGCCGTACGGGCCAGCAGGATGCCCAGCAGCAGTCCGGTCATGACGGTGCCGACGGTCCGGCCGCGCTCGGCGGGGGCCGCCAGGGTCGCCGCGTACGGCACGACGACCTGCGCGGCGACCGAGGCCAGGCCGGTGAGGGCGGTACCGGTCAGCAGCAGGGCGGCGTTCGGCGCGCTCGCCGTGACGGTCAGGAACACGGCGGTGGCCGCGCAGAGCGTCACCGCGAGACGGCGGCGCTCCAGCAGGTCGCCGAGGGGGACGAGCAGCAGCAGGCCGAGGCCGTAGCCGACCTGGGCGACGGTGACCACCAGTGCGGCGGTGGCGGCGGAGAGGTGCAGGTCGTGGCCGATGGTGCCCAGGAGGGGCTGGGCGAAGTAGTTGCCGGCGACGGACAGGCCGGTGGCGACCGACATCAGCAGCAGGGTGCCGCGGCCCAGTCGGCGCGGTTCCGGTCCCTGTTCGGGTTCCATGGACGACCTCCCCGTGATGCGCCGCGGCCACTGTGGCGGCGGGCGTCTCCCAGCCTGGGGCCCCGCCGTCGATGAGTCCAACACATCGTTGTCATCTCATCCATCGTGAATCGAGATCGATGCGCCTAGGATCGGTGGGCATGGAGCTGCAGCAGATGAGGTACGTGGTCGCGGTGGCCGAGACCGGGGGGTTCACCCGGGCCGCCGAGCGCTGCCATGTGGTGCAGTCCGCGCTCAGCCATCAGATCGCCCGGCTGGAGAAGGAGCTGGGTGCCCGGCTCTTCGACCGCACCAGCCGCAGCGTCCGGCTCACGGCCGCCGGCGAGGCGTTCGTCCCGGTCGCCCGGCAGGCGCTCCAGGCGGCCGAGCGGGCCCGCGCCGAGGTGGCGGCGGCGACCGGCGAGGTACGCGGCCGGCTGGCGGTGGGCGCCATCTCGACCGTCGCGGCCGTCGATCTCGCCCGCGAGCTGGGCGCCTTCCGCAGCCGCTATCCGCGGGTGCGGGTCAGTCTGCAGATGGAGATGAGCGATCCGCTGATCGAGAAGGTGCGGGAGGGGACGCTGGACGTCGCCTTCGTCGGGCTGGTGCCCGGTGCGCGTACCGACGGCGTACGGGAGCGGGAGCTGGCGCGCGGTGAGCTGGTGGCGGTGGTGCCGCCGGGACATCCGCTGGCCGGGCGGGAGTGGACGACGCTGACGCGGCTGGCACGGGAGACCTTCGTGGACTTCACGGCGGGTTCGGCGGCGCGGCGGCAGCGCGATGAGGCGTTCCGGGCCGCGGGGCTGGCCTCGGAGGTGGCGTTCGAGGTGACCACGGTGGAGTTCCTGGCGAAGCTGGTGCGGGCCGGGCTGGGGATCGGCATGGTGCCGGAGGCGATCGCCGCCGATCTGCCGGGGCTGCACATCGTGCGGGCGCGGCCGGCGCCGGAGCGCACCGAGCGGGTGGTGTGGAGCGGGCTCGGCCCGTCGCCGGCGGCCGTGGCGTTCCTCGCGGGGCTGGGGGTGCAGGCGGGGTAGGGGTGTCTCTCCGACCTCCCCGGGCCCGCGGCGTCCGGCACCGCACCTCGCGTGAGGCGGGGGGACGCGCCGTGGTGCGCCCACCGGTTACGGTCGGAAGGTGCACGACGAGCCGGACGCCACTCCTGACCCCACCGCCCCCGCCGAAGCACCGGCCGACTCCCGCGCGAGCGCGCCGGACGGCGCCGGGGCCGAGCCGCCCACGGGCTGCCCAGTGACGTCGTCCGCCGCGGCCGCCGGCCCGGCCCCCGAGCTGTTCACCTGGGAGTTCGCCGCGGACCCGTACCCCGCGTACGCCTGGCTGCGCCGGCATGCGCCGGTCTACCGGACCGCGCTGCCCAGCGGCGTCGAGGCATGGCTGGTGACCCGCTACACCGAGGCGCGGCAGGCGCTCGCCGACGCCCGGCTGTCGAAGAACCCGGTGCACCACAGCGAGTCCGCGCACGGCAAGGGCAAGGTCGGCATCCCGGGCGAGCGCAGCGCCAACCTGATGACACATCTGCTCAACATCGACCCGCCCGACCACACCCGGCTGCGCCGGCTGGTGTCGAAGGCGTTCACCCCGCGCCGGGTCGCGGCCTTCGCCCCCCGCGTCCAGGAGCTGGCCGACCACCTCATCGACGGCTTCGCCGACCGCGGCGAGGCCGATCTGATCCATGAGTTCGCCTTTCCGCTGCCCATCTACGCGATCTGCGATCTGCTCGGGGTGCCGCGCGAGGACCAGGACGACTTCCGGGACTGGGCGGGCATGATGATCCGCCACGGCGGGGGGCCGCGCGGCGGGGTCGCCCGTTCCGTGAAGAAGATGCGCGGCTACCTCGCCGAGCTGATCCACCGCAAGCGGGCGTCCCTGGGGGAGACGGCGGAGCCGGACGAGGACCTGATATCCGGTCTGATCCGCGCCTCCGACCACGGCGAGCACCTCACCGAGAACGAGGCCGCCGCGATGGCGTTCATCCTGCTCTTCGCCGGCTTCGAGACCACCGTCAACCTCATCGGCAACGGCACCTACGCGCTGCTGCGCCACCCCGCCCAGCGCGAACTGCTGCAGAAGTCGATGGCGGCGGGCGACACCGAGCTGCTGACCACCGGCATCGAGGAGCTGCTCCGCTACGACGGGCCCGTGGAGCTGGCGACCTGGCGGTTCGCGACGCAGGATCTGACGCTCGGCGGGCAGCGGATCGCCGAGGGCGATCCCGTACTGGTGGTGCTGGCCGCCGCGGACCGTGATCCGTCACGCTTTGTCGAACCCGATGTTCTCGATCTGACCCGACGTGACAATCAGCATCTGGGATACGGGCACGGCATCCACTACTGCCTGGGCGCACCGCTCGCCCGGCTCGAAGGGCAGACCGCGCTCGCCACGCTGCTGACCCGGCTCCCGGACATCCGGTTTGCCACGGATCCTGATGATCTGCGCTGGCGCGGCGGGCTCATCATGCGCGGACTGCGGTCCCTTCCGGTGGAGTTCACGCCCGAGCGGTCCTGACCGGGGGCGCCATCGAAGGTGACGCAGCGTCAGCAGCGTGACCTCCGCGTGATCTGCGCTACACCGGCTTGTGACTACCCGTGACCCCGGCTACCTTTCGACCGACGGTCGAAAGGATTCACGATTCGTTCACGCGGGCACCCGCATAAGCGGACGCTCGATGGGGTGGGGAATCGAACGGTCGTCGAACAACTCAACCGCCGCGCGAAAGGCATCCGCATGCGTTCCGGGAACGGCCGACACCGTCGCCCCCGTCAAGCACCGGCCATCTTTGTCACGGTGGGAGTGACCGGCGCGGGCCTCGCACTGCCCCTGGTCTCCGCCAGTGGGGCACACGCCGCCGACACCGCGACCTGGGACCGGGTCGCCCAGTGCGAGAGCGGCGGGGTGTGGAGCGCCGCCTCGGGCAACGGCTTCTACGGCGGGCTGCAGCTGACCCAGGAGATGTGGGACGACTACGGCGGCGGGGCCTACGCCTCGCGCCCCGATCTCGCCAGCCGCGCCCAGCAGATAGCCGTGGCCGAATCGATCCTCGACGACCGCGGCCCGGACGCCTGGCCGAGCTGCGCGGTCAACGCCGGGCTCACCAAGGACGGCCGTGCGCCGAAGGTCGACCCGGGCAGCACGAGCACGCCGCGGCCCACCCCGTCCGACGAGGACGTCGACCCGGCCCCCTGGGACCGGTCCCCCTCGACCGGCTCGTCCGACGAGCCCAGTGGCCCGGACGACTCCAAGGCCCATGAGGGCGACCGCGAGGGCGAGGGGTCCGGTGACGGGAGCGGCGACGGGTCCCGCGACGGATCCCAGGGCGGCTCCCGCGACGGGTCGTCCGACGGCTCGCGCGGCGACGCGGGCGACGAGCCGTCCCAGGAGACGCCGGCGCCGTCCGAGTCCGACGGCCGCGACACCCCAGAGACCCCGGAGCCGTCCGACTCCGCCACCCCCGACGACCAGGGCGACGACGCCTCCCGTCCCGCCGACCCCTCCGGCGACGCCGACCGCACGGACCCGGGCGGTACGCCCGGCCAGGCGTCCGGCAAGGGCAAGCACCGCGGCGACGCGGACCCGGACGAGGGCGACGACGGCGACCGGACGCCCGGCGGCCGGCACGCCTCGCGCGGCGACGGCGGGCGCGGCACGGGCCCGGCGGACGGCGACTACACCGTGCGCCCGGGTGACAGCCTGTCAGCCATCGCCGCGGCCCACCGGCTGCCGGGCGGCTGGCCCGCGCTCTACGAGCGCAACGAGGGCGTCATCGGGGCCGACGAGAACCTGATCCAGCCGGGTCAGCGGCTCGATCTCGGGCATGCGGAGGGCTAGTTCGCCGCCTTCGTCCCCTTTGGGAAAGTGAGACAAGGCTCTCGTTGGGCGGCGGGCGCGCGGATTCGCCCGCCGCTGCCATAACGGCCCTCACCTGCAGATATGTGACCAACCCGTGATCAAAAACGGTCAACTTGGTTCAGAAGGTGGGGTTTGAACACCAAGGGGATTACTGCTTACGGTCAGGACCGCTCGCCAAAGCGGGCCCCTTCGATCACACGCCGAATCCTGCCGGTGGTCGGAGGCAGTTGACGCGCAAGCGCCGAAGGCAGGAGCGGGGGAACCAAGGTAGGCGCCGGTCAGGCCCGTGAAAGCGGGTCAGCCGGCTTGGGGTGAAGCCAGGTGCGCCACGCGCGCCGGGCCGGGCGACTCACAGCCCGAACCCGACAGCTCACCTCGTAGGCGTCGGTGAGGAAACGAACGAACCATGCTGATCAACAAGGGCAAGCACCGTCGTCCCTCCAAGGCCGTCCGCGTCGCCACCCTCGCCGGTGTCGCCGGTGCCGCCGTCGCCGTCCCGCTGATGGGCGCCACGTCCGCCTCCGCCGCCTCGGTCGCCACCTGGGACAAGGTCGCCCAGTGCGAGTCCGGTGGCAACTGGTCGATCAACACCGGTAACGGCTACTACGGTGGCCTGCAGTTCTCCAACTCCAGCTGGGCCGCCGCCGGTGGCACCCAGTACGCGGCGCGCGCCGACCTGGCCACCAAGGCCCAGCAGATCGCCGCCGCCGAGAAGCTCCTCGCCATCCAGGGCCCGGGCGCCTGGTCCTGCGCCGGTGCCGGCGGCCTGACCTCCGGTGGTCCGTCCCCCGACCTCGACACCTCCACCAAGTCCGCCCCGAAGCAGGACGAGGCCAAGCCCGAGGTGAAGAAGGCCCCGGCCGCCCCCAAGGCCGAGAAGGCCCAGCCGGCCCCGAAGAAGTCCGAGCGCGGCGGCGACTACACCGTCAAGGCGGGCGACACCCTGGCCAAGATAGCCAAGGCCCACGGCACCAACTGGAAGTCGCTCTACGAGGCCAACAAGTCGGTCATCGGCGGCAACCCGAACCTGATCTTCCCGGGTCAGCAGCTCAGCATCTGAGCCGTCCGCTCACCGGGACTCCCGTCCGCCGAAGCCGCGGGCCCCGTTCCTCCGTGAGACCGCCCCGTCCGGCGCGCCACTCCCCCCAGCGCGCCGCGGCGGGGCTTCTCCATGAGGTGCGGCGCGCACCGCCGTGACCAGCCGCGTCCCGCACTTTTCTCCGCTCAGCGAACAATGTGGCGAAACATCCCGTGAACTGCGCCTTTGGGCATCTTTTCGTCCCACGGAGCGGGCCAAGGGCAAGCGGACGCGGCCGGGGCCGTTAGGCTCGTGCTGCAGAACTCCAGACACCCATGAAGGAGACAACGTGCCGTCC
Source organism: Streptomyces sp. NPDC026575 (assembly GCF_055567415.1). Taxonomy (NCBI): domain Bacteria; kingdom Bacillati; phylum Actinomycetota; class Actinomycetes; order Kitasatosporales; family Streptomycetaceae; genus Streptomyces; species Streptomyces sp. NPDC026575. Next base: position 300,890 of record NZ_JBVHQM010000004.1, read on the forward strand.
ATCGACGTCGTCGTAGCCCGCGAAATTCTCGACTCGCGAGGTAATCCCACGGTCGAGGTCGAGGTCGGCCTCGACGACGGCAGCACGGGCCGTGCCGCCGTGCCGTCCGGCGCCTCGACCGGCGCCTTCGAGGCCATCGAGCTCCGCGACGGCGACCCGAACCGCTACCTCGGCAAGGGCGTCGAGAAGGCCGTCCTGGCCGTCATCGAGCAGATCGGCCCGGAGCTCGTCGGCTACGACGCGACCGAGCAGCGGCTGATCGACCAGGCGATGTTCGACCTGGACGCCACCGACAACAAGGGCTCGCTCGGCGCCAACGCCATCCTCGGCGTCTCCCTCGCCGTCGCGCACGCCGCCTCCGAGGCCAGCGACCTCCCGCTGTTCCGCTACCTCGGCGGCCCGAACGCGCACGTGCTGCCCGTGCCGATGATGAACATCCTCAACGGCGGCTCGCACGCCGACTCCAACGTGGACATCCAGGAGTTCATGATCGCGCCGATCGGCGCGGAGTCCTTCTCCGAGGCGCTGCGCTGGGGCGCCGAGGTCTACCACACCCTCAAGAAGGTCCTGAAGGCCAAGGGCCTGGCCACCGGCCTCGGCGACGAGGGCGGCTTCGCCCCGAACCTGGGCTCCAACCGCGAGGCCCTGGACCTCATCCTTGAGGCCATCAAGGAAGCCGGTTACACCCCCGGCCAGGACATCGCGCTGGCGCTGGACGTCGCCGCCTCCGAGTTCTACAAGGACGGCAAGTACCAGTTCGAGGGCAAGGACCGCTCGGCCGCCGAGATGACCGAGTACTACGAGGAGCTGGTGGCGGCCTACCCGCTGGTCTCCATCGAGGACCCGCTGTTCGAGGACGACTGGGCCGGCTGGAAGGTCATCACCGACAAGCTCGGCGCCAAGGTCCAGCTGGTCGGCGACGACCTGTTCGTCACCAACCCCGAGCGCCTCGCCCGCGGCATCGAGGAGGGCTCCGCCAACGCGCTGCTGGTGAAGGTCAACCAGATCGGCTCGCTGACCGAGACCCTGGACGCCGTGGAGCTGGCCCAGCGCAACGGCTTCAAGTGCATGATGTCGCACCGCTCCGGTGAGACCGAGGACGTCACCATCGCCGACCTGGCCGTCGCCACCAACTGCGGCCAGATCAAGACCGGTGCCCCGGCCCGCTCCGAGCGCGTCGCCAAGTACAACCAGCTGCTGCGCATCGAGGAGATCCTCGACGACGCCGCGGTCTACGCCGGCCGCTCCGCCTTCCCGCGGTTTCGCTCTGCGAACTGAATCAGTGCCGCGCTCTGCGAACTGAATCAGTGCAGCGCTCTGCGAACTGAATCAGTGCCGCGCTCAGCGAACTGAATCGGTGCCGCGCTCAGCGAACTGAGTCACGGCTGATCGGCTGACGTTACGGCCGAGCACCTGCGTACGTCCTCGGCGACGGTCCCGTACCGTTGCCGGGGACGTACCTGCTTGATGCAGTCCGGCGTCAGTCAGTGAAGGGGAGACGACGTGCCCGCGGACCGGTTCTCGACCGCGACCCGACTCAAGGCGCTCGGCGAGCAGGCCGCCGCCCGCGTCTACCGAGCCCGCCCGCCCCGCCGCAACCGCCTCACCGGCCGCGCCGCCCTGCTGGCGCTGGTCATGTGCTCCCTGGTGGTCGCCCTCGCGTACCCGATAAGGCAGTACATCTCCCAGCGCTCCGACATCGCCGAACAGCGCCGCAAGGCCCAGGACGCCGGTGCCGAGCTGGACCGGCTGCGCGAGCAGCGGGCCCGGTGGCAGGACCCGGAGTACGTACGCCAGCAGGCCCGCCGGCAGCTGCACTACGTCATGCCGGGGGAGACCGGCTACCTCGTCCAGGACGGCTCCGGTTCCGCCGCCGCCCCGAGGGGACCGCAGGCGGCGCGGCGCCCCTGGTACGAGAATCTGTGGAGCGCCGTCGACGCGGCCGACAAGCGGTAGGGCTGCGCCGGTACGCCTCGGGCCGTACCGCCGGCGCGGGGCAGCCCGTACTGTCGACACCAGGCGGTCCGCACCGCCGCCCCACCACCCACCTCACCGAAAGCGCACATGGAAACCCCTCCGCCCCAGACCGAGCCCACCGAGCCCACCGCCGCGGACATCGCGGCCTTCAAGGAGCAGCTCGGCCGCCCGCCCCGCGGGCTGCGCGCCATCGCGCACCGCTGCCCCTGCGGCCAGCCGGACGTCGTCGAGACGGCGCCGCGCCTGGAGGACGGCACGCCCTTCCCCACGCTCTACTACCTCACCTGCCCGCGCGCGGCCTCCGCGATCGGCACGCTGGAGGCCAACGGCGTGATGAAGGAGATGTCCGAGCGGCTGGCGACCGACCCGGAGCTGGCCGCCGCCTACCGCGCGGCCCACGAGGACTACATCCGGCGGCGGGACGCCATCGAGGTGCTCCAGGGCTTCCCGAGCGCGGGCGGCATGCCCGACCGGGTCAAGTGCCTGCACGTCCTCGTCGGCCACTCGCTGGCGGCCGGTCCCGGCGTCAACCCGCTCGGGGACGAGGCGCTCGCGATGCTGCCGGAGTGGTGGAAGAAGGGGCCGTGCGTGAGCCCCTGCGCCGAGGACGACAAGGGAGGGTCCCGGTGAAGCGGGTCGCCGCCATCGACTGCGGTACCAACTCCATCCGGCTGCTGGTCGCGGACGCGGATCCGGAGACCGGCGAGCTGAAGGACCTCGACCGCCGGATGCAGATCGTCCGGCTGGGCCAGGGCGTGGACCGCACCGGCCGGCTGGCGCCGGAGGCGCTGGAGCGGACCTTCGCGGCCTGCCGGGAGTACGCCGCGGTGATCGCCGGCCTGGGCGCGCAGCAGGTCCGCTTCGTGGCCACCTCCGCCTCCCGGGACGCGGAGAACCGCGAGGACTTCGTCCGCGGTGTCGTGGACATCCTGGGCGTGGAGCCCGAGGTGATCACCGGTGACCAGGAGGCGGAGTTCTCCTTCAACGGCGCCACCAAGGAGCTGGCGGGCCGCCCGGACCTGGCCAAGCCCTTCCTGGTGGTGGACATCGGCGGCGGCTCGACCGAGTTCGTCCTCGGCGACTCCCAGGACGCCTCGCCGCGCAGTTCCTACCGCGCCGCGTGCTCCGTCGACGTCGGCTGCGTACGGATGACCGAGCGGCATCTGCTGCACGGCGGCGAGATCACCGACCCGCCGGCCCCGGGGCAGATGACCGCCATGAAGGCGGACATCGCCGCGGCGCTGGACCGTGCGGAGCGGACCGTTCCGCTGAGCGAGGCCGCCACGCTGGTGGGCCTGGCCGGTTCGGTCACCACCGTCGCCGGTATCGCGCTGGGCCTGGACCACTACGACTCCGAGGCCATCCACCACGCGCGGATCTCGCTGGCGAAGGTCCGCGAGATCACCGAGCAGCTGCTGTCGGCCACCCACGCCGAGCGGGCGGCCCTGCCCGTCATGCATCCGGGTCGGGTCGATGTGATCGGTGCGGGCGCGCTCGTACTGCTGTCGATCATGGAGCGGATGGGCGCCGAGGAGGTCGTGGTCAGCGAGCACGACATCCTCGACGGCATCGCCTGGAGCATCGCCGGCTGAGTCGCCGGCCGGGGGCGCCGCACAGGTGCGGCAGGGGTCGGCAACGGCCTCTGCCGACCGGCGTTCTGAGCGGGCGGCAGGCCCGTCCGAGGGCGTTCCGGGGGGCTTGGGAGGGTTCCGTGGAGGGGTCCGCGAAGAAAGTTCGTGAAATCCTTCACATGAAAAAGCCTCCTGTTGGGCGAACAATCTGCTCGTCCGACCCTCATTCGAAGGTCCTAAGACCCTTCGACCCGGAGGATGCGTGGGTACCGGAGCGTGAGCGGCGCACTCCTGGCGGGAGTGGTTCGGCCGGCCGGGGCCCGACAAGCCCTGATCAACGGGGGTCTCCAACGCCTCGGGCCCTACGGTGGTTCCGGTCCGGACTATGGCGTCGGTCACGAAGCCGGCGGAGTGTAGCAGATGCCCCCTCGTTGCTTGTGAAGGGGCTCACGAGCGACCCCCCATGTGGGGGTGGATACTCGATGCATGAGCACCACGGAGCGTCCCAGGATCCTCGTAGTAGGCGGTGGGTACGTAGGCCTGTACGCAGCTCGGCGCATCCTCAAGAAGATGCGCTACGGCGAGGCGACCGTCACGGTCGTCGACCCGCGGTCGTACATGACCTATCAGCCCTTCCTGCCCGAAGCCGCCGCCGGCAGCATCTCCCCGCGGCATGTCGTCGTCCCGCTGCGACGCGTGCTTCCCAAGGCGGAGGTCCTCACCGGCCGGGTCACCACCATCGACCAGGACCGCAAGGTCGCCACGATCGCCCCGCTGGTGGGCGAGGCGTACGAGCTGCCCTTCGACTACCTGGTCATCGCGATGGGCGCGGTCTCCCGCACCTTCCCGATCCCCGGCCTGGCCGAGAACGGCATCGGCATGAAGGGCGTGGAAGAGGCCATCGGCCTGCGCAACCACGTTCTGGAGCAGCTGGACAAGGCCGACTCCACGACCGACGAAGAGGTCCGCCGCAAGGCCCTGACCTTCGTCTTCGTCGGCGGTGGGTTCGCCGGCGCGGAGACCGTCGGCGAGGTCGAGGACATGGCCCGCGACGCCGCGAAGTACTACACCAACGTCAAGCGCGAGGACATGCGCTTCCTGCTGGTCGACGTCGCCGACAAGATCCTCCCCGAGGTCGGCCCGAAGCTCGGTGCCTACGGCAAGGACCACCTGGAGAGCCGCGGCGTCGAGATCTACCTCAAGACCGGCATGGACTCCTGCGTCGACGGCCATGTGAAGCTCAACAACGGCCTTGAAGTCGACTCCAACACCATCGTGTGGACCGCGGGCGTCAAGCCCAACCCGGCGCTGTCCCGTTTCGGTCTGCCGCTCGGCCCGCGCGGTCACGTCGACACCGGTGCCACCCTCCAGGTGCAGGGCACCGACTACATCTGGGCCGCGGGCGACAACGCCCAGGTCCCGGACCTGGTCGGCCGCAAGAACGGCAACGAGAACGCCTGGTGCCCGCCGAACGCGCAGCACGCGCTGCGGCAGGCCAAGGTCCTCGGCGACAACGTGGTCTCCGGCATGCGGGGCTTCCCGCAGAAGGAGTACAGCCACGCCAACAAGGGTGCGGTCGCCGGTCTGGGCCTGCACAAGGGCGTCGCGATGATCGTCATGGGCAAGATGAAGATCAAGCTCAAGGGCCGTCTCGCCTGGTACATGCACCGCGCGTACCACGGCATGGCGATGCCGACGTTCAACCGCAAGATCCGGGTCTTCGCCGACTGGACGCTGGCGATGTTCCTCAAGCGCGAGGTCGTCTCGCTCGGCGCCATGGAGAACCCCCGCGAGGAGTTCTACGAGGCGGCCAAGCCGGCCCCCGCGCCGGCCGCTGCCGGCGCCGGCGACAAGCCGAAGGCCAAGGCAAGCTGATTCACCGGTCGGGTACGGGAGTACTCCGACCAGCCCGAAGGGCGTCCGCCATCCGTGGGGCGGGCGCCCTTCGGCGTGTCCGCTCTGGCGAAAGCCGGGCGGTTTGCGGTTCTCTTGCGTGTGAACGGGACTATCTGGGCGCCCCATTGGCGTTTACGTGGTGGGTGAAACTTCTTTGCCCGACTCGTCAACACGGAGGTGTGCGACATGGCCGACGCCGCTGGACGGCTCACCAAGCTCGCCGAGGAGGTGCTGGGAAACCCGCTCCCGGTGCGCGTCCGCGCCTGGGACGGCAGCGAGTCCGGGCCGCCGGGGGCACCCGTACTCGTCATCCACAACCGCCGCGCACTGCGCCGGCTGCTGTTCAAGCCCGGTGAGCTGGGCCTGGCCCGTGCCTGGGTCGCCGGCGACATCGATGTCGACGGGGACCTCTACGAGGCGCTCGATCTGCTCGCCGGGATGATCTGGGAGCGCGGCGGCGACGCCCCCAAGCCGCAGCGCGCCGCCGTGCTGCGCGCGCTGTCCCGGCCGGAGATCCGCTCCGCCGCCCGGGAGCTGCTCGCCCTGGCCGGCGCCCCGGTACCGCCCACACCGCCCGCCGAGGAGGTCCGGCGCCGCCGCGGTCCGCTGCACACCCTGCGCCGCGACAAGGAAGCCATCAGCCACCACTACGACGTCGGAAACGACTTCTACGCGCTGGTGCTCGGCCCGTCCATGGTCTACTCCTGCGCCTACTGGGAGGGCCCGGACGCCACCCTGGAGGACGCCCAGCGCGACAAGCTCGACCTGATCTGCCGCAAGCTCGGCCTCCAGGAGGGCCAGCGGCTGCTGGACGTGGGCTGCGGCTGGGGCTCGATGGTGCTGCACGCGGCCCGTGAGTACGGCGTACGGGCGGTCGGCATCACCCTCTCCGAGGAGCAGGCCACCTTCGCCCGCAAGCGGATCGCCGACGCCGGGCTCGCCGACCGGATCGAGATCCGGGTGCAGGACTACCGCGAGATCAAGGACGAGCCGTTCGACGCGATCTCCTCCATCGGGATGGCCGAGCATGTCGGGCGCGCCCAGTACGCCGAGTACGCGAGCGCGCTGTACTCCCTGCTCAGGCCCGGCGGGCGGCTGCTGAACCACCAGATCGCCCGGCGTCCGCTGGCGGACGAGGAGACCTACCAGGTCGATGAGTTCATCGACCGCTATGTCTTCCCGGACGGGGAGCTGGCGCCGGTCGGCCGGACGGTCGGCCAGCTGGAGGAGGCCGGTTTCGAGGTACGGGACGTGGAGGCGATCCGGGAGCACTACGCGCGGACGCTGCGCAGCTGGGTCGCCAACCTGGAGACGCGCTGGGACGAGGCGGTGCGCCTGACGTCCGAGGGGCGGGCCCGGGTCTGGCGGCTGTACATGGCCGCGTCGGCCCTGTCCTTCGAGCGCAACCGGATAGGAGTCAACCAGGTCCTGGCCGTCCGGACCCCGGAGGGCGGGGCCTCCGGGGTGCCGTTGCGGACGCGGGTGTGGGGAGCCGCCGGGCTCGGCTGACTCCCCCTGGGCCTGTGAACGTCATCGCCGCTGCTCCCCCACGCACTTGAGGCACTGGGGGAGCAGCGGCGGGACGGGCCCCGGCGCCGGACGACGCCGGGGGCGGCCGGTTACTCCGCCTTGATCGCCGCGAGCATGTTGAGCTTCGCCGCCCGGCGGGCCGGCCACAGCGCGGCCAGTACGCCGACGAGTGCGGCCAGGGCGAGGAAGACGCCGATCCGGGCCCAGGGCAGGACCAGCTCGTACGTCGGCAGCGAGCCGCCGATCAGCTCGCCGGCCGCCCAGCCGAAGAACACTCCCAGGCCGATGCCGAGCACCCCGCCGAACAGCGAGATCACCAGCGACTCCAGGCGGACCATCCGCTTGATGCCGCGCCGGTCCAGGCCGATGGCGCGCAGCATGCCGATCTCCTGCGAGCGTTCGAAGACCGACATCGCCAGGGTGTTGATGACCCCGAGCACCGCGACGATCACGGCCATGGCCAGCAGCCCGTAGAGCATGTTCAGCATCAGGTTGAACATCTTGGCTATGCCGTCGGAGACGTCCTGCTTGTCCTGGACGGAGATCGCCGGGTTCTTGCCGAGCGCCTTGACCAGCGAGTCCTTGGCGGCGTCGGTGGCGCCGTCCTTGGTCTTGACCATCACCTTCATATCGGTGATCTGCTTCTGGTGCGGGGCCAGCGTGGCGTTGTCCAGGATGATGCCGTTGAGCATCTCGTTGCCCTGGTAGACACCGGAGACCGTCAGCGTGCCCTTCTTGCCGTCGGCGAAGGTCACCGGGAAACGGGAGCCGGGCTGCCAGCCCTTCTCCTTGGCGGTGGCGTCGTCCACCACGGCCCGGTCGCCGCGCAGGTCGCCCAGCGAGCCCTTGACGAAGTCGAGCCGGGTGAGCTTGCCGAAGTCCGGGCCGTCGACGCCGGTCAGGTACTCGGTGTCGGTGCCGACCCGGGCCGGGGAGTTGCGCAGCGGGCTGGACGCGGTGACCCCGTCGACGCCGGCGATCTTCTTCGCCACGTCGGGGGAGAGCGGCGTCTGGCTGGCCATGGAGACGACGTAGTCGGCCTTGAGCGCTTCGGTGGCCATCTTGTCGATGCCCTTCTGCACGCTGCCCGCGATCACCGTCATGCCGGTGATCAGTGTCAGCCCGATCATCAGCGCGGAGGCCGTGGCGGCCGTACGGCGCGGGTTGCGGACCGCGTTCTGCCGGGCGAGCGCGCCGGAGATCCCGAAGGCGCGCAGCACGGGCGCGGCCAGCGCGATCAGCGGGCGGGACAGCAGCGGCGTCAGGATGAACACACCGATCAGCAGCAGCGCCGCGCCGCCGGCCATCACGGCCTTGCCGTCGTCCATGCCGGTGGCCACCAGGACACCGGCCGCACCGGCGCCCGCGAACAGCGCACCGATGGTGTTGCGGACCACCAGCGACTTGGTGGTGGCGGTGGCATGCACGCTGTTCATCGCGGCGACCGGCGGGATCTTCGCGGCGCGCCGGCCCGGCAGCCAGGCGGCCAGGACGGTGACGACGATGCCGACCAGCAGCGAGATCAGGACCGTGGAGGGCGAGACGACCAGCGGGCCGTCGGGGACCGTGGCGCCGGTGGCGCTCATCAGGGCGCGCATCCCGGCGCCGATGCCGATGCCGGCGACCAGGCCGGTGACCGCGGCGACCGTGCCGACGACGAACGCCTCGATGAGCACCGAGCGGGTCACCTGCCGGCGGCTCGCGCCGACCGCGCGCAGCAGCGCCAGCTCCTTGGTGCGCTGGGCGACCAGCATGGTGAAGGTGTTGGCGATGATGAAGACGCCGACGAAGAGCGCGATACCGGCGAAGGCGAGCAGGCCGGTCTTCATGCCGTCCATGCTCTCGGCGATCAACTTCGCCTGCTCGTCGGCGAGCTGCTTGCCGGTGGTGGACTCGGCGCCGTCCTTGGGCAGCACCTTGTCGACCGCGGACTTCAGGGCCGTCTGGGAGGTGCCCGGCGCGGCCTTGACGTCGATCTCGCTGAAGGCGCCGGGCGTGGCGAACAGCTGCTGGGCGGTGCGGGTGTCGAACAGCGCGAGGCTGCCGCCGGCCGCGACGGTGCCGTCGTCGGTGGTGAAGACGCCGGTCAGCTTCTGCGCGCGGACCGGTCCGTCGACGGAGATCCGGACGGTGTCGCCGACCTTGTAGCCGGCCTTGTCGGCGGTGTGCGCGTCCAGGGCGAACTCGTGCGCGCCCTTGGGGGCGGCGCCGCTGCGCATCGGGTAGCGGGCGTCCTTGCCGTCGGCGCCGGGGAAGTAGTTGCCGCCGCGGGTCGAGAAGCCGTCGCCGATCAACTCGCCCTTCTTGTCGGCGATGGCGGTGAAGCCGGAGACGGTGCCGGTGGCGGAGGCGGCGCCGGGAACCCGGCCGGCCGCCTGGAGCAGCTTCTGGTCGAGGTGGGGGACCGCGCCGGGCGCGCCGCTGCCGTTGTCCGGGGACTTCGGCTGGATGGCGACGTCGACGTTGTCGTAGCCCTTCTGGGAGCTGGCCTGGAAGGCGTCGGAGATGGTCGAGGTGAAGACCAGGGTGCCGGAGACGAAGGCCACGCCGAGCATCACGGCGAGGACGGTCATCAGCAGCCGGGCCTTGTGCGCAAGCACATTGCGCAGGGCGGTACGGAACATGGGTGGGTCAGTCCTGGAGGAGAGGTCCGGGTTGCGGATGGCTGCCGGCGGTCAGCTCGTACGGCCCTTGGCGTCGAAGCCCTTCATGCGTTCGAGCACCATGTCCGCCGTCGGGTCGGGCATGTCGTCGACGATCCGGCCGTCGGCGAGGAAGATCACGCGGTCCGCGTAGGAGGCGGCGACCGGGTCGTGGGTCACCATCACCACGGTCTGGCCCAGTTCGCGTACGGAGTTGCGCAGGAAGCCCAGCACCTCGGCGCCGGAGCGCGAGTCGAGGTTTCCGGTGGGCTCGTCGGCGAAGATGATCTCGGGCCGGGAGGCGAGCGCGCGGGCGACCGCGACGCGCTGCTGCTGGCCGCCGGAGAGCTGGCTGGGGCGGTGCTTGAGGCGGCCGCTCAGCCCGACGGTCTCCACCACGCGGTCCAGCCAGGCGCGGTCCGGCTTACGGCCGGCGATGTCCATGGGCAGGGTGATGTTCTCCAGGGCGCTCAGGGTCGGCAGCAGGTTGAACGCCTGGAAGATGAAGCCGATCTTGTCGCGCCGCAGCTGGGTGAGCCTCTTGTCCTTCAGGCCGGTCAGCTCGATGTCGCCGATCCTGGCCGAGCCGCCGGAGATCGAGTCCAGCCCGGCCATGCAGTGCATCAGGGTCGACTTGCCGGACCCGGAGGGGCCCATGATCGCGGTGAACTGGGCCTGCCGGAAGTCGACGGAGACCGCGTCCAGGGCGACCACCTGGGTCTCGCCCTGTCCGTAGACCTTGGTGAGATCCGTGGCGCGGGCGGCCACCGCGGTGGCGCGGCTGGCGGTGGAGACGCCGGAGTGGGTGGTGGTCACGGGAAGGAGCTCCTGTCGGGACGAGGGGACCATCTGCTCCGCGGGCGGCCGGTTGGGCGCACACCGCGGACATCAAGCGGACGGTTTCCATCGTGGGTCAGGAGAAGGGGGGTGGACGTCAACCCCTGTGCCCGTCCTCGACCAGCCCTGGGGCGTATCCGCGGACCATGCGGTCATCCCTGGGGAGGAGACCGAACCCTGACGCCGGCCCGGCGCCGAGGGCGGTCCGAGGGGGGGACACCCGCAGGGGTGAGAGCGGCCCTGACGGGGCGTCGAGTTTACGTCAATTCGGGCACGAATTTGCGCCGCGGCGGCTCCCGGCTAAGACAGACCTCAGGCATGTGCCTAGGGCCAGTACCAGCGCTGATGCGCCCTCAGTTGCCAATAAAATAAGACAACCTCGGGATGAGTGGCCGATCCGCGTCGTGCACTGCGGGCTACGCTCGTGCTGCCCTCTTTGAGGTGGCATGGGGGATCCCAGGCCCGGATGGTGGAATGCAGACACGGCGAGCTTAAACCTCGCTGGCCTACGGGCCGTGCCGGTTCAAGTCCGGCTCCGGGCACTCCCGCGAGCGGCGGGCCAAAGACAGGCACTGGCTGAAAATTCAACGAGGAGGGCCGCCGGGGAATCCCGGCGGCCCTCCTCGCTTTGTGCGTTGTCGGCTCAGCGTTCCACAAGCGCGAACAGGCTCTCCCAGCGGCCGACAATCTCCTCCGTGGAGAACCGCTGGATGTTCTCCCGCGCGGCTTCGCCCATCGTGTCCCGAAGCTCCTTGTCGGACATCAGGGTGTCGAGATGCCGGGCGAATTCGGTGATATTGCCCGGAGGGGCCAGCAGCCCGTCCTCGCCGTCCGTGATGATCTCGTGGACGCCCGGCGCCACATCGAAGGCCACACACGGCACGGCGGTCGCCATCGCCTCCATCGGAGCCAGCGGGAAGCCCTCACCGCGCGAACTCAGTGCGAACACCGCGCTCTCCCGCAGCGCCCCGGGGACATCGCCGGTACGGCCCATCCACTCGACCGACGCGGCCACCCCCAGCTCCGCCGCCAGCTTGCGCAGCGCCTCGGCCTCCTCACCGGAGCCGTAGATCCGCAGCGTCCAGTCCGGGTGCTGCCCGGCGACCTTCGCCCAGGCCTCCAGCAGCAGGTCCACGCCCTTCTCCTCGTGGAGCCGGCCGATGCTGACCACGCACTTGCGGGACCGGTCCGAGGGGACGTCGGGGAAGAACGGCAGCGGGTTCGGCATGAAGCCGACATTGTCCATCCGCTGACGGATCCAGCGGTCGGCGTCCTCCCGGGTGAGCGTCAGCATCCGGTCGACGTCCGCGTAAAACCGCTTGACGCGAGCGAAACGGGACGACTTGCGGCAGGTCTCGAAGGATTCATGGCTCATACCGATCACCGTCAGCCCCGCGGTGTCGGCCTGCGCCACCCACTCCATCGCCCAGACCTGGGTGACGATCACCACTCCGCCCGGCTTGGCGGCCCGGAACAGCGCGCTCATCTTGGCCGCCTGCTCGCGCATACCGGCCTCGCGGGCCGTCCGGCGGCGCTGCTCGGCGATGTTGAGCCGGTCCTTGAGGCCGTGGACGGGGCGGACGCTCGGCGGGTGCTCGCTGTAGAGCGTGGTGGTCTTGAACGGCAGGTCGTCGGCGAGTTCGTGGACCCGGCCCTCGGGCGGCGGCACGATGCCGACGATGTGCACCCGGTGGCCCCGCTCGCTGAACAGGCGCGCCATCTGGTGCGACCAGCTGGTGATGCCGCCCATCTCGTTGACGCTGTTGGAGACGAAGAAGATGTCCCGCGGTTCGGCTGCGTACGACTTGGTCATCAACGGCTCCACTGCGCAAAGAACTGATCGACGATGCTCTTGGCGGCGTCGCCCCGGTCGTATTCCCCGAACCTGGCGACGAATTCCTGGCGGCGCTTCGCGTATTCCAGCGCCTGCGTCTCGAACGACTTGATCGTCTCGTGGAATTCGTCCTCGGTGCGGACCACCGGGCCTGGCGCGTGCTCCAGCAGATCGAAGTACGTACCCCGGCCCTCGTGGACGTATTCGTCGTAGTCGTAGGTGAAGAACATCAGCGGCCGGTCGAGCAGCGCATAATCGAACATCACCGACGAATAGTCCGTGATCAAACCATCGGCCAGCTCCAGGATCGGCGTCACGTCATGGCGCGCCGATACGTCGATGACCCGGCCCTGCACGGTCGGTGGCAGCACCACGTGATTGAGGTAGTGGGAACGCACCAGCAGGACATAGCGGTCGCCGAACTGGTCGGCGAAACGCTCCACGTCGAAGGGCAATGCGAAGCGCCCGTGCCGGCCCCCCGCCTTGCGGAACGTCGGCGCGTAGAGCAGCACGGTCTTGTCCTCGGGAATGCCCAACTCCGCGGCCAGCGGCCCGCGTTCACGCTTTCCCAGCTCCGCCTCGCGCTGCCGGGCGCGCACCAGCGCGTCGTTGCGCGGGTACCCCACGCGCAGCAGTGTCTTCTCCTGGAGCCGGAACGCCTTGGCCAGGGTGTGGACGTCGTGCTCGGAGCGGATCAGGAAGCGGTCGAAGCGGTCCAGCGAGCGCTGCTGCTCGGCCTGCTGCTGCCGGGTCTGTGCCTTCAGCGACGGCTGGTCGAAGCCCATGTTCTTCAGCGCCGAGCCGTGCCAGGTCTGGAGGTAGGTGGTCTCCGGGCGCTTGGTGAGCTTGAGCGGGTAGCTCTGGTTGTCCACCCAGAACTCGGCCTGGGCCAGCGCCTTGAGGTACGGCAGCGACCAGCGCCGCACGAGGGTGACGTCCTTGGGGAAGTCCTTCGGGGAGCCGGCGTACGACCAGATCGCCTCGAAGTCCAGGCCCTGCCGGCGCATCTCCTCGTAGATGGCGCGCGGACTGTCGCTGTACTGCTTGCCCAGATGGCTCTCGAAGACCACCGTGCGCTTCTTGATCGGCAGCCGGCTGAAGACCTCGTGGTAGGCGCGGAGCTTGGTGTCGCCGGAGGTGACCTTCCTGCGCAGCGCCTTGGCCTTGCGGAAGCCGGTCTTGGCCAGCGTCCCCGGTGTGCCGCGCACCCCGCGGGTGATCAGCTCCTGTACGCGCTCGGCGTTGCGGCCCTCGCTGACCAGGCGGAACGCCAGATGCCCCTTGGCGGAGGCGTGCGGCTCAAGGTGGTCGGCGACCATCCGCGTCAGCCGCGGGCGGATCGGCAGCCCGCCGGACAGCTCGGTGTCGGCGACGGTGAGCCGGGTGGTGGTGCGCACCCCGTCCACGTCCAGGCGGAGCCGGACGTCCCAGATGCTGTCGACGATGCCCAGCGGGCGCAGCTTGGCGGTGAGGTCCGCCACGGCCTCCCAGTGGATGCCGTCGCCGTCGTGGCGCACCGCGCGCACGGGGAACTGGAAGGACTGCAGACTGCGCCGCCGGGCGCTGAACTCCAGCTCGCCCTTGAGCCGGGCACCGGGCGGGATGACGCCGAGCGGATTGGTGATCCGGCCCGTCAGGGAGACGGCCCCGCCCGACTGGCGGTAACGGGTCAGCTGGTTGCGCAGGAACAGCTGGTTGACCGGCTTCTCGTGGTAGCCGATGTCGGTGACGTCCAGCACCTCGCGGCCGAACGCGTCGTCGAGGTGGCCGCCGCACCAGTAGATCCGGCCGTCGTGCTCGGCGAGCGGCGAGGAGAGCTTGTCGCGGTTGATGAGCGTGTCGACCGCCGGGATCAGGTTGTCCCAGTCACCCCGCTGGAGCAGGTAGGCGCAGATGGCCTGGATCGGCTGGACGCGCTCGTACGCCTCGGGAGAGATGCCCGCGAGGTATTCGCGGGAGAGTTCGGCGAATTCCCGGCGGTAGGACTCGTCCCGGAACGGCAGGTCCCGCAGATGCAGCACCAGGTCGTGCTTCAGGAACTTCACGTCCTTGGCGAGCCGCATCTCGGTCAGCCCGCGTTCGGCCAGCAATGCGTCGATGCGCCGGTGGATTTCCAGCCGGTGCGCATAGTTCGTCATTTCGTGCCGGCGGTTCGTCACCGATTTCACGGCGGCCCGCTCGAACACGTGCCAGAAGTAGACCTGATTGGGAATCAGGGTGATGCGCCGCGCCGCGAGATAGGCGTCGGCGATAAACATCAGGTCCTCGTAGAACATTCCCTTGGGGAAGCGGAGGTCGTGCTCGATGAGGAAATCGCGCCGATAGCACTTGTTCGTGGACAGGGTGTCCCATACGAACAGGTCCGGCAATTCCGTTACGGATTCGAGCGTACGGGTCGTGGAATAGAGCCAGGCGTACCACTCGTCCCGCTTCTGGTTGCGGGTGTCCTTGTGCAGCCGGACGCACAGACCGGAGACGATGTCCGATCCGGTCTCCTCGGCGGCCTCCAGCATATTCCGGCACGCGTTGAGTTCCAGGACGTCGTCGCTGTCGAGGAACATGACGTAGCGGCCCGCGGCGTGCTGGATGCCGGCGTTGCGCGGCTCGCCTCCGGCGCCGCTGTTCTCCGGCAGCCGGAAGGCTCTGACGCGGCCGGGGTGGGCGGCCGCGAGGTGTTGCGCCACTTCGAAAGAGCGGTCGGTGCTGCAGTCGTCGACGATCACCACCTCGACGTCCCGGAGCGTTTGGTCCAGCACGGACTGGACTGCGGTCGGCAACCGGTCGGCGTCGTTGTAGACGATGACGACTACTGAGACGTCAGGCACAGGCACCTCAACCCTCTTTCGCTACTGTTTTCCGCCAGAATAGACCCGTTTGTACCCTCGGATAACAACCGATCGCGCCCGCATCGCTACATACAGTAAGCCATCGGTGCAGCGTGAAGGGGCACTCCGGTGTTCGGATCTTGACCATGCGTCATCTCAGGAGATCGATCCACCGGGGCAGGTTCCGGCCGGAAGGGAAGACGGCTCCTGTGGTGAATCGGTTGCCTGCGGGCATGTGACGTGGGTTGCCCGGCGGTGCGCGGAGCACTTGCGATCAGACATTTATCGGATTCCACCCGGCGGCGGTACGGAGGGAAATGGCCGTTCGATCACGGGGGACCGAGATCGAATACCCGGAATGTCGGAAGCGGGGGGTCTGTGCGGGCGGCGGGGCGGCCCGCGCCGGGTCGGCGCCCGCCGCCTCCCGGGCACCTTCGCGGCGTCCCGGACGTCCTCCTTCTGGAGGACGTGTTGCACCCGGTTCGGGGAAAGATCCTGCTCAAGAACTAGCGACGCGCCTTTGCCAAGCCATTACGCTTGCCGTCAAGGCCGCGCAGGGCGGCCATGGAGGAGTGAGATGAGGAGCAGCAACCCGGTCTTCTCGCGTCGGGGGTTCAGCCGCGACACCGGCTACGCGGGCTTCAACGCACCGCCGCAGGCCGGGGGCCCCACCGCGAACCCGTACGCCGGCACGAACCCCTACGCGCAGGGCGGCAACCCCTACGCCCAGGACCAGCAGCCCGTAACCCAGGCACCGCCGCAGTACGCGCCGCAGTCCCGCCCGATGACGATGGACGACGTCGTCGCACGGACGGGCATGACGCTCGGCACGGTCATCGCCGGTGCCACCGTCGGCTGGCTGTTCCTGACCGAGAACCTCGGCTTCGCCATCGGCGCCGGTCTGGTGGCGATGGTGCTGGCGCTGGTGCAGTCGTTCAAGCGCAAGCCGTCGCCCGCGCTGATCCTGGGGTACGCGGCGCTGGAAGGAGTCTTCCTCGGCGCGCTCAGCGGCTTCATCAACGACCTGCCGAAGCTGAACGGCGCCCCCATGCAGGCGGTGCTGGGCACGATGGCGGTGTTCGTCGCGATGCTGGTCGCCTACAAGACGCGGATCGTGCGGGTCACCGCGCGCTTCACCCGCTTCGTGATGATCGCGGCGATGGGCTTCGTCCTGCTGTCGCTGGTCAACCTGATGTTCATGGTGTTCGGCGGCGGCGACGGCCTCGGCTTCCGCAGCGGCGGCCTGGGCATCGTCTTCGGCATCGTGGGCGTGGTCCTCGGCGCGCTGTTCCTGGCCCTGGACTTCAAGCAGGTCGAGGACGGCATCGCCTACGGCGCCCCGCGTGAGGAGTCCTGGCTCGCGGCGTTCGGCCTGACCCTGACGCTGGTGTGGATCTACATGGAGATGCTGCGGCTGATCTCGATCCTCCGAGGCGACTGACCCGGTCGGCCGCCACGGCGCATGACACACGAAGGGCCCGCAGGCGAACGCCTGCGGGCCCTTCGGCCCTTGTCGTGTGCGGGAGCGTGTCGTATGTCCCGAGCCGGACGGACGCCAAGCCCGTCATCGCGGGTCAGAACTTCCGCGCAGCGCGCCTGAGGTCGTGTTCATGGACGATCGCCTTGGCGTGCCCGTACGCGAGGTTGTGCTCGCCACGGAGCCAGCTGACCTTTTCGTCGAAACGGAAGAAGGCGGGGCCTTCGTCAACGGTGCGGAGCCATTCGGAGATTTCCCGGCCGGTGCAGTCCGGGATACGGGAGAGCAGATTCCGGTGGGTCTCTTCGGAGAAGAGCTGAGACATCGGCGCCTCCGGACGCGGTCGATGCTGGTTCTTCAGCACACCGTGCCTGAGCGTTCTGCCGTTGGCAACCACCCGGGAGTGGCGCATAGGCTCACGGCGTGCTTGACGTGACCCCCTTGCAGACCGCCGTGGACGCCCTGGCCGACCGCCTCCGGTCGCTGCCGCAGAGCAGACTCGGCCGCGGCGCGGCGGCCGAAGGGCTGGAGCTGGCGCGGTGGTTGGCGACCCGTGCGCAGCTGATCGAGCGGCCCGAAGAGCCCCCGCGGGAGCTGCCGGACGCCGGGATGTTCGCGGTCGGCGACCAGCTGGCGGTGGCCGGACACGACCTGGTCGAGGCGCTGCGGGCGGCGGCCGCCCGCCCGGCCGGCGACGCCGCGGACTCTGACGCGAAAGTGGCCCCCGCCGAGGAGCTGGCGGAGGCCGTGCGATGCGTCCGGGCGGTGGCGGAGCGCTGCTAGGGGGTGACTGGGGTGTCTCCCCCTGGGGACAGATCCCGGGGGACCGCCCCAGCTGAGCCGCAGCGCCCGGTCAGAGCGAGGCGATGACGCGGTCGGCGAGGAGGTAGACGCTCTCCTCGCGGCTCTCGCCCCAGGAGAAGGTCAGGGCGTATGCGCCGGAGATCCCGGAGCCGCCCAGCAGCACCGGCGTGCGCCCGGAGTGCAGAGCGCCGGCGACACGCTCGGCGGCCTCCCGCTGCCCGGGGGTCAGGCAGAGCGTGGTGCCGTCGGCGAAGACATAGACGTCCAGGGTGCCCAGCGGGCCGGGGCGGACGTCGGCGACCGGGGTGCCGTCCTGGGCCAGCTCTTCCAGGCGTGCGACGGTGCGCTCGTGATCGCTGATCACCGGGTGCGGCGAGAAGTCGGGGTGCGAGGGGTGGCGCCGGCGGGCGGCGGCCAGCTCGGCGGACTCGGCCTCCTCGACGGGCTCCAACTCCGGTGCGTCGAGGGCTTCGAGCGCCTCCACGGACTCCAGGGCGTCCGGCCCCAGCAGCGGCTCGATACCGGCGAAGTCCGCCTGGCGGGGCAGGAACGGCTGGGTGTCGAGCCGGTCGAACTCCGGGCGCTCGGACAGCTCGCGGTGATCGGCGCGGGCGTCCAGCGGGCTCTCGTCGCCGAGGCCGGGCAGGCCGCCCATCAGCGACGGGGCGTCGGCGGCGTCCCTGGCCTCCTGCGCGGCCCAGAAGGCGCGCGCCTCGGCCAGCTCGCGCTCCCGCTCCTCGGCCAGTGCGTCGGCGACGGCGGCGCGTATGTCCGCGAGCGGGGTCTCGGCTGCCGGGTGCGTACGGGCGGCCGGGACGGCCGCGGTGGCCGCCGGTGCCGCGTCCGCGGCCTGGGCGCAGGCGACGGCGTCCTGACGGGCGGCGACGAGCTCGGCGTGCAGCTCGGCGATCTGGCCGCGCAGCGCACGGGCGGTACGCAGGGCGGCGGCCCCCAGCGCCACGGCGATGGCCGCGGCCGCTAGCAGGACGAGGGTGGTGACGCTCATGCCGAAACCTCTCTTCGCTCGGTCCCGCATGCGCGAGACGCGCAGCGTTCGGTGATTCGCCCGCGGCGCTCGCTCATGCGTCCTCCCCACTTCGCTCGGCGACCCGCTCGGCACGGGCCGCGCCTCGGTACTCGGACTTCCCCCGGCCGTCGGCCGGGGTGCCCCCCTTGACGCGCCTGCCACGGGGCGACTCCTGGTGACCACGAGATCACCGGCGTACTCCCGTTAACAGAATGTTCTCCGACTTCCTACATCAGCCTGCCGGGGGTCGGCGACCGCACCCGGTGCACTATGTCCGGAAATGCTGGAGGCGGTGGGCCTTACGGAGGCCGACCACCCCCTGCTGACCTGCAAGAACGCCGATCCCCCAGGGCGTTGGTCACAATCCTGGGGGAGATTGGGTCGCGATCTTGTTAACGCGTGACACGGCTCACGCCGTGTCGCCGCCCGTGTCCGTGCGGCAGCGAAGGGTGTGCGCCGGGCGGGAGTTGGTCCCTTTGCCCGCGCACACCCCCGGGAGGCGGGCCGCCGAGCCGTCAGCTCAGCCGCCTCGCCCTCTGCAGCTCAGCTCAGCCGCTCGTGCCTTCTGGTCGCGCTGGGCTTCGCTTCCGCTCCGGGTAGGGGTCGGGCACTCGTACCTCGCGCCCGACCCCTACCCTCCGCTTCAGCTCAGCTCAGCCGCTCGATCACCATCGCCATGCCCTGGCCGCCGCCCACGCACATCGTCTCCAGGCCGAACTGCTTGTCGTGCCACTGGAGGGAGTTGATGAGGGTGGTGGTGATGCGGGCGCCGGTCATGCCGAAGGGGTGCCCGACGGCGATCGCGCCGCCGTTGACGTTCAGCCGGTCGAGGTCGATGCCCAAGTCCCGGTAGGACGGGATCACCTGGGCGGCGAACGCCTCGTTGATCTCGACCAGGTCGATGTCGGAGATCGACAGGCCGGCGCGCTGGAGGGCCTGCTTGCTGGCCTCCACGGGGCCGTAGCCCATGATCTCGGGGGAGAGGCCGGAGACACCGGTGGACACGACGCGGGCCAGCGGGGTCAGACCCAGCTCGCGGGCCTTGGTGTCGGACATGATGACCAGCGCCGCGGCGCCGTCGTTGAGCGGGCAGCAGTTGCCGGCGGTCACCAGGCCGTCGGGGCGGAACACCGGCTTCAGGCCGGAGACGCCCTCAAGGGTGACGCCGGCGCGCGGGCCGTCGTCCTTGGAGACGACCGTGCCGTCCGGCAGCTCGACGGGGGTGATCTCCCGCTCCCAGAAGCCGTTCTTGATCGCCTGCTCGGCGAGGTTCTGGGACCGTACGCCGAACTCGTCCATGTCCTGGCGGGTGACGCCCTTGAGGCGGGCGAGGTTCTCCGCGGTCTGCCCCATCGCGATGTACGCGTCCGGGATCAGGCCGTCCTCGCGCGGGTCGTGCCAGTCGGAGCCCTCCTGCTCGGCGCGCGCCACGGTGCGGGCCTCGGCGTCGGCGAAGAGCGGGTTGTGGGTCTCGGGCAGGCCGTCGGAGGTGCCCTTGACGCTGCGCGAGACCGTCTCGACACCGGCCGAGATGAAGACGTCGCCCTCGCCGGCCTTGATGGCGTGCAGTGCCATCCGGGTCGTCTGGAGCGAGGAGGAGCAGTAACGGGTGATGGTGCAGCCCGGGAGGTGGTCCATCCCCATCTGGACGGCCACGATGCGGCCGAGGTTGTGGCCCTGCTCGCCACCGGGGAGGCCGCAGCCGAGCATCAGGTCGTCGATGTCGGTGGGGTCCAGCTCGGGGACCTTGGCGAGGGCGGCCTCGATGATCTTCGCGGTCAGGTCGTCCGGGCGCACATCCTTGAGCGAGCCCTTGAAGGCGCGGCCGATCGGGGAGCGGGCGGCTGAGACGATCACGGCTTCGGGCATCACGGCTCCAGGGAGGTCGATGTGAAGGGGCGGCGCGCAGCGCCTCGTTGGGGGGCGGTGGTCGGGTCACGGGTGGGATGGACTGTGATGGAAGTTACCTGCGCGTAGTGCTGAGGTCACGGGGTGCGCGCTGTGATGCGGGCCTCTTTTCTAAGCGAGCGCTTATGGGAACGGGGAGGGAACCCCGGGTATTCCCGTCCGGCTCCCTCCCCGCCGCCCGTCGCGGGGCGCGTCAGCCCGTGATCGACGAGGGGTCCGTGGGCTCGGGCTCCGGCAGCTGGCGGCGCCTGCGGTGCTTGAGCAGCGCCCAGGGCGCACGGGAGGCGGTGACCTCCGTACCGCCCTCGGAAGCCGCCTCGGCGGCCGCCTGCTCGACCGGCAGCAGCCCCTCGCCGCGGGCCGGCTCCGGCCGCTCCTCCTCCGGCCACAGGCCCAGCGCGGCGCACAGCGTCGGCAGGACCGCCATCGCGGCGGTGGCGTAGCCCTCCGCCGACGGGTGGTAGTTGTCCGGCCCGAACAGCTCCCGGGGATGCGCCTCGAACTCGGGCCCGAGCAGATCGCCCAGCGAGACCGTCCGCCCGCCGCTCTCGATCACACCGATGGTCTGGGCGGCCGCGAGCTGCCGGGAGAGCCGCCGGGCCACCCAGCGCAGCGGCTGGTAGACCGGCTCGATGGTGCCCAGATCAGGGCAGGTGCCCACCACCACCTCGCAGCCCGCCGCGTGGAGCTCGCGCACCGCCTCGGACAGGTGGCGTACGGACTGCGCGGGCGGCATCCGGTGAGTGACATCGTTGGCGCCGATCATGATGACGCAGACGTCCGGGGTCTCGGTGCCCTCCGCCAGCATCAGCTCCACCTGGCGCGCCAGATCGTCCGACTGCGCGCCGGGCAGTGCCACATTGCGGAATTCGACGGGCAGTTCGGCGACGGCGGCCAGGCCCGAGGCGAGCAGCGCGCCCGGCGTCTGGGAGGCGCGGTGCACGCCCTGGCCGGCGGCGGTGGAGTCGCCGAGGAAGCCGAGCCGCAGGGGCGGTGGGTCGGTGCGGTGGCCGAAGGCGGCGCCGTAGCGGCCGTCGGCGCAGGGCGGGATGTCGCTGGAGCCGCCGACCGTACGGCGGGCCAGCCGCACCTCGGTCAGCAGCACCCCGACGGTGGCGACGCCGAGCAGGCCGATCCCGCCCCCGCCGACTGCGGCGGCGGTCGCGATCCGCCGGGCCACCCTCGCCCTGGACATGGTCATCGGCATCGGCCGGGCACCTCCCCGTGCAGCGCGGGCGCGCCGCGGCGGAGCCGGGCGCGCTCTTGAATCGGCAAGAACTCCCACAACAGGGTGTTGCCCGTTCGCGCACGGAACGCAACGCATCCGCCGTCCAACCCACCCGGGCAATAGGCTGGCGGCACGGGCGCAGGAGAGCGTGCCCCCGACCGCGGAGACCACCGTGCAGTTTTACGATTCGATGATTGAGCTCGTCGGCAACACCCCGCTGGTGCGGCTCAACAGCGTCACCCGAGGAATCCAGGCCACCGTCCTGGCGAAGGTCGAGTACTTCAACCCCGGAGGTTCGGTCAAGGACCGGATCGCCGTGCGGATGATCGAGGCCGCCGAGCAGTCGGGTGAGCTGCAGCCGGGCGGCACCATCGTCGAGCCGACCTCCGGCAACACCGGCGTCGGCCTGGCGATCGTGGCCCAGCAGAAGGGCTACAAGTGCATCTTCGTCTGCCCGGACAAGGTGTCCACGGACAAGATCAATGTGCTGCGGGCCTACGGCGCCGAGGTGGTGGTCTGCCCCACGGCCGTCGACCCCGAGCACCCGGACTCGTACTACAACGTCTCGGACCGCCTGGTGCGCGAGACGCCCGGCGCCTGGAAGCCCGACCAGTACAGCAACCCGAACAACCCGCGCTCGCACTACGAGACCACCGGTCCCGAGCTGTGGGAGCAGACGGACGGGCGGATCACCCACTTCGTGGCGGGCGTGGGCACCGGCGGCACGATCAGCGGCACCGGCCGCTATCTGAAGGACGCCAGCGAGGGCCGGGTCAAGGTCATCGGCGCCGACCCGGAGGGCTCGGTCTACAGCGGCGGCTCCGGGCGCCCGTATCTGATCGAGGGCGTCGGCGAGGACTTCTGGCCGACCGCCTACGACCGTACGGTCGCCGACGGGATCGTGGCGGTCTCGGACAAGGACGCCTTCCAGATGACCCGGCGGCTGGCCAAGGAGGAGGGCCTGCTGGTCGGCGGCTCCTGCGGGATGGCCGTGGTGGCCGCGCTGGAGGTCGCCGCGAAGCTCGGTCCGGACGATGTGGTGGTCGTGCTGCTGCCGGACAGCGGCCGGGGCTATCTGTCCAAGATCTTCAACGATGAGTGGATGGCCGACTACGGCTTCCTGGAGGAGGGCGGCACCGCTGCCCGGGTCGGCGATGTGCTCCAGCACAAGGAGGGCGCGCTGCCCTCGCTGGTGCACATGCACCCCGAGGAGACCGTCGGCGAGGCGATCGAGGTGCTGCGCGAGTACGGCGTCTCGCAGATGCCGATCGTCAAGCCGGGCGCCGGGCACCCCGACGTCATGGCCGCCGAGGTCGTCGGCTCCGTCGTCGAGCGCGAGCTGCTGGACGCCCTGTTCACCCAGCGGGCCTCGCTGACCGACCCGTTGGAGAAGCACATGTGCCGGCCGCTGCCGCAGGTCGGCTCCGGCGAGTCGGTCTCCGACCTGATGGCCGTCCTCGAAAGCGCGGACGCGGCGATCGTCCTCGTCGAGGGCAAGCCGACTGGCGTGGTGAGCCGGCAGGACCTGCTGGCCTACCTGGCGCGCGAAGCCGGTAAGTAGCGGCTCCGGGCGGCCGCTCTCCGGGGCGGCCGCCGCGGCCCGCGCGTCCGTCACGGCGTCAAGTTGCCGTCAGGAAACGGGCCGACGCCGCAAGGTGTACGTATGCGTCATGTGCTGGCAGCACGGGCTTAACACTCGTCGGGCACATTGATGTGCACGGCGATACGGACCTCCGGAGCGGCTCCCGGACTTCCTCGATCGCCACCCGGATGCGACGACCGGCCCTGACCCGGAGCGCGTCCCTTGCGGGGACCGCCGTCGTCCCGCCCCCGGCCCCGGCCGGGGTGCGGCGGTCCCCGCCACACTTCCCCCTTGACCTCAAGTGCGGTTGACGTATCAGGGTCGACGCTCATGACGCACTTTCTGGATCTCGTCCACCCGCACGCCGGTACGGCCTTGATGAGCGAGTGGCTCACGGGCACCGCCGCGCGTGCGCGCGCGGCCGCCGACGCCATGATCGACGAATGGGCGGCGGCCGAGCCGCCCGCCGCCCTCCTCGCCCAGCATGTGTTCCTCTCCACCGACGGCAGCGGACTGCTCCACTACGCACAGTGGACCAGCGACGAGGCGCACCTGGCGTGGGCCCGCGCCCGCCGCCCCGCGGTGGTCGGCCGCGTGGACGCGCTGGTGCCCGGTATCGAGCGGCCGGGGCTCGACCGGACCCGCCTGCACCGCAGCGTGGTGCACGACGCGGGGCGGGAACCCGGTGTCCTCGTGGTCGCCACGACGGCGGCGGACCGGGCGGAGGCCGCCGTCGGGGCGGCGCCGGGCCTGCTCGCCGGGCACATCCATCTGACGGCGGACGGCGGGCGCGCGATCGTCGTCACGGAGTGGACCGACGCCGCCGCGCAGGAGGCGGCCGCCGCCGACGGCCCGGCCTTCAAGCGCTATACGCTCCTTCACGCCTTCCGCGACGGCCGCGACTCCTTCCGCGACGGCCGTGCCGAGGGTGCGGGCGGCGGGCCGGAGCGCTCCTGAGGGGCGGTCCCCGTCAGCGGTCCCTGTCAGTCCCACTCCCCGTCCCGGCGCTCGTCGCGCCGTCGCAGCAATCGGCGGATGCCCACGCTGTGCACGGCGTTGACGGCGGCTATGCCGGCCCAGCACACCACCAGGCCCGGCAGTTCGGCGCTGCTCACGGCTATCGCGGAGAGCGGGACGGCCAGCACCAGCGAGAGCGCGGCGACCCCGAAGCGCTCCCAGAAGTCGCGGTCGGCGCTCTGCGCGGTATGCGGCGGCCGGGCGCCGCGTGCCACGTGCAGCTGCTGTTCGGCGAGCTGCCGCCGCACCCGCCGCTCCACGCTCTCGTCGAGCTTCTCCAGGAAGGATTCCACCAGCTCCGACTCGTACGACGGGCCCAGCTCCTTTCGGGTCTGGAGGGTCGCGTCGAGTTCTTTGCGCAGTTCGGGGTCGTGTGTCGCCATGCTGACGAGGTTACGGACCTCGACGGCGCCGCGCGGTAGGGCTAACCCCCCGAACCGGCGGGGGCCTTCCGCCCGTCGTCCGCCGCCGCCTCCGGGAGGCGCGCGGTGTCGCGGCGGGCGGCCAGCCAGTACCCGACGGCCGGTACGGCGAGTCCGACCAGCCAGGAGACGTCGGCGCCGCCGAGGCGGGCCACCAGGGGGCCGGTGTAGAAGTGCGTGGCCAGGAACGGGAGTTGGACGAGCACGCCGAGGGTGTAGACGGCGAGTGCCCGGACGTTCCAGGCGCCGTAGCGGCCGGTGGGGTCGCTGAGCGCCGGAATGTCGTAGCGCTCCTTGGAGATCAGGTAGTAGTCGACGAGGTTGATCGCCGACCAGGGGGTGAAGAAGGCCAGCAGGAAGAGCAGGAAGTCCTTGAAGGACGTCAGGAAGGAGTCCTTGCCCAGGAGGGCGACGGCGGTGCCGGCCACCATGATCCCGGCGATGTACGCGGAGCGTCCGCGCGGCGAGAGCGTCCGCTGCCTGCGGAAGCCGCTGACGCTGGTGACCAGCGACATGAAGCCGCCGTAGGTGTTGAGGATGTTGATGGTGAGCTTGCCGAGGGCGATGGCGAAGAAGAGGAACGAGGCGATCAGCCCGGTGCCGCCCAGGCCGACGACGTAGCCGACCTCGTGGCCGACGAACGCGGTCGGCGCCGCGGCGGCCGCCAGCGCGCCGAAGGTCATCGACCACTGCGAGCCGAGCACCGAGCCGGACAGCGTCCACCAGAACGTGGCGCGCGCGGAGGTGTGCCGCGGCAGGTAGCGCGAGTAGTCCGCGACGTACGGGCCGAAGGCCAGCTGCCAGGAGGCCGAGAGGGAGACCGCGAGCAGGAAGACCGGCAGCCCGAAGCGGTGGTCGGCCAGCAGCGCGCCGAGGTCGGCGTGCTGCGCCAGGCGGACGCCGAGGTAGACGAAGGCCAGTGCGCAGACCAGGCCGGCGATCCTGCCCAGGGTGTGGATGAGGCGGTAGCCGACGGTCGCGGCGACGGCGGTGACCGCGGCGAAGAGCACGATCCCGGGCGTGGCGCCCAGGTGTGTCAGCTGGCCGACCGCCTGCCCGGCCAGCACGCTGCCGCTGGCGAAGAACCCGATGTACATCACGATGACCAGGGCGAGCGGCACCACCGCGCCGCGGACGCCGAACTGCGCCCGCGAGGTGATCATCTGCGGCAGTCCGAGCCGCGGTCCCTGCGCCGAGTGCAGCGCCATCACCGCACCGCCCAGGAGGTTGCCGAGCAGCAGCCCGATCAGCGACCAGAAGGTGTTCGCCCCGAAGACGACGGCCAGCGCACCGGTGATGACGGCGGTGATCTGGAGATTGGCCCCCAGCCAGAGCGTGAACTGGCTGACCGCGCTGCCGTGCCGTTCGTCGTCGGGGACGACGTCGATGGAGCGCCGTTCGACCACACCTGCCATGAGTGCCGCCTCGCCTTGTCGCATGTATGAGTTCATGCAGGATCGGCGTCTGTGAATGGAAGGTCAATAGGTGGGGCCGGAACGGCGGTTGAGGTGTGGCGGTGGTCCGTCGCTCAGGCGGCGGCCGGCGGGCCGTCCAGGGGGCGCAGCTCGTCCGCGTACGAGACCGAGACGCGTCGCATCAGCCCGTCCTCGGTGATGTCGTACTGGCCCAGGCGCCACAGCGGCGGCGAGTAGGCGTGCACCGACACCGCGTCGTCGGTCGCGCCGGTGAGGCGGTGGATGTGCTCGGGCCCGAAGCAGAAGGAGGCGCCCGCGCCGACGGCGGTGGCCAGATGCTCCCCGCCGATCCGGGGGTTGGACTCGGTCAGCACGCCCTGGACGACCCGCACCGCCCCGGAGGAGAGGTCGTGGTCGTGCCAGCCGGTGTCGTTCTGCCGGGTCCAGCACAGCAGCCAGACGTCGACGAACTCGTCGCGGTACAGGGACGCGTAGTGCCGCTCGGTGTCGGAGAACGCGACGTCCCCGCGCCACAGGTCCGGGCGGGCCGCGAGGCGGTCGACCAGGGACCGCAGCTCGCGCTTGTCGAGGTTGCGTGCGGGCAGCGTGGCGAACGGCGACTCGCCGTCGGGGACCTCACGGGCGGCGTCGGCCTGGGAGGCGGCGGACGTCATGGGCGGGCTCCTTTCGTCGGGCCCAGCAGGCGGGCCGGGTTGGCGGTACGCAGGGCGTGGACGGCGGCGTCCCCGCCGAGGCCGGGGAGGGCGGGATCGAGAGGTGCGGCGCGCAGCGCCTCCCGTGGAGGGCGGTGGCGGGCGAGGGGCTGGGCGTAGGGGCGGTCGCTGCCGCTGACGACGACGTCGATGCCGACGGCCCGTATGAGGGCGTCCACGGCCCGGGTCCCGTATGAGGACGTCTCGTAGAAGGCGTCGTGGTCCACCCGGCCGCGGTCCTGCCCGCCGCCGCGGGCCACCAGCCGCTCGCCGTGCAGCGGCGCCAGGCCCGCCAGCGCCGCGAAGCAGACCCGCAGATCCGGGTGGCGCGGCCGGCCGAAGGCGCGGAAGGCGAACCAGGAGGCGTGCATCTGCTGGACGTACGGCACGAGCGCGGGCCACCACGGCGGTGCGGCGCCGTCCGCGGGCGGGGCGGCGCCGGGGTGGACGAAGAGCGGTTTGCCCAGCTCGGCGGTGACATCCAGCAGCGGTGCGCAGCGGGCCCAGCCGTCGGCGTCGAGCAGCGCGGTGGCCGGGAGCTGAAGCCCCGCGCAGCCGCGGGCCAGCTCGTGCCGCAGCGCGGCGGTGTCCGGCTCGGGCGCGGACAGGCAGGCCGAGGCCCAGACGCCGAAGGGGGCGGGCAGCTCCAGCGCGCCGTCGTGGAACGCGGCCAGCAGCGGCGCGGCCTCCTCCGTCGGGAGGTACTCGATGCCGAGCGGGCTGGAGAGCGACACCAGGGCGAGGTCGAGGCCGTCGGCGCGGGCGAGGGCGGTGCGGGCCGCGATGTCGTGATCGGCGGGGTCGACGGCGTACGGCGGCTCACCGGGCAGGTGCAGCGTCCAGCCGTCCAGCCGCGGCGGTGCGCTGCGGGCCCGCAGCAGAGCCCGGAACGCGGGGGGCCAGATGTGCTGATGGACGTCGGTGGGCACCGGCGGCGACCTCCTCGACCGCTTCACTTAACCGCTTAACTGATGCGATTAAGTGAAGCGGTTAACCGACTCGGCTGTCAAGGGAGCGCGGCATCCGCCCGAGCCCGCGGCCGCCTCCTGCGCGGGAGGCGGCCGCCTCCTTGGGTAGGCTTCCGGACATGGCCAGGCCCAATA
The DNA here is from genome assembly GCF_055567415.1 of Streptomyces sp. NPDC026575. Lineage (NCBI taxonomy): Bacteria > Bacillati > Actinomycetota > Actinomycetes > Kitasatosporales > Streptomycetaceae > Streptomyces > Streptomyces sp. NPDC026575. The sequence continues at coordinate 328,698 of NZ_JBVHQM010000004.1, forward strand.
AGCGCACCACCCTCCGCGAGGTGGCCGAGGCCACCGGACTCTCCACCGCCGCCGTCTCATACGCGCTGCGCGGCAAGCACGTCTCCAAGGAGACCGAGGAGCGGGTGCGCAAGGCCGCCGCCGACCTCGGCTACGAGGCGGACCCGATCGCCCGCGCCCTGGCCAGCGGCCGCACCAGCACGGTCGGCGTGCTCGCCGGAGACCTCCAGGACCTGTGGCAGCAGCAGCTGATGGCCGCCATAGGGCGCGAACTGCTGGCCGGTGACCGCTATGCGCTCATCCTCGACGCGGGCGGCGACCCCGAGCGCGAGCTCGCCCTCGCCAAGCAGCTGCGCGACCAGCGCGTCGACGGTCTGCTGGTCTCGCCCGTCGACCCCTCCGCCGAAGGCTGGTCGAAGATCGCCGAAGCGGTGCCGGTGGTCTCCATCGGCGACGCCCTGAGCCGGGCGCGCACCGCGGGCGAGGTGCTCTTCGACAACCGCGCCGGCATCGACGCGGTGCTGGACTACCTCCGCGGCCTGGGCCACCGCCGGGTCACGGTACTGACGCCCACCGGCCCCTCCACCCCCGACCGCCCCGCCGACGTCTACGTCCGCGAGGCCGCCGACCGCCTCGGCATCGAGGTCGAGGTCCTGCCCTGCGCCCAGGAGCTGGGGGAGGCCACCGAAGTCGCCCGCCGGGTGCTGACCGGCGACCCGGACGGCCGGCGGCGCCGCGCCGCGCGCCCCGCCCCGCCCACCGCCGTGTTCTGCTTCTCCGACTCCATCGCCTACGGCGTCTACGCGGCAGCCGCCGAGGCGTCCCTGGCCGTCGGCCGCGACCTGTCCGTCGTCGGCTTCGACGACCACCCCGTCTCCCGGGTCCTCACCCCGCCGCTGACCACCGTCGACTGGGGCCTGACCGAGATCGCCAAGGAGGCCGCCCGCCTCGCGGTCGCCGCCATCGAGGGCCGGCGGGTCCGCCGCAAGCGCATCCTGTGCGCCCCGCGGCTGTCCGAGCGGGGCTCGGCGCTGCGCGCGGCCGAGCCGGGCTGATCGGCCGGGCTGGGCGCCGCGGACCCCTGAGGCCGCCCGCCTCGCGGTCGCCGCCATTGTCGGGCATGACGGCACCTCAGGGCCTGTCCGAGGGGCCCTGGCCGGGCCCGCGCCCCCGAGCGCCCACCGCTCGCGAGGGGCATGCCGGGGGAGCAGACTGGTGCCGGGCGCTCCGGTAGCGTCGGGGCGCGGCGGCCGGTGGTCGGTCGGCGGGCGGATGGGCGGTCCTCGATGAAGCGGTCCTCGGCGAGCGGTACGACGGCGGCGGGCGGATCGGCGGTATCGGCGCCGACCGGTGGTGAGCGCGGTGAGCGGGCGGCGCCGCAAGGGGAGTTGGCGGACCGCCTGGAGGCGCACCGCACCGAGCTGACCGGGTACTGCTACCGGATGCTGGGCTCGGCCTTCGAGGCCGAGGACGCCGTGCAGGAGACCATGGTGCGGGCCTGGCGCGCACACGACCGGTTCGAGGGGCGGTCGTCGCTGCGGTCCTGGCTCTACCGGATCGCCACCAACGTCTGCCTGGACCTGCTCAAGGGCAGTCGGCGCCGGGCCCGGCCGATGGACCTCTCCTCCCCGTCGAGCGTGGACACCCCGATCGGAACGGGGCTGCCCGAGGCGACCTGGATCGGACCGGTGCCCGATGAGCGGGTCCTGGCGTCCGCCGGGGACCCGGCCGAGACCGCCGTCGCCCGGGAGTCGATCCGGCTGGCGTTCGTCTCCGCGCTGCAGCGGCTGGCGCCCCGGCAGCGGGCGGTGCTGATCCTGCGCGAGGTGCTCAGCTGGTCGGCGGCCGAGGTCGCGGAGCTGCTGGGCGGTTCGGTCGCCTCGGTCAACAGCGCGCTGCAGCGGGCCCGGGCCACCCTCGCCGCCGGCGGTGAGTCGGCCGACGCACCGCCGCGCCCCCTGGACGACGCCCAGCGGTCGCTGCTCACGCGCTACGTCGACGCCTTCGAACGCTTCGACATGGACGCCCTGACGGCCCTGCTGCACGAGGACTCCACGCTCTCCATGCCGCCCTACGAGCTGTGGCTGCGCGGCCGCGCGGACATCCTCACGTGGCTGCTCGGTCCGGGCTGCGGCTGCGAGGGCTCGCATCTGGTGCCGGTCGCGGCGAACGGCCGGCCGGCGTTCGGCCAGTACCGCGCGGACGGCTCGCCCTGGGCGATCCAGGTCGTCGAGACGGATGGCGAGCGGGTCACCGCCCTGCAGTCCTTCCTCGACACCGAGCGGCTCTTCCCGCTGTTCGGGCTGCCGCCGCGCCATGCAGGCCCGCCCGCGGGGGACCGGACGCCGGCCGCGCCGGGCTCGTAGGTCCCGCCGGTCCCCGCGCCGCCTGCCTCAGGCCAGCTTGTGCTTCTTCAGCCAGGCGTCGGCCACCCGGTCCGGGTCCTGCTTCTCCTTGTCCACGAGGCGGTTGAGCTCGGTGAGCTGGGCGGTGGTCAGGGTGTTGCCGAGGCGGGCGAGGGCCTTGCGGACCCTGGAGTCGGCCTTGCGGGCGGCGATCAGCGGGACGATGTGCTGGGCGGGGATGAGGTGCTCGGGGTCCGCCAGCAGCACCCAGCCGTTCTCGGCGATGTCGACGTCGGTGGTGAAGACGTTGGCGACGTCGACATCGCCCTTCTTCAGCGCGCCCTTGACCAGCGGCCCGGACGAGTCCAGCGCCTTGAACTCCTTGAACGTCACGCCGTACACGTCCTTGAGCCCCACGACCCCGACCACCCGCTTCTTCATCTCGGCGGCCGCGCCGAAGACCAGCTCGCCGTTGACCCTGCGCAGATCGGCGAGCGTGCGCAGGCCGTGCCGGTCCGCGGTCGCCCGGGTCACCGCGAAGGTGTCGCGGTCCTCGGCGGCCGCGTACGGCAGCACCTCCAGGCCGTCGGGGAGCACGGTGGCCAGCGCGTTCTGCATCGCGCCCGCCTCGGTCTCGGTGGCCTTGCGGTCGAGGTAGAGCAGCAGGCTGCCCTGGTACTCGGGGAGCAGGTCGATATCGCCGGAGCGCAGCGCGGGCACCACGATCTCGCGGGAGCCGAGGTTGGGCTTGACCGTGGTGCGCACCCCGGCGGCCGACAGCACGCCCGCGTAGAGGTAGCCCAGGATCTGGTTCTCGGTGAAGTTGGCGGTGCCGATGGTCAGTCCGCCGCTGCTGCTGCCGCTGTCGCCGCCGGCGCCGTCCCCCTTGAGGGAGGTGATGCCGGAGGAGCAGGCGGCCAGCAGCGGGGCCGAGGCGCCGGCGAGGAGAGAGGTCAGGACGGTACGACGGTTCATGGGAGGGGCTCCTCGGGACGTACGTACGGGGGCGGGGCGGGCGCGTCGCGACGGCGGCGGGCGCTTCAGCGGGCGGTGGCCGGGCGGCCGCGGAACAGCAGCCGGGTCAGACCGCCCAGGGCCAGGTCGGCGAGGACGGCGAGCACGGCGACCAGGGCCGCGCCGCCGAGCACCTGCACCAGGTCGCGCTGCGCCAGGCCGTCGAAGACATAGCGGCCCAGCCCGCCGAAGCTGACGTAGGCGGCGATGGTGGCGGTGGCGACGACCTGCACGGTCGCCAGCCGGACGCCGGTCATGATCAGCGGGAGGGCGAGCGGGAGTTCGACCTGCCACAGGATCTGGTGGCCGCGCAGCCCCACGCCCTTGGCCGCGTCCTTGACCTCGGGGTCGACCGCGGCCATCCCCGCGTAGGTGTTGGTGATGATCACGGGCACCGCGAGCGCGACCAGCGAGACGTACACCGGCCAGACGCTCAGCCCGCCGGCGAGGAAGACCAGCGTGACCAGTCCGACGGTGGGCAGCGCCCGGCCGAAGGAGGAGAGGTTGACGGCGAGGAAGGCGCCGCGGCCGGTGTGCCCGATGAGCAGGCCGATCGGCAGCGCGATCACCGCGGCGGCGAGGGTGGCGAGCACCGAGTACTCCAGGTGCTCCAGGATGCGGGTGGCGATGCCCTCGGGGCCCGACCACTGGGCCGAACTGGTCAGCCAGGACGCGAGGTTCTTCAGGAGTTCGAGCATCGTCGCATCACGCTCGCTTCCACAGCTTGGGGGCGGACGTACGGGAGGTGCGGCCGCGCCGCCAGGGGGTGCACAGCCATTGGACGGTCACCAGTAGGGCGTCGGCGACCAGGGCGAGCAGCAGGGTCAGCAGCACACCGGCGACGACCGGGGTGGGGAAGTTGCGCTGGAAGCCGTCGGTGAAGAGCTGGCCGAGGCCGCCGTAGCCGATGTAACTCGCCACGCTGACAAGGGAGATGGACATGACGGTGGCGACCCGTACGCCCGCCATGATCACCGGGAGGGCGAGCGGCAGCTCGACGGTGAGCAGGGTGCGCAGCGGCCTCGTCCCCATCGCCTTCGACGCCTCACGGGCCTTGACCGGCACCGCGTCCAGCCCCTCGACGGTGTTCCGTACCAGCACGACCAGGGTGTAGGCGGTCAGGCCGACGATCGCGGTGGTGCGGGTCAGCCCCGTCACCGGCAGCAGCAGGACGAAGAAGGCGAGGGAGGGGATGGTGTAGAGGATGTTGGAGGCGCCGAGGAGGAAGCCGCGCAGCGGCCGTACGCGGTGGGCGAGGACCGCCAGGGGCAGCGCGATCAGCAGCCCGAGGAGGACGGCGGGCACGGCGGTGGCCAGGTGGTCGAGGGTGAGCCGGGTCAGTTCGTCGGCGTGGTCGGGGAACCAGCCCCATTCGACGGTCATGCGGGGCGCTCCGTGGCCGGCGCGGTCTTGAGCAGGGGGGCCGCTGCGGACGTGCTCGCGGCGGCCTGCGGGGCCACCGTGGGCGCCGCCGCCCGGCCCGCCTCGGCGTGGCTGCGCCGCGCGCGCTGGTGGATCGCCTCCCGTGAGGTGACGCCGGCCAGTACGCCGTCCGCGGTGACACGGGCGACGGCGCCGGCCGGCGAGGACACCGCCTCGTTGAGCGCCGAGAGCAGCGAGTCGGTGTCGCGCAGCGGCCGTACGGCCTCCAGGGCGGCCTCGCCGGCCGTGCCGGAAGCGGGCAGCGCGTCGGTGTCCAGCCAGCCCAGCGGTTCGCCGTGCGGGGAGGTCACCAGGCGCCAGCGGTCGCCGTCGCGGGGTATCGCGCCGACCGGCTCGTCCGCGCGTATCGCCCGGCCGGGCGCGTGGGGGACCTCCGCGAGGCTGGTGAGGGTCAGCAGCTTCAGACCGCGTTCGGCCCCCAGGAAGTCGGCGACGAAGTCGTCGGCGGGGTGGGCCAGCAGCTCGGCGGGCTCGGCGCACTGGACGAGCCGGCCGCCGGTGCGGAAGACCGCGATCCGGTCGCCCAGGCGGACCGCCTCGTCGATGTCGTGGGTGACGAAGACGACGGTCTTGCGCAGCTCCTCCTGGAGTCGCAGCAGTTCGTTCTGGAGCTGGGTGCGCACGACCGGGTCGACGGCGCCGAAGGGCTCGTCCATCAGCAGCACGGGCGGATCGGCGGCGAGCGCCCGGGCCACGCCGACGCGCTGCTGCTGGCCGCCGGAGAGCTGGTGCGGATAGCGCCTGCCGGCGTCCGAGGGCAGCCCCACCAGCTCCAGCAGCTCGGCGGCGCGGGCGCGGGCCTTGCGCCTGCCCCAGCCCAGCAGCAGCGGGACGGTCGCGATGTTGTCGAGGATCGTACGGTGAGGGAAGAGACCGGACTGCTGGATGACATAGCCGATGCCGCGGCGCAGCTCGGCGGCGTCTGCCTCCAGAATGTCGCGGCCGCCGACGCTGATCGTGCCGGACGTCGGCTCGACCATGCGGTTGACCATCCGCAGGGTCGTCGTCTTGCCGCATCCCGACGACCCGACGAGGACGGTGACGCCGCCCTCGGGGAGATCCAGGGTCAGTTCGTCCACGGCGGTGGTGCCGTTCGGGTATCGCTTGCTGACTGCGTCGAACTTGATCATCCGCTGCCCCTTGCCCGGCCTGCATAGTGTCATGCACAGTCTTAGGTGTGTGAATAGAAGTCAATAGGCGGGAGTGAACAACCTGTTACACCGCGCCTTATGGCGTGTTACTCGCGAGTTATTGCTTTTATGGCGCCAAATTTTCCCCCGATGCTTCGAGTCACCGTACGGAATGTGGTGTCGGACTTCCGTCCACAAAGAGCGTTATAAGAGGGAGTTGAGCCCCTTGCTTTCCCGCATGCTGGACAACGGCCGACGAGCCGGGACGCGTATCGCACTCGACGGCACCGGTCTGCACACCGCCGATATCGCCGCCCTCGCGGAGCGCACCGCGCGCCCCGCCCCGCCCGACCCCAAGGCCCTGGCCCGCGCCGCGGATTCCTGGGACACCGCCCGCCGCCTCGCCGCCACCGGACGGGTCTACGGCCGCAGCACCGGCGTCGGCGCGAACCGCACGGAGGACGTGGGGGCCGCCGACGCCGCACACGGACTCCGGCTGCTGCGCAGCCACGCCGGGGCCATCGGCGACCCGCTGCCCGCCCGCGAGGTCCGCGCCATGCTCGCGGTCCGCGCCAACCAGCTGCTGGCGGGCGGCGCCGGACTCAACCCCGCCGTCATCACCGCGCTCCTGGACGCGCTGGACTCCGGCGCCCACCCCGTCGTCAACGAACACGGCGCGGTCGGCACCGGCGACCTGGCCGCGCTCGCCCAGACCGGCCTCGCGCTGGCCGGTGAACACCCCTGGCACTGCACGACCGGAGCCCGGCCCCCGGCCCCCGTCGCCCTGGACAACAACGACGCCCTCGCGCTGATCAGCAGCAACGCCCTCACCCTCGGCCAGTCCGCGCTGGCCCTGGACGAGATGCGCCGGCTGCTGGCCGCCGCGCTCCCCGTCGCCGCGCTCTCCCTCCTGGCCGTCGGCGGCTCCCACGAACCCTTCGCCGAACCGGTCATGCTCGCCCGCCCGCACCCCGGCTCCGCGGCCGCCGCCGCCCGGATGCGCACCCTGGCCGGCATACCGGTCCGCCCCACGGCGCCCCTCGGCCGCATCCAGGATCCGTACGGCTTCCGCTGCATCCCGCAGATCCACGGGCCCGCGCTGGACGCCGCCGACACCCTGGACCACGTGCTGACCGTCGAGGTCAACGCCGCCGCCGAGAACCCGCTGATCAGCATCGAGGACCAGGCCGCCTACCACCACGGCAACTTCTACGCCGCGCACGCCGCGCTCGCCCTGGACACCTTCCGGCTCGCCGTCCTGCAGACCGCCCGCCTGTCCACCGCCCGCCTCGCCGCGCTCTCCGAACCGGACTTCACCCGGCTGCGGCCCTTCCTGGGCGACGCCGCCCCGGCGAGCTCCGGCGTGATGATCCTCGAATACGCGGCGGGCGCCGCCCTCGGCGAGATGCGCGCCGTCTCCCATCCGGCCTCGCTCGGGCACGCCGTGCTCTCCCGCGGCGTCGAGGAGCAGGCCAGCTTCGCCTCCCTGGGCGCCCGCCAGACGCTGCGCGCCTGCACGTACTACCGCCAGGTCCTGGCCTGCGAACTGGTGGCCGCCCTGCGCGCCCTGCGCATGCGCTCCCTCGAACCCGAGCCCGCACTGCCCCTGGCCACGGCCTACGCCCTCGCGGCGGACGCCCTCGACCCCCGGATGGAGGACCGGCCGCTGACGGACGACGTGGCGGTGGCGGCGGGGCTCCTGGACGCGCTGGCACAGGTGTGAGGGCCGCCCGGGCGCGGCCCCGGGCGGATCGGGCCGATCCGGGGCGCGGGGGAGCACCCCCGACAGCCTCCGCGAGCCGGGACGGCAGGCGACCGCGGCCGGATCGCGACGCGTACCGCGGCCCGGTGTGCGCAAGAAATTCCGTACAGTCGGTCGACACAGGACAAGGCCCCCACCGGGCCGGGAAGAAGAGGCGATGAGCGGGGACGGGGACAACGCCGGCGGCACCGGCGGCACGGCCGAGAACCGGCCGGCCGGCACGACGACGGAGCGGGAGCCGGCCGGGACGGCACCGGCCGCCGGGCAGGCGCGGCCTCGTGAGGCCGGCGCCGCCGAGGGCGCGGACACCGGCACCGCCGCCCGCCTCCAGAAGCTCTTCGAGGGCCACCGGCTGACACCCACCCAGCGCCGGATCGCGCACTGCATGGTGCGCCGGGCCGCCGACGCGCCCTTCCTCTCCAGCGTCGAACTGGCCGAACTGGCCGGCGTCAGCCAGCCGTCGGTCACCCGCTTCGCCGTCGCCCTCGGCTTCGACGGCTATCCGGCGCTCCGCCGCCATCTGCGCGAGGTCGCCCCCACCGGCAAGCGCGGCGACACCGGCACCGCCAACGAGTACCAACAGGCCGTCGAGGCGGAGATCGACAACCTCCGCCAGCTGGCCGCCGCCCTCGCCGACCCGTCGCCGGTCATCGAGGCCGGCCGGCTCTTCGCCGCCTCCCGCCCGCTGCCCGTCCTCGGCCTGCGCGCCGCCACCGCCCAGGCCGCCGGCTTCAGCTACTTCGCGCGCAAGGTCCACCCCGACGTCCGCCTCTTGGACGAGGGCGGCACCATGCTCACCGACCGCATCGACGCCGCCGTACGCGCCGGTGCGAGCGCCCTGCTCTGCTTCGCCCTGCCCCGCCACCCCCGCGAGGTCCTCGACGCCCTCGCCTACGCCCGCACGGCCGGCCTGACCGTCGTCACCGTCGCGGACAGCGCCTTCGCCCCCGTCGCCCACCACACCGACCTGCTGCTGCCGGCCCCGGTCGGCACCGGACTGGCCTTCGACACCGCCTGCGCCCCCATGCTCCTGGGCCGGGTCCTGCTGGAGGCGATGTGCGACGCCCTCCCGGACGCCCAGGCCCGCCTGGAGGAGTTCGACGCGAAGGCGGCGGCGCGCGGGCTGTTCGTGGAGTGAGGGCCGGGCGCCGCTACGGGACAGCCCTTGAAGCGTGGTGCGGACGCTTCAGGGCCGGGCGCCGTCTCAGGGAATCCTCATCCGGGCCCGCTACGCTCCGGCGCCCATAGCGGTGTGCCGCCGGGGCGTGCCGCCGTACGGGCACCGGACGACGCGAGGCGTTCACCGGCGTACGGGTACGACACGGCGGCCGGATGGTCTTCTGGGTGAGGAGGTCTGTCGTGGGGCGCGGGGCGTATGCGCTGGCGCGGGTCGCGGTGGTGGTGCGGGCGCCGGCCGGCTGGCTGTGGTGGCCGGGGCTGCTGGCCGCGGGGATCGGCGCGCTGGTGCCGGGGCTGACCGGGCGGGCGATCGGGCTGCCGGCGGGGGCGGCGCTGTTCGTGATCGCGGCGTTCGCGGTGTTCGCGGTGCGTCGGGGGCGGTATACGGCGCTGGCGCGCGGGGCGTCGCGCGCCGGGAAGGCCGTCATCCTCCAGGACCGCTCGGTCACCATCCGGGTCTGGCGGCGGGCGCACCGCTGGTGGCTGCTGCTCGCCTTCCTGGCGGCGGTCGGCTCGTCGTTCGCCCTGCCGGCGGCCGGCGGTCTGCTGATGGCCGGGGCGGCGCTCGGGCTGTGGGCCAAGGCCCTGTGGCTGGGCCGCTGGGAGCGGGAGCACGAGGCGCTGCTGTGGGTGCGTACGGAGTCCGCCCGGCGGGGCGGCGCCGCGGGCAAGGAGGTCCGCGGGTACGCGCTGACCGGGCTGGCGGCCGGGGACGCCCGAGCCGGGGGAGCGCGGACAGGAGGCGCACGGGCCCAGGGCGCGCGGGGCGGGGCGGCGCGGGCGGCGCGGGTCGGCCGCTGAGGAGCGGCGGTGGGCGGCTCCCTCGCCCGTCCTCCCTACTCGCTCCCGAGGTCGCGCAGCGCCTCCGTGTGCGCGCCGCCGCTCTCCGCCGTGAGTTCCTGAAGTGTCTGCGGGGTGCGGATGGTCGCGAAGTGGACGGTGCCGTCGAGGGCGGCCGCATAGCCGTAGACCCCGGGGCGGGGCAGCGAGTTGTAGGCGAAGTGGGTGGAGAAGTAGTACGCGCCGGTGTCCAGGAGAGCGGCGTGGTCGCCGGACGCCAGCAGGGGCAGCGGGCGGTTCTCGGCGACCAGATCGCCCGCGAAGCAGCACGGCCCCGCGATGTCCTGCGCGACCGGCTCGCCCGTCTTGGGGCGGCCCTCGGAGTCGTACGCCGCGACCCTGAGCGGCCATGCCTCGGGCACGAAGACCGTGCGGGTGGCGACCTGGGCGCCGGCGTGGGTGACCGCGATGGGTCGGCCGCCCGCCGACTTGGCGTACTCGACGCGGGCGAGCACCGTGCCGTGCTTGGCCAGCAGCGAGCGGCCGAACTCGGTGACCAGGCCGTAGCGGCCGGACAGCAGCCCGGGGACGGCCGAGCGCAGCAGCGCGGCGTACTCCCGGTAGGTCGGGGTGGTGGTGTCCGAGGAGAAGTTGACCGGCAGGCCGCCGCCGATGTCGAGGGTGTCGACCTGGCGCCGCCCGGCCCGTTCGTTGATCTCCTCGGCGAGCTCGTACAGGCTCCGCACACCCGCCGCCATCAGCTCCAGCGGCATGCCCTGGGAGCCGACGTGGGCGTGCAGCCGGGTCAGCCAGGGGCGGCCGAGGAAGGCGCGTACGACCCAGTCGCGGGCGCCCTCGTCGCGCAGCGCGACCCCGAACTTCGAGGTGTCGGTGGCGGTGCTCATCGCCCCGATGCTGCCGCCGCCGATCTGCGGATTGACCCGCAGGCCGACGGGGGCGGTGCCCGGCGCGGCGGCCATCAGCCCGTCGATACGGGCCAGTTCCTCGGGGTTGTCGGCGTTGACGGCGATCCCCAGGGCCAGCGCCTCGCGCAGCTCGGCGGGGGTCTTGGCGGGCGAGTCCAGGACCGTGCGGGCGGCCGGCACCCCGGCGGCGCGGGCCAGCGCCAGCTCACCGGGGCTGGCCACCTCGCAGCCGAGCCCCTCCTGCGCGAGCAGCCGCAGTACGGGCACCAGCGAGGCGGCCTTCACCGCGAACGCATGCAGGACCGGAGTGCCGGGCGCGGTGAACTCCTCGAAAGCGGCCCGGAGTTCCCCCACCGCCCGGCGGATCCCGGCCACATCCAGCAGCCCGGCGACGGGCTCGTCGGCCCCCACCAACCCCTGCGCGACGGCTGCCCGTACGGCACGGTCTCGGTCCGTGAAGCTCATGCCCCAAGTGCACCATTGGCCAGGGCACCCGCGCCATCGCATACCGGCCTGCGGCGAGGCGCCCGAGACCGTATTCGGCCGCACGGCCCCCGCGTCGGTCGCCGCGGCCCCCTGTGTCGGACGGCGCGAGCGTCTGTGTCGGACGGCGCGAGCGTCTGTGGGGGACAGTGCGGGTGGTGCGGTCGAACGGCGCGGGTGGGTGCGGTCGGAAGACGCGAGTGCTGCCGCCAGGCGGTGCGGGTGGTGCCGTCAGGCGGTGCGGGTGCCGCCCGCGCTCGCCTTGCGGTGGCGTTCGCTGAGCCGGGAGCCGGACTCGCGGCGGGCGGCGCGGCGCAGCAGGGGTATGGCGAGCAGGAAGCCCGCCACCGCCCAGGCGGCCAGGACGAGGGCCACCGTGGGCAGCTCCCAGGAGCCGGCCGGTTCCGCGGCGCGTGCGGCGTCCGGCAGCAGGGCCGAGCGCAGGCCCTGCGCCATCCACTTGAGCGGGAAGACCGAAGCGATCTTCTGGACCAGCGCCGGCATGGAGGAGAGCGGGAACATCGCGCCCGAGGTGACCAGCAGCCCCATCGCGGGCAGCATGATCAGCGCAAGCGCCTCGCGCGGGTTGGGCAGCACGGCACCGATGGCCGCGCCCAGCGGTACGACGGCGAGCAGCCCGAGCGCCCCGACCCACAGCAGCGTCAGCCAGCCGCCGGCGTCGTGCGGCAGCGGTCCGTCCACCAGCAGCGCGGCGGTGGTGAGGAGGAGCACCAGGGTGCCGAGGGCCATGGCGACCACCAGCAGCGACTTGGCCACGAGATAGGCCGGTATACCGCCGGGCGTGGCGCGCAGCCGCAGCAGGGCGCCCTCCTCCCGCTCGGTCACCAGGATCTGCGGCAGGTTGACCAGCCCGATCTGGAACAGCAGATACGCGGCGAAGCCGGCGAGCGTCAGATGGGCCATGGGCGTGTGCGTGCCCGGCACGTCGCCGCTGATATAGCCGGCGAGCAGCAACGCCACGACGATGTTGACCAGATGGCCGCTCATCTCCTTGGGGTTGCGCAGGAGATGGCGCAGCTCGATCCCCCCGCGCTGGAAGCCGGCTCGCCAGTAGCGGCGGCGCAGGGCGGGTCCCGCCCCGGCCGGCCCGGTGCCTTGGGCGTGGGTGTTCACGGTCGTCGTGCGGGTGCCGCCTCCTGCGGTCCCGCCCGCCGGCGCGCTCGGCTCGACGGCGGTGGCTGTGTGCGGTGCTGCGCTCACTTCTGTCCCCCTGTCACTTCTGTCCCCCTGTTTGTCGCGTGTCTCTCATACGGCGGGTGCCCCTCATGCGGCCCGCCGCTCCCCGTCCGGTGCCCCGGCCGCGCCCCCGGCCGTCTCGTCCCGGTGCACCATGTGCAGATAGGTGTCCTCCAGCGTCGGGCGGCGGACCTCCAGGTCGGGCACCGGTCCGCCGGTGTCGCGGTGGAGCTCCCACACCAGCCGGGACGGGTCGTCGGTGCGCTCGCGGCGGGCCGTGCCGTCGGGCGCCGTCCAGCGGACCTCGGCGTGCGCGGCGGCCCGCCGGGCCAGTTCCGCGGGGGTGCCGCAGGCCCGGATCCGGCCCTTGACCAGCATCGCTATGCGGTCGGCGAGCCGTTCGGCCTCCGCCAGATCGTGGGTGGTCAGCAGGATCGTGACGCCCTCGTCGCGGGCGAGCCGCTCCACCAGGTCGTGGAAGTCGCGGCGGGCCTCCGGGTCGAAGCCGGTGGTCGGCTCGTCCAGGAAGAGGAGTTCGGGGCGGCCGACGATGGCGAGCGCCACGTCCAGGCGGCGGCGCTGGCCGCCGGACAGCCGGTCGACCTGCTGCCCGGCCTGCTCTGTGAGGCCGACCAGGTCCAGGAGCCCGGCCGGATCGCGCGGCTGCGGGTAGTACGCGGCGAAGTGCGTCAGCAGCTCGGCGACCTGCCAGCGGCGGTGGTCGCGCCAGGACTGCAGGACCAGCCCGATCCGGCCGCGCCAGGCGTCGCCGCCGCGCGCCGGGTCCGTCCCCAGGACGCTGACCTCACCGGCGGAACGCTGCCGGAAGCCCTCCAGGATCTCGACGGTGGTGGTCTTCCCGGCGCCGTTGGGGCCGAGCAGCGCGAAGATCTCGCCGCGGTGGATGTCCAGATCGACGCCGTGCAGCACGTCGGTGGCCCCGTACGACATCCGCATATCGCGGGCCCGGATGACGGGCGGTGCGGCGGCCGGCGGGGCGCCGGGCGCCGGCTGTGCCGTCAGGGGTTCGGTCGTCGTCATCGGCCCGCCTCCGCGTGCTGCTGGTCGTGCCGGGGAGCCGAGGTCGCTCCCGCGGCGGATGGTGTCGGGGGTACCGGCGCAGCCGTGGGACCCGCGCCCTCGACGATCGCGCGGAGCGCTGCCACATGGCCCTCGAAGGCGGTGCGCCCGCGGCTGGTCAGCCGCACCTTGGTGCGGCGCTTTCGGCCGCCGCCCTCCTTGCGGATCTCCAGATATCCGGCCTCCTCCAGCGTGTGCAGCTGCTTGGAGAGCGCGGAGTCGCTCAGCGAGAGGCTGTCGCGGATGAAGGGGAAGTCGGCCCACTCCGTCGCGGCGAGCAGCGCCACCACCGACAGCCGGGTGGAGGGGTGGATCAGTTCGTCGAACCCGCTCGGGGTGCTCATCGGCTCACCTCTTCCTGGACGGCTCTCGCGCCGCGGGCGCGCAGCGCGCCGACCGCCCAGCGGTTGGCCGGTCCGACGAGCAGTACGAACGCGGCGGCCGAGACGGTGGCCTGGATGACATGGCCGAGCGGCAGCGCCAGCGAATCGACGACATAGCCCGAGAGCAGGATCGTCGCGAGGGTCACCGCCCCGCCCGCGAAGAAGGTGGCGACCGAGCGCCAGCTGTGCCGCGAGCGGTGCAGCTGCACCCTGCTGCGGCGGTTGTGGAGCACTCCGAGGGTGCTGACCAGGGCCACATACGCGGCGAGCACCAGCCAGAAGGCCCAGTCGGGGAGGTCGATTCCCCAGCTCGCGATGAAGATCCACATGATCGCGGCGATGGTGTACGTCGACTTGGCGTCGCCTTGCGCGCATCTTTCGACCTCGTCGTACACCCGCTCCTGCGGCACCCGGATCCGCTGCAGATCCTGCCAGGCCCGCTCGGCATCCACCTGTGTGCTCATGGTCATCGCCTCCCCAAGGCGGCCCGGACCGTCCGGCCGGGCGGTCCCCGTGACTCGTCCCCGTTTACTTTCCTGATGGGAAAGTTACCCCAGACTTTCCTGCTGGGCAAGTCAAATCTTCGGCGTCCGGCAGTCGGGTTCCCTCGCCCCCTCCGGCCGGTTCGCGACGCCCGGACGGGGTGGTCGACCGCGCCCTGTTGACTAGTGCTATTCAGTGGCGCCACTATGTGAATAGCTCAATCCATTCGAAGTCAGGGAGGCACGGCCCATGTCGGGACCGCGACCCGTGCGGGCAGCGCGCGGTACGGAGCTGAGTGCTCGGGGATGGCAGCAGGAAGCCGCGCTGCGCATGCTGCAGAACAACCTCGATCCGGAGGTGGCCGAACATCCGGACAAGCTCGTCGTCTACGGCGGCACGGGCAAGGCCGCCCGTGACTGGCGCTCCTTCGACGCGATGGTGCGCACCCTCACCACGCTCAAGCAGGACGAGACGATGCTCGTCCAGTCCGGCAAGCCGGTCGGCGTGATGCAGACCCACGAATGGGCGCCGCGCGTCCTGATCGCCAACTCCAACCTCGTGGGCGACTGGGCCAACTGGGAGGAGTTCCGCCGCCTGGAGGCCCTGGGCCTGACCATGTACGGGCAGATGACGGCCGGCTCCTGGATCTACATCGGGACGCAGGGCATCCTTCAGGGCACGTACGAGACCTTCGCCGCCGTCGCGGCGAAGAAGTTCGGCGGCACGCTCGCCGGGACGATCACCCTCACCGCCGGCCTCGGCGGCATGGGCGGCGCCCAGCCGCTCGCCGTCACCATGAACGACGGCGTCGCGATCTGCATCGACTGCGACCCGCGCGCCATCGAGCGCCGGATCGAGCACCGCTACCTGGACGTGCGGGCGGACAGCCTCCAGCACGCGCTCCAGCTCGCCGTCGAGGCCCGCGACCAGCGCAAGCCGCTGTCCATCGGACTGCTCGGCAACGCCGCGGAGCTGCTGCCGCAGATGCTCGCCGAGGGCGCGCCGATCGACATCGTCACCGACCAGACCAGCGCCCACGACCCGCTGTCGTACCTGCCGACCGGCATCGACTTCGCCGACATGGCCGACCACGCCGCCAAGGACCCGGCCGGCTTCACCACCCGCGCCCGCGAGTCCATGGCCCAGCACGTCGAGGCGATGGTCGGCTTCATGGACGCCGGCGCCGAGGTCTTCGACTACGGCAACTCCATCCGCGGCGAGGCCCAACTCGCGGGCTACCAGCGCGCCTTCGCCTTCCCCGGCTTCGTGCCCGCCTACATCCGGCCGCTGTTCGCCGAGGGCAAGGGGCCGTTCCGCTGGGCGGCGCTGTCCGGCGACGCGCGGGACATCGCGGCCACCGACAAGGCGATCCTCGACCTCTTCCCGGAGAACGAGTCGCTGGCCCGGTGGATCAAGATGGCCGGGGAGCGGGTCCACTTCCAGGGCCTGCCCGCACGGATCTGCTGGCTCGGCTACGGCGAGCGGGACAAGGCCGGCGAGCGGTTCAACGAGATGGTCGCCGACGGCACGCTGCGGGCGCCGCTGGCCATCGGCCGCGACCACCTCGACTGCGGCTCCGTCGCCTCGCCGTACCGCGAGACCGAGGCCATGAAGGACGGCTCGGACGCGATCGCCGACTGGCCGCTGCTCAACGCCATGGTCAACGTCGCCTCCGGCGCCTCCTGGGTCTCGCTGCACCACGGCGGCGGCGTCGGCATGGGCCGCTCCATCCACGCGGGCCAGGTGACCGTCGCCGACGGCACGCCGCTGGCCGGCGAGAAGATCCGCCGGGTGCTGACCAACGACCCCGGCATGGGCGTCATCCGGCATGTCGACGCGGGCTACGAGCGCGCCGACGAGGTGGCCGCCGAGCGCGGCGTCCGCATCCCGATGCGCGAGGGCGAAGGCGAGGGCGCGTGACCGCCTCGTTCCACCAGATGTGGCAGGAGTTGCGGCCGATCGGCCGCGACTCCTCCTCCGGGGGCTACCGCCGCTACGCCTGGACCGGCGCCGACGCCGACTGCCGGGCGTGGTTCCGGGCCCAGGCCGAGGCCCGCGGTCTCGCCTACGAACTGGACCGCAACGGCAACCAGTGGGCCTGGCTCGGCGCCGGCGGCTACCAGGACGTGGCCCCCGGCGACGCCGTCGTCACCGGCTCCCACCTGGACTCCGTACCGGACGGCGGCGCCTTCGACGGCCCCCTCGGCGTGGTCTCCTCCTTCGCCGCGCTCGACGAACTGCGCAGCAGGGGAGCCGAACTCGGCAAGCCGCTGGCGATCGTCAACTTCGGCGACGAGGAGGGTGCCCGCTTCGGTCTGGCCTGCGTCGGATCCCGGCTCGCCGCCGGTGCGCTGACCGCCGAGGCCGCGCACCAGCTGCGCGACGGGGAGGGCACCACCCTCCCGCAGGCCATGGAGCGCGCCGGATACGACCCCGAGGCCATCGGCCCGGACCCCGAACGGCTCGCCAGGATCGGCGCGTTCGTCGAACTCCACGTCGAGCAGGGCCGCGCGCTGGACCTGTCGGGCGACGCGGTCGGCATCGCCTCCGCCATCTGGCCGCACGGCCGCTGGCGGTTCGACTTCCACGGCGAGGCCAACCACGCCGGCACCACCCGCCTCGACGACCGCCGCGACCCGATGCTCAGCTACGCCGCGACCGTGCTCGCCGCCCGCGAGCAGGCCCGGCTGGCCGGCGCCCTGGCCACCTTCGGCAAGATCAGCGTGGAGCCGAACGGCGTCAACGCCATCCCCTCGCTCGTCCGCGGCTGGCTGGACTCCCGCGCCGCCGACCAGGACACCCTGGACACCGTGATCCAGGGCATCGAGCAGGCGGCCGCCGAGCGTGCCGCCCGCGACGGCGTGGACCTGACCGTCGTGCGCGAATCCTTCACCCCCGTCGTGGAGTTCCAGCACGCCCTGCGGGACGAGCTGAGCGCGATCCTGGGCAAGACGCAGGGGCGCACCGTGCCCGTCCTGGGCACCGGCGCCGGGCACGACGCGGGAATTTTGTCCGGCACCGTCCCCACGGCCATGCTGTTCGTCCGCAACCCCACCGGCGTCTCGCACTCACCCGCCGAAGCGGCGGAGGAGGACGACTGCGTCGCCGGGGTCAGCGCACTCGCCGACGTACTGGAGGGGCTGGCGTGCCACTGACGACACCCGCGAGCTACTGGCTCGAACACGCCTGGCTCGGCACGCATGTCGAGCCGGGCGTGAGCGTGGACGTCGCGGACGGGCGGATCACGGCCGTGCGCAAGGGGGCCGACACCCCGCCGCCCGGCGCCGTCGTGCTGCGCGGCCTGACGATCCCGGGCCTGGCCAACGCCCATTCGCACGCCTTCCACCGCGCGCTGCGCGGCACCGTCCAGGTCGGCTCGGGCACCTTCTGGACCTGGCGAGAGGTGATGTACGGCGTCGCCGACCGGCTCACCCCGGACAGCTACTTCGCCCTCGCCCGCGCCGTCTACGCCGAGATGGCCCTGGCCGGCATCACCTGCGTCGGCGAGTTCCACTACCTCCACCACGCGCCCGGCGGCACCCGCTACAGCGACCCGAACGCGATGGGCGAGGCGCTGATCGCGGCGGCGGCCGACGCCGGTATCCGCATCACCCTGCTCGACACCGCCTACCTCTCGGCCGGCTTCGGCACCCCGCCCAACCGGCACCAGCTGCGCTTCTCCGACGGCACCGCCGACCAGTGGGCACAGCGCGCCGACGCGCTCAAGGGCGGCCGCGAGCACGCCCGCATCGGCGCCGCCATCCACTCCGTACGCGCCGTCCCCGCCGAGCAGTTGGGCACCGTCGCGGACTGGGCCCGCGAGCGGCAGGCGCCCCTGCACGTCCACCTCTCCGAGCAGACCGCCGAGAACGACGCCTGCCAGGAGGCACACGGCCGCACCCCCACGCAGCTGCTGTCCGACCACGGCGCGCTGGGCCGCCGCACCACCGCCGTGCACGCCACCCACCTCACCGGCGAGGACATCGGGCTGCTCGGCGACTCCACCACCGGGGTGTGCATGTGCCCCACCACCGAACGCGATCTGGCCGACGGCATCGGCCCGGCCGTCCAGCTCCAGGGCCGCGGCAGCCCGCTGTCGCTCGGCAGCGACAGCCACGCCGTCATCGACCTGCTCGAAGAGGCCCGCGCCATGGAACTCGACGAGCGGCTGCGCACCCGCACCCGCGGACACTGGACGGCCGCCGCCCTGCTGCGCGCCGCCACCGCCGACGGCCACACCGCCCTGGGCTGGGACGACGCCGGCCGGATCGAAGCCGGCGCGCTCGCCGACCTCACCACGATCGCGCTGGACTCCGTACGCACCGCCGGACCACTGCCCCGGCTGGCCGCCGAGACGGCCGTATTCGCCGCCTCCGCGGCGGATGTGCGACACACCATCGTCGGCGGGCGGCAGATCGTCCGGGACGGTGTGCACACTCTTGTCCCCGACGTGCCCACAGCACTCGCAGAGTCCATCGCCGCCGTACGCGGCTGAAGGAGAACACCCCCGCGATGACGACGACCTCCGCGCCGACCACCGCCATCACCCACATCGCCCAGCTCGTCACCAACGACCCCTCCCTCGGCGAAGGCCCCCTCGGCCTGATCCAGGACGCCGCGGTCGTCATCGACGGCGACCGCATCGCCTGGGTCGGTCCCTCCAGCAAAGCACCCGCCACCGACAACGCCGTCGATGCCGGCGGCCGGGCCGGCATCCCCGGCTTCGTGGACTCCCACTCGCACCTGGTCTTCGCCGGCGACCGCACCGCGGAGTTCAACGCCCGGATGTCCGGCCGCCCGTACTCCGCCGGCGGCATCCGCACGACCGTGGCGGCCACCCGCGCCGCCACCGACGAGGCCCTGCACGCCAACGTCGCCCGCTACCTGGCCGAGGGCCTCCGCCAGGGCACCACGACCCAGGAGACCAAGTCCGGTTACGGCCTGACCGTCGAGGACGAGGCGCGCGCGCTGCGCATCGCCGCCGAGCACACCGACGAGGTCACCTTCCTCGGCGCGCATATCGTCTCCCCCGACTACGCCGACGACCCGGCCGGCTACGTCGACCTCGTCACCGGCCCGATGCTCGACGCCTGCGCCCCGCACGCCCGCTGGATCGACGTCTTCTGCGAGAAGGGCGCCTTCGACGGCGACCAGGCCCGCGCCGTCCTGACCGCCGGTCAGGCCAAGGGCCTGGCGGCACGGGTGCACGCCAACCAGCTCGGCCACGGACCCGGCGTCCAGCTCGCCGTCGAACTGGGCGCCGCCTCCGCCGACCACTGCACCCACCTCAGCTACGCCGACATCGACGCCCTGGCCCAGTCCGAGACCGTCGCCACCCTCCTGCCGGGCGCCGAGTTCTCCACCCGCGCCAAGTGGCCCGACGCCCGCCCGCTGCTCGACGCCGGCGCCACCGTCGCGCTGTCCACGGACTGCAACCCCGGCTCGTCCTTCACCAGTTCGATGCCCTTCTGCATCGCGCTGGCCGTCCGCGACATGGGGATGACGCCCGACGAGGCCGTCTGGTCGGCCACCGCGGGCGGCGCCCGCGCCCTGCGCCGTACCGACGTCGGCCGGATCGCCCCCGGCGCCCGCGCTGACCTCGCCCTGCTGGACGCGCCCTCGCACGTCCACCTCGCCTACCGCCCGGGCGTCCCGCTCGTATCGGCCGTGTGGCACAAGGGAGTTCTGGTCTGACGGCTCGTCCGTCGGGCTGTCAGACGGCCGAACAGCAAAGGAGGGCCCGCCCCCAGTAAGCCTCGGGGCAGGCCCTCCTCCGCGCGGGCGACTGCCGGCCGCGACGGGCCGGCAGGGACCGCGGGTCGCTCACTCCTCGACCATCAGGCCCTTGCGGAGCCGCACGAGGGTGCGGGAGAGCAGACGGGAGACGTGCATCTGGGAGATGCCCAGCTCCTCGCCGATCTCGGACTGCGTCATATTGGCCACGAAGCGCAGCGAGAGGATCTTGCGGTCGCGCGGCGGCAGTTCGGCGATCAGCGGCTTGAGGGACTCGACGTACTCGATGCCCTCCAGGCCGTGGTCCTCATAGCCGATGCGGTCGGCCAGCGCGCCTTCGCTGTCGTCCTCCTCGGGCTGGGCGTCCAGCGAGCTCGCGGTGTAGGCGTTGCTCGCGGCCATCCCCTCGACGACCTCGTCATTGGTGATGCCGAGGCGTTCGGCGAGTTCGTGCACCGTGGGGGCGCGGTCCAGCTTCTGCGCCAGTTCGTCGCCGGCCTTGGCCAGGTCCAGGCGCAGTTCCTGCAGACGCCTCGGTACGCGCACCGACCAGCTGGTGTCGCGGAAGAAGCGCTTGATCTCGCCGACGATGGTCGGCATCGCGAATGTCGGGAACTCGACGCCACGGCTGAGTTCGAACCGGTCTATCGCCTTGATCAGGCCGATCGTGCCGACCTGGACGATGTCCTCCATGGGCTCGCTGCGGGAGCGGAAGCGGGAGGCCGCGAACTTCACCAGGGCGAGGTTGAGCTCGACCAGGGTGTTGCGGACGTACGCGAATTCGTGCGTGCCTTCCTCAAGCGTCTCAAGCCGCTCGAAGAGGGTTTTGGACAGAGCCCTCGCGTCCACCGGACCCACCTCGTCGAACGGCGGGATCTCGGGCAGACCGTCGATCTCAGGCACTCCCGCCAGGTCTGATTCGGCAGGGTGCGGCTGGGAAGGGATAAGCCCGGTCGGGTCGGACGGGGGTGTCGACGATGCGGGCTGCCGGTGGTCGTCGGTGCGCAATTCGTCGAGCCGGGGTGACATGGTCTCCTCCATCGTTCTCGGCATATGGCTGCCGATGCCTCTCCGTGTTGCTGCGGTGTGCGGCGCCTCCAAAGCCGGCCGTTTCGAATGTGTCCTTACTACGCCTACCTGGGATTGCCTGAAGATGGCAAGTGCGTGTTGTCCGTATATTGGGCAATATGCGGATTGTTCGGCTACCAGCGGGCGTCAGGAAGGCGTAGGGTTCGACGAGCGCAGTCGTCAGCAATCAGTCGTCGTCGAGACAGCAAAAGGGGTGCGCGCGCATGGACCGCGGGACGGTCGGCAGTGCGAGCCGGGGTCGGCTTCACGTCGAGATCCGCCATCACGGCGCCAGCGCGGTCGTGACGGTCGCGGGTGAGCTTGACCACCACACCGCCGATCTGTTGCGTGAGTCACTCGAAGGCTGTGTGGACGACGGATATGCACGCCTGGTGGTGGACTGCTCACGCCTTGAGTTCATGGACTCCACCGGCCTCAATGTGCTCCTCGGCGCGCGCCTGAAAGCCGAGGCCGAAGGGGGCGGGGTCCACTTGGTGGAGATGCAGCCCGTGGTTGCCCGGGTCTTCGAGATCACCGGCGCGGAGGCGGTTTTCACGGTGCACGACTCCCTCGATGCGGCCCTGGCCGACTGACGTGGCATACGGCGCCCGGAATGATGCATTCCGGGCGCGTAGTACGTGTCACAACATCCGTACCCAACAAGTGGGTGTTCTCACGGTCCGGTCGGGCAGGAGACATCTGAATCCGTTGCAACCAGTCAGTTATCTGTTCTCCGTGAATAGGCGAATCGGTGAGGTGAAGCGCTGATGAGCACCACCCGGCCGTACCCGCCGGGCGATCTCGGCCCGGAGCCGGGCGGCGCCGGCGCTTCCGCCGCCGTTCCGGCCGCCGCTGCGCCGGTGGGTCAGATCCGCCGGCTGCGCCTGGCGGGCACCCGAGGTGCCGTGGCGCGAGGTCGTGACTTCGCCCGGCAGGCCCTGCACGACTGGGGCTGGCTGCCGGCCGCCACCGCCGATCAGCGCGCCGCCGCCGAGGACGTGCTGCTGGTCGTCTCGGAGCTGGTCACCAACGCCTGCCTGCATGCCGAAGGGCCCGAGGAACTGCGGCTGCGCTGCACCGCCAAGGTGCTGCGCCTGGAGGTCAGCGACCTCGGTGCGGGGTCGCCGGCGCCGCGCAGCCCGCACCGCCCGGGCCGCCCCGGTGGGCACGGCATGTTCATCGTGCAGCGGCTGTGCCTGGACTGGGGCGTGGTGCGCAACGCCGACGGCGCCGGAAAGACCGTCTGGGCGGAGCTCGCCGCGCCGTCCTGACGGGCGGGCGGATCGGGCGACAGAGTGGCGAGCGCGGGCCTGCGGGCCCGCGCTGTGTCGTCTGCGCCCCCTGTGCTCCCTGCGCCGCGGGAGTCTCCGCGGTGCTCGCCGCCGCGGCCGGTTTTCCCCGCCGCCCCCGGGCCGTACGGATCGGGGCTGTGCTTTGCCTTCCCTCGACAAGGTCCCCGGCGTACCTTGAGCGGCCAATCTGATGTGCCGTCAGTAACGTGCGGCGGTGCGCCCACCGGGAGAAGGGGAACGGAAGGTGACCCGCTTCTACGAACAGCACGGCAGGCGTCCGCGCCGGGCGGCGGGCCTCGCCGCCGCGGTGGCGATGGCGGCGGGGTCCGCGGTGATGCTCACCGCGCCGGCCGCCCACGCCGAGGTCGTCGACGTCGACTACCAGTGCAGGACACCGATCGGGAACAAGGGCGCGGTCTCGCCCATCAACATCAAGAGCACCCCCAGTGGTGGTGCGTACAAGCTGGTGATGTCCTTCGAGAAGGGCGTCTCCTCCAGCCCCGTGGAGCTGGGCAAGGGCGCGATGAAGCCCAGCGCGCTGATCAAGCTGGGCGGCGCGGAGAGCGGTACGGTGCCGGTCGCCGGGCCCCCGAACGACCAGCCGATACCGGCCAACACCCCCATCAAGATCAGCGACTTGAGCGGTACGTACACGCCCAAGGGCAGCGGCAAGGTCACCTTCACGGCCGCCACCCTCACCATCAAGGCGCTGGGCACCACCACCACCTGCACCCCCAGCAACAACCCGAAGCCCTCGCTGACCCTCGACGTGAAGGGGTCCGGCGGCTCCGGCGGCAGCGGCGGCGCGGCCGCCGGAGGCTCCTCCGGGCAGCTGCCGCAGACCGGGCCGGCGGACTCCGCGATCGCGCTGGGCACCCTCGGCGGCACGGTGCTGCTGGCCGGCGCGGCCGGTGCGCTCTGGCTGACCCGCCGCCGGCAGCGGGCCTGACGCTCCGGTAGTCCCGCCCCACGCGTACGAGCACCAGGAGCCGCCGATGCCGTCTTGTCCGCGCACCGCGGCCAGCGGGGTGATCCTCGCGGCCGCCGCCGTGCTGCTGTGCCCCACCGCGGCCGGGGCGCAGCCGTCCGCCGCGGCCGCGGACCCGCGCTGGTCCGCCGCGCCCGCGCCCGGTGACGGCGCCGAGCCGAGCGCACAGGACCGTCCGTACTTCTATCTGGAGGGCGCGCCGGGCACCGTCATGAACGACCGGCTCGCCCTCGGCAACCCCACCGGCCGCGCCGTCACCGTACGGCTGCGCGGCTCCGGATCCGGCTCCGGACCGTGGATCGCGTTCGCCGCGCGCGAGGTGAAGGTCCCGCCGCACACCCGCGCGGGCGTCCCGTTCTCGGCGACCGTGCCGCGCGACGCGCTCCCCGGCGACCACGCCGGGGCGATCGTCGCGACCGGCGGCGGTGCGGGCGGGCAAGGCGGGCGGGTCGCCGTACCCGTCCATCTGCGGGTGACCGGACCGCGGCTGTCCGCGCTGACCGTCGAGAACGTGGCGGTGCGGGGCCGGGGGAGCGCGGCCGTCATCCGGTACACGCTGGTCAACCGCGGCAACACGGTGCTCACCCCGCGGCTGGCGGTGCGCGCCGACGGGGTGTCCGGCCCGGTGCTGCGGCGCGCCGCCCGCACTCTGCCGCTCACCCTGAAGCCCGGTCGGAGCGTCGATCTGACGGAGAAGTGGCCGGATCCGCCCGAGCTGGACGCGGTGGACGTACGGCTCGCGGTGACGGCCGAGGGCGGTGCGCACGCGTCCGCCACGGCGTCGTACACGGCCCTCCCATGGGGCGCCGGCGCGGGGGCGGCCCTCGTCGTGGCGGCGGGGGCGGGCGGTGCGGTGGCGGTCCGGTGGCGCCGCACCCAGGGCCCGGACCGGCCGCCGGGCGAGCGGGGCGCCGCCGGTCAGCCGCCGTCCGGCGGCGAAGTGGCCGACGCGGCAGGTCAGTTGACGCACACGGGATCAGGAGCGCGATCGTGAACGGCGAGCAGGGCAGGTCGACGGCCGGCGCGGCAGCCGGCGCCGGAGCGCCCCGGAGGGCGGGCGCGGGCCGGCGGTCCCCAGGGGCGAGGCGGGTGGCGGCCGTACTGGCCCTGTGCGCGGCCCTGGCGCTGGCCGTGGCGCCGGACGCCGCGGCCGGTGCGCGCGCCCGCGCCGACGGCGAACCCACTGTCCGGCTCTCGAAGAAGGAGGCCGGCAAGGGCGGCGCCCTCACCGTGACCGGCCGCGGCTGGCGGCCCAAGGTGCTGCTCACGCTGCTGATCTGCGGACAGAACATGATCGGCGGCACCGACGCGTGCGCCAACGGCGACGGACGGGCCGTCAGAACGGACGCCCACGGCGCCTTCCGCAAGAGCCTCCCGGTCGCCGAACCGCCCAAGCCCTGCCCCTGTGTGGTGCATGTGGCGACGGTGACGGGTGCGGCGGCCGCCGCGGACGCCGCGTTCAAAGTGGCGGGCCACCCCGTGGCGCCGCTGCCCAAGGAGCGCACCGGCGGCCGCCTGGCGGTGCTCGCCCAGCCGCGGCTGTCGGGCAGCAGCGGCCTGCTGACCTGGTTCGGCGCCCCGCCGCAGCGCGAGTTGACCGTCACGGTCGGCAACCTCGGCTCGACGCCGGCCAGGGACCCGGTCTTCGAAGTCGGCACCTCGCACGGTGTCTTCGCGCCCCAGTGGGAGGAGCGGCAGTGGCGGGGGACCGTCCCCGCCGGGAAGAAGGCCGAGGTCAGACTGCCGGTCGAGCTGGCGGCCGGCGCGCACGGGGACTACCTCGTCTCGCTCAAGTACGGCGGCAAGGTACTGGTCGAGCAGCCCTGGGGGGTCGGCAGGCCCTGGGGCGTGACGCTCTTCTGGGTGCTGCTGTGCGTCGTGGTCCCGACGGCGGTGTTCCGCGTCGGGATGGCGATCGTGGACCGGGTGCGTCCGCGCCGTACGGCCCGCGGCACCGGCCGCCGCAGGGCGCGCACCGCGGGCGGCCGCAGGGCCCGCACCACCGGCAGAAGCGCTGCCGCGGAGGACGGCGACGGCGCCGCCCTGCCGTGGTTCACCCAGGACACCGCACCGTCCACCACCACATCAACCGAACGACCGACGTCGAAAGGTTCTGCGTGATGAGGCAACGGAGGAGAGCCGCGGTGGCCTCGGCGGCCGCGCTGGTGCTCGCGGGTGCGGGCGTCATGACCGCGGCCGGTACCGCCCAGGCGGCGGAGGTGGCGTACAAGACGGAGTGCCTGCCGCCGCCGATATCGGGGATGCCGCCGATCCAGGGCACCACGAAGGTGGCCGTCAGCGCACCGGCGACCGCGAAGGTCGGCGACGAGATCGAGGTGGTCTGGAAGACCGTCGAGGCCGCGTCGAAGAACCCCGACATCCTCGACCTGGGGGAGAACACCGTCCGGCCCACCGGCACGATCACGGTGGCCGGGGCGCAGACCGGCGAGCTGCCGATGGAGGGGCCGCGGGAGAACCCGCCGATCCCCAAGGGCGGCGCGATGAAGCTGTCCGACATGAAGGGCAGGCTGAAGCTGACCAAGCCCGGTGAGATCACCCTCACGCCCGGCTTCTACAACATCAACGTCAACAAGCCGATCTCCACGGACACCAAGTGCTCGGCCAAGGAGGCGGTGCAGCCCGCGGTCACGGTGAAGGTGACCGACGGCGGCGGCGACTCCGGGGGCACGTCCTCCGGAGGCACCACGAGCGGCGGCACCGACGGCGGCAGCACCAGCGGCGGCGCCACCGGGGGCACCGCGAGCGGCGGCACCACCGGGGGCGACGACGGCGGCACCAGCGCCGGCACCTCGGGCGGGACGACCGGCTCCGGCGGTTCGACGGGCGGTTCGACCGGCGGCTCCGGCGGCGACCCCGACGGCACCGCGTACAAGGGCAAAGAGGTGAAGGTGCCCTACGCCTGCAAGACGCCCATCGGGGACAAGAAGGCGACCTCGCCGGTGCAGATCGACGCCGTGAAGAAGGGCGGCGCCTACGACCTGACGGTGCAGTTCAAGAAGTCCGTCATGGACAGCCCGGCCGACATCCCCAAGGACTCGGTCAAGCCGTCGATGGACGTCAAGGTGGGCGGCGCGGACAAGGGCTCGGTGAAGGTCGAGGGGCCGACGAACCCCGAGCCCATCAAGTCCGGCGACCCGATCGAGATCCCCGACCTCAAGGGCACCTACAAGCCGGGTGCCACCGGCAAGGCCACGCTGACCCCGGGCGTGCTCACCGTCAACGCCCTGGGCACGACCACGACCTGCACCCCGGAGAAG
The DNA here is from genome assembly GCF_055567415.1 of Streptomyces sp. NPDC026575. Lineage (NCBI taxonomy): Bacteria > Bacillati > Actinomycetota > Actinomycetes > Kitasatosporales > Streptomycetaceae > Streptomyces > Streptomyces sp. NPDC026575. Next base: position 355,241 of record NZ_JBVHQM010000004.1, read on the forward strand.
GACCCGGGCGCCTCGCTCACCCTGGACACCGCGGCGCAGCCGGGCGGCACCTCCGGCGGTTCGTCGGGCGGCGCGGCGGCCTCCGGCGGCGGTGCGGCCGGACCGGCCAGCGTCTCGGGCGGCAGCGGCGGCGGTCTCGCCGAGACCGGAGCCAGTGATCACGGTGCGCTGACCGCGCTCGGCCTGGTGGCCGGCACGGTCATCCTGCTCGGCGCCGCGGTCTTCGCCTGCACGCCGCGGCGGCGGCTGAACCGGTAGGGCACCGGCCGCCAGGACGCCGGAAGGGCCCGGTACGCAGCGGCGTACCGGGCCCTTCCATGGTCGCGGGTCGCGTCAGCGGACGTCGCCCATGAGCGCGACGATCCGCTTGCGGCTCACGTAGATCGCCAGACCGGCCAGCACCGCGATAGCGGCCTCGACGGCCAGTACCGGGATACCGCTCAGGTCCGCGCCGCCGGTGGACAGCAGGGTGACGAGGCAGTCGCCCGCGGTGACGGCCAGGAACCACACGCCCAGCATCTGGCTCGCGTACTTCTGCGGCGCCATCTTGGTGGTCACCGACAGGCCGACCGGGGAGAGGCACAGCTCGCCGATGGTCTGGATCATGTAGATGGAGAGCAGCCACATCGGGCTGACCTTCGAACCGTCCGAGGCCATCATCATCGGGACGATGAAGACGGCGAACGAGGCGCCGATGAAGACCATCGCCATCGAGAACTTCACCGTGGTGCTCGGCTCGCGGTCGCGGCGCGCCAGCCGCAGCCACAGCCAGGCGAAGACCGGGGCGAGGGCCATGACCCACAGCGGGTTCACGGACTGGAACCACGAGGAGGGGAAGCCCAGCCCGAAGACCTCGCCGTTCGTCTTCTTCTCCGCGAAGACGGACATCGTCGAGCCCGCCTGGTCGAAGATCATCCAGAACACCGCGGCGGCCACGAAGAACCAGATGTAGCCGCTGACCTTGGTCTGCTCGGTGTCGGTCAGCTCCTTGTCGCGCTTGATGCGCGCCAGGACCGTGATCGGAATGACCAGGCCGAGCAGCGCGAGCGGGATCACCGCCCAGTTCAGGGTGAAGTGACCGGTGAAGCCGACCACGCCGTAGAAGACCGCGGCGACGGCGACCCAGATCAGGCCCTTGCGCAGCCACATGGTGCGCTCCTCCGCCTGAAGCGGGTTCGGCACGACGCTGGACTTCGGGCTGAGGTTGCGGGTGCCGATCAGGAACGACACCAGGCCCAGGGCCATACCCAGCGCCGCGAGCGCGAAGCCCAGGTGCCAGTTGACGCTCTGGCCGACGGTGCCGATGACCAGCGGCGCCGCGAAGGCACCGATGTTGATGCCCATGTAGAAGAGCGTGAAGCCGCCGTCCCGACGCGGGTCCTGAGGACCGTCGTAGAGGTGGCCGACCATCGTCGAGATGTTGGCCTTCAGCAGACCCGAGCCCACTGCGACCAGCGCCAGACCCGCGAAGAACCCGGCCTGGCCCGGAATGGCCAGCGTCAGGTGGCCGGTCATGATGACAGCCGCCGCGATGGCGACGGTCTTGCGCGGGCCCCAGATGCGGTCGCCGATCCAGCCGCCGGGCATGGCCAGCAGGTAGACCATCGCCACATAGATGGAGTAGATGGCCGAGGCGGTGGCCACATTCATGGCCAGACCGCCGCCCTGGGCGCCCTTTTCGGCGTCCGGGCCGCCGGAGATCAGATAGACCACGAGCAGGGCGCGCATGCCGTAATAGCTGAAGCGCTCCCACATCTCGGTCATGAAGAGAGGGGCCAGTCCGCGGGGGTGGCCGAAGAAGGTCTTGCCGCCGTCCGCAGGGGTGCCCTGCTTGGCGTTGTCCTTCGTCAGGCTTGACGCCATGGAAGTTTCCTTGGTCTGCTCGGGACGCGTTCGAGAGCCCCGATACGCGCCCTGTGGGGGTTGACCGGCACCGGTGCAGACATGCCCGCCCCCACGTCCGGGGGGTTCGGCACCACGCGAAGCGGTTCCGGCAGGACGGTCGTGCACCGGGATCCACGCCCCCCGTGCTGCTGCGCGGCGGACCCGGTCGTCAGGTCATTCACTGTGTTCAGGACTGGGTGTGCCAGCCTGCACACAACAGGGACCGCCGACTCCCGTTAAGAGTCAGGGTCCCGGAGTTGTGCGACGGACGTCCGGCCACCATACGTCGCGTTAACGCGCGTTTGTATACCGTGAGACAACGCTCACATTCGGGTCGGGAACCTTCCCTTGCCGCCCTTTCGAAGGGTCCGCAGCTCACGGCCGTGATGGCCGCGGAAACGGTCCGTCACGAGCCATCCGCGCTGGTCCGCCCCTCGGGTGCGATACATCGGACTACCATCGGGCCATGACCCGTGTACTGCTCGCCGAGGATGACGCGTCCATCTCGGAGCCGCTCGCCCGCGCACTGCGCCGCGAGGGTTACGAAGTCGAGGTGCGCGAGGACGGCCCGACGGCGCTCGACGCCGGTCTCCAGGGCAATATCGATCTCGTCGTCCTGGACCTGGGGCTGCCCGGTATGGACGGCCTGGAGGTCGCCCGCCGGCTGCGCAACGAAGGCCATTCCTTCCCCATCCTGGTGCTGACGGCTCGGGCCGACGAGGTGGACACCGTCGTCGGCCTGGACGCCGGCGCCGACGACTACGTCACCAAGCCCTTCCGGCTCGCCGAACTCCTCGCCCGCGTCCGGGCCCTGCTGCGCCGCGGCTCCACCGCCGAACCCCAGCAGCCGCCCGCCACCCACGGCGTACGGATCGACGTCGAGTCGCACCGCGCCTGGATGGGCGAGGAGGAACTCCAGCTCACGGCGAAGGAGTTCGACCTGCTGCGGGTACTGGTGCGCGACGCCGGCCGGGTCGTCACCCGCGACCAGCTGATGCGCGAGGTCTGGGACACCACGTGGTGGTCGTCCACCAAGACGCTGGACATGCACATCTCCTGGCTGCGCAAGAAGCTCGGGGACGACGCCGCCAACCCCCGCTATATCGCCACCGTCCGCGGTGTCGGCTTCCGCTTCGAAAAGAGCTAGGGGCCCGTGCGCCGTCGCCTGATCAACTCCACGCTCGCCGTGGTGCTCGTCGTGATCGCCGTCTTCGGCGTCTCGCTGGTGATCGTCGAGACCCGCACGATCCAGTCCGGTGCCCAGGAGAGCGTGTCGTCCGAAGCCGTCCGGCTCGTCGGGATCGTGGAGAGCCGGCTGGGCGGCGGCGAGAAGATCACCACGGACGTGCTCTCCGAGCAGATCACCGCCAAGCGGTACGCCGAGATCAGGGTGCCCGGCAAGGCGCCGATCGAGATCGGGCAGCGGCCCTCGGGCGATGTCATCGAGTCGACGGTGCGCGGGGACCGCGGCGAGTCCGTCACGGTCGAGGAGTCGCGTTCCACGATCAGCTCGGAGATCGGCCGGACGCTGCTGGTCATTCTGGCCGTGGCGGTGCTGGCGATCCTCGCGGCCGTCGTGCTGGCCGTCCGCCAGGGCCGCCGGCTGACCGCGCCGCTGACCGACCTCGCCGAGACCGCCGAGCGGCTCGGCTCGGGCGACCCGCGGCCCCGCCACCGCCGCTACGGCGTCCAGGAGCTGGACCGGGTCGCCGATGTGCTCGACGCCAGCGCCGAACGCATCGCCCGGATGCTGACCGCCGAACGGCGGCTGGCCGCGGACGCCTCCCATCAGCTGCGTACGCCGCTGACCGCGCTGTCCATGCGGCTGGAGGAGATCACCGTCACCGACGACCCGGAGACCGTGAAGGAAGAGGCCACCATCGCGCTGGCCCAGGTCGAGCGGCTGACCGACGTCGTCCAGCGGCTGCTGACCAACTCGCGGGATCCGCGCAGCGGCTCCGCGGTCGCCTTCGACCTCGACGAGGTGGTCAAGCAGCAGATCGAGGAGTGGCGGCCGGCCTACCGCAGCGCCGGGCGGGCCATCGTCCGCTCCGGCAAGAAGGGCCTGCGGGCCGTCGGCACACCGGGCGCGGTCGCCCAGGTGCTGGCCACTTTGATCGAGAACTCACTGATGCACGGCGACGGTACGGTCGCGCTGCGCACCCGCGTCACCGGCAACCAGGCGGTCGTCGAGGTCACCGACGCCGGACCGGGGGTCCCGCCGGACCTCGGCTCGCGGGTCTTCGAGCGGACCGTCTCCGGCCGCAACTCCACGGGCCTCGGGCTGGCCGTCGCCCGGGACCTCGCGGAGGCGGACGGCGGGCGGCTGGAGCTGCTCCAGCAGCATCCGCCGGTCTTCGCGCTCTTCCTGGCCCGCGAGGCGGACCCCGTCGAGGGGTGAGCGGCCCCGGCTACTTCCGGGAGCCGCTGCGCGGGTGCGACGGGCGGTGGGCGTCGTCGAGGAAGGACTCGGCGGTCTCTATCGCCTCCCGCGCGGGCAGCGTGCGGAAGACCCAGGTGCGGTAGGACCAGAAGCGGAAGAGCGTGGCGATGCCGATGCCGAGGAACTTGAAGACGTTGCTCTGCAGCCGGCTGTCCCAGCCGAACCCGTAGGTCGCGACGTAGAGCAGGCCGTTCTCGATGATCAGGCCGATCGCGCTGAACAGCAGGAAGAGCGTCAGTTCCTTGGTGCGCCCCTGCTTGTCGCGGTCGCGGTAGGTGAAGTAGCGGTAGCCGAGGTAGTTGGTGCCGGTCGCCACGATCGTCGCGATGATGCTGGCCCGGACGACGGGCACCTCGGTCAGCTGCCGTACGAGGTTGAACACCGCGAAGTTGACCACGACGCCCGCACCGCCGACCGCGCCGAACTTCACCAGCTCGCGAGTGAGCGCCTCCAGCTGCGTCCGCAGCGCGCTCCGTTCACTCATGGTGGTCGTTCAGCTCCCCGTTGTGGGCGGTGTCCGCGGCCGTCAACCCTGGTCCGCTCCCTCATGCTAACCACGCCTCGAACGGCGGTGCCCAACTCCCGGCCAATGTGTGCGGACGGCCCCAGGGGCGGGCGGTCAGCCGACGGTCACACGGAAGTTGAGGGTGCGGGCGCCCGGCTCCTCGGCGCCGGTGGCGCAGCTGCGGCAGCGCAGCAGCCGTAAGTCCGTACGGCCCGCACGGACCGCCTCGAAGTCGAGGTAGCGGGCGGGGCCGCCGCCGGACGGCGCGGCGTCGTCGGGGGCCTCGCGGGCACCGGCCGCTTCGAGGATGCCGGGGTCGGGGCGGGGCGGGGCGATGATCCAGTGGTAGCGGCCGGCCGGGTCGTCCTCGACCCGTACGCTGAAGCGGTCGCCGGCCTCGATCGCGATCTCGGTGTCGTCCGCGTCGAAGACCTTCGGTGCGGACAGCTGACTGACCACGGAGTGCACGGCGACCACCAGCGCGGCGATCGCCACGCCGATCACCAGCGCCCGGGCGCCCCTCGATATGCCACTGCTTTCCATCCGGCCTCCCCTTGGCCGGGCCGCAGCCCGGCACCGGTCGCACACCCGTGCCCGAGACTAATGGCCGATGTCGATCTTCACCGGCGATCTTCGAACGCGCGAACTCGGAGGATCATCCAAGCCGGGGTCGGGGCAGCAGCGCGGGGCGGATACCCTGGGGGGCGTGACGTTCCCGGTAGTCGGCATGGTCGGCGGCGGTCAGCTCGCCCGTATGACCCACGAGGCGGGTATCCCCCTCGGCATCAAGTTCAAGCTTCTCAGCGACACTCCGCAGGATTCGGCGGCCCAGGTGGTCAGCGAAGTCGTCATCGGCGACTACCGCGATCTGGACACGCTGCGCTCCTTCGCGCGCGGCTGCGATGTGATCACTTTCGATCACGAGCACGTCCCCACCGAGCATTTGCGGGCCCTGGAGGCCGACGGCATCCCCGTCCGGCCCGGTCCCGACGCGCTGGTGCACGCCCAGGACAAGGGGGTGATGCGCGCCAAGCTGGACGCGATCGGCGTCCCCTGCCCGCGCCATCGCATCGTCTCCGACCCCGCGGACGTGGCGCGCTTCGCGGCGGAAATCAGCGGGGGCGGCGCGGAGCGCCTCGATGAGGGGCGGTGGCCGGGTGACGGGTCGGGCGGCTTCCCGGTGGTCCTCAAGACCGTCCGCGGCGGCTATGACGGCAAGGGAGTCTGGGTCGTGCGATCCTCCAAGGAGGCCGAGGAGCCCTTCCGTGCGGGGGTGCCCGTCCTCGCGGAGGAAAAGGTGGAATTCGCCCGCGAACTGGCCGCCAACATCGTCCGCTCACCGCACGGCCAGGCCGTCGCCTACCCGGTCGTGGAGTCCATCCAGGTCGACGGCGTCTGCGACACCGTGATCGCGCCGGCACCCGACCTCGACCCCGAGCTGGCCGGCCGGGCCCAGGAGCTGGCGCTGCGGATCGGCAAGGAGCTGGAGGTCGTCGGCCACCTCGCCGTCGAGCTCTTCGAGACCGCCGACGGCCGCATCCTCGTCAACGAGCTGGCCATGCGCCCGCACAACTCCGGCCACTGGACCCAGGACGGCGCGATCACCTCGCAGTTCGCCAACCACGTCCGTGCCGTGCTCGACCTCCCGCTCGGCGATCCGCGCCCGCGCGCCCGCTGGACGGTCATGGCCAACGTCCTCGGCGGCGACTACCCCGACATGTACTACGCGTACCTGCACTGCATGGCACGGGACCCGCAGCTGAAGATCCATATGTACGGCAAGGACGTCAAGCCCGGCCGTAAGGTCGGACACGTCAACACCTACGGCGACGACCTGGCGGATGTGCGCGAGCGCGCCGCACACGCCGCCGGCTACCTGCGAGGAACGATCACCGAATGACTTCATCCCGCCCGTCGCCCGACCGCCGCCCCTCGACGAGCGCCGACGCGCGCCCCTCTGATCTCCCCGTGATCGGCATCGTCATGGGCTCCGACTCCGACTGGCCCGTGATGGAGGCCGCCGCCCAGGCTCTCGCCGAGTTCGAGATCCCCTACGAGGTCGACGTCGTCTCGGCCCACCGCATGCCGCGCGAGATGGTCGCGTACGGCGAGGGCGCCGCCGATCGTGGCCTGAAAGCGATCATCGCCGGCGCCGGAGGAGCCGCCCACCTCCCCGGGATGCTCGCCTCGGTCACCCCGCTGCCGGTCATCGGCGTCCCGGTCCCGCTGAAGTACCTCGACGGGATGGACTCGCTGCTGTCCATCGTGCAGATGCCGGCCGGTGTGCCGGTCGCCACGGTCTCGGTCGGCGGCGCCCGCAACGCCGGACTCCTCGCCGCCCGGATCCTCGCCGCCCACGACCCCGAACTCCTCGCCCGGATGCGCGACTTCCAGCAGGAGCTGAACGAGCAGGCCACCGAGAAGGGCAAGCGGCTGCGCAACAAGGTCGCCACCCCCAACGGCTTCGGCTTCGGCGGCGCCAAGTGAGCTCCTCGCTGGAGGAGGCCCGGGCCCTGCTCGCCCGCTGGCCCGTCGTCGACGGCCACAACGACCTGCCCTGGGCACTGCGCGAACAGGTCCGCTACGACCTCGACCGGCGCGATATCGCCGCCGACCAGTCCGCGCATCTGCACACCGACCTGCCGCGGCTGCGGGCCGGCGGCGTCGGCGCGCAGTTCTGGTCGGTGTACGTACGCGCCGACTACGCGGGCGACACGGCGGTCAGCGCCACCCTCGAACAGATCGACGTCGTACGGCAGTTGACCGACCGCTACCCGGACGAACTGCGGCTGGCGCACACCGCCGACGAGATGGAGGCCGCCCGCGCCGAGGGCCGCATCGCCTCCCTCATGGGCGCCGAGGGCGGCCACTCCATCAACAACTCGCTGGCCACGCTGCGCGCGCTGTACCGACTCGGCGTGCGCTATATGACGCTCACCCACAACAGCACCATCGACTGGGCGGACTCCGCCACCGACGAGCCGCGCCACCAGGGCCTGAGCGCCTTCGGCGAGGAGGTCGTCCGCGAGATGAACCGCTGCGGGATGCTGGTCGACCTCTCGCACGTCTCGGCCGACACCATGCGCGACGCGCTGCGGGTCAGCACCGCACCGGTGATCTTCTCGCACTCCTCCGCCCGCGCTGTCTGCGACCACCCGCGCAACATCCCCGACGACGTGCTCGCCCAGCTGCCCGCCAACGGCGGCGTCGCGATGGCCACCTTCGTCCCGAAGTTCGTGCTGCCCGAGGCCGTCGAGTGGACGCTGCGCGCCGACGAGAACATGCGCGCCCACGGTCTGCACCACCTCGACACCACCGAGGCGGGCATGGCGGTCCAACGGGCCTTCGAGGCCGCCGATCCGCGGCCCCGAGCCACCGCGGCCACCGTCGCCGACCACCTCGACCACATGCGCGAGGTCGCCGGCGTCGACCACATCGGCATCGGCGGCGACTTCGACGGCACCGCCTTCACCCCGGACGGCCTGGCCGACGTGGCGGGCTACCCGAACCTGCTCGCCGAACTCCTGGACCGCAACTGGTCCCCGTCCGACCTGGCCAAGCTGACCTGGCAGAACGCGGTGCGGGTGCTCCGCGCGGCGGAGGACGTGTCCCGGTCGGAGCGGAGGCGACGGGGGCCGTCGCATGCAACGATCGCGGAGCTCGGTTAGCCCGTCCGCTGCGCTTGGCCCGCCTCCCACGTTTTCGGCTGTCCCGCCGTGGGGGTTTCTCTGGGTTCGCCTGCGGCGGGCTGTTGCCGCTGCGCGGGGCTTTCGGGTGCCGGTGTCGGGCCGGAGGGGTAGGGGTTCCGGACTGCTGCGCTTTACGTCCGGAACCCCTACCCCTCCGGCCCGCCCCCTCCCGTGGATGGGTGGGAAAAGAGCGTAGGGGCGTGCGTCAGCCTTCGTGCGCGCGCGGTCGACAGATGAGGCCCGCCCCCACCGGCCTCCCCAACCCCCACCCACGGGAGGGGGCAGACCGTAGGACGGAGTCCGTAGGGCTGTCACCGCACCCGACAAACAACCGCCCGCCGCAGGCGAACCAAGCGAAACCACCACGGCGGGAAAGCCGACAACGTGGGATTACGCCTTCGGGCGTCCCAGCGCCCGATACGTCCAGCCCGCCTTGCGCCACAGCTGGGCGTCCAGCGCGTTGCGGCCGTCCAGGATGCGGCGCTCGGCGACGACCTCGGCCAGGGCGGCCGGATCCAGTTCGCGGAACTCCCGCCACTCCGTGAGGTGGAGCACGACGTCGGCGCCGCGTACGGCGTCCAGGGCGGTGTCGGCGTACCCCAGCGTCGGGAAGACGCGCCTCGCGTTGTCCATGCCCTTGGGGTCGTAGACGGTGACCTGGCCGCCCTGGAGGTGGATCTGGCCGGCGACGTTGAGCGCGGGGGAGTCGCGTACGTCGTCCGAGTCGGGCTTGAAGGTGGCGCCGAGGACGGCGACCCGCTTGCCGAGGAAGCCGCCGCCGACCGCGTCGCGGGTCAGCTCGACCATGTGGCCGCGGCGGCGCATGTTGATCGAGTCGATCTCGCGCAGGAACGTCAGCGCCTGGTCGGCGCCGAGCTCGCCGGCGCGCGCCATGAAGGCCCGCAGGTCCTTGGGCAGGCAGCCGCCGCCGAAGCCGATGCCGGCGCGCAGGAACTTGTTGCCGATCCGCTCGTCGTGCCCGATCGCCTCGGCCAGCTTCACCACGTCGCCGTCGGCCGCCTCGCACACCTCGGCCATCGCGTTGATGAAGGAGATCTTCGTCGCCAGGAAGGAGTTGGCGGAGGTCTTGACCAGCTCGGCCGTCGGGTAGTCCATGACGATGAACGGCGAGCCCTCGGCGATCGGCGTGGCGTACACCTCGCGCAGCACCTCCTCGGCCCGCTCGCCGCCCACTCCGGCCACGATCCGGTCCGGGTGCAGGGTGTCGTCGACGGCGAAGCCCTCGCGCAGGAACTCGGGGTTCCAGGCCAGCTCGGCCGCCGCCCCGGCCGGGGCGTTCTCCGCCAGCCGCTTCGCGAGCCGGGCGGCGCTGCCCACCGGGACCGTCGACTTGCCGACCACCAGGGCCGGGCGGGTCAGATGCGGCGCCAGCGCGTCGAAGGCGCTCTCCACGTAACTCATGTCGCAGGCGTACTCACCGTGCTTCTGCGGGGTGTTCACGCAGACGAAGTGCACATCGCCGAACGCCCCGACCTCCTCGTAGGAGGTGGTGAAGCGCAGCCGGCCGCTGGAGCCCTCGATCCCGGCGACATGGCGGCGCAGCAGCTCCTCCAGGCCCGGCTCGTACATCGGGACCTCGCCGCGCTGCAGCATCTCGATCTTCTCGGGGACCACATCGAGCCCCAGCACCTCGAAGCCGAGCTCGGCCATGGCCGCGGCGTGGGTGGCGCCAAGGTAGCCGGTGCCGATCACGGTGATCTTGAGGGCCATGGATGCTCCAGACGCATACTGAGGAAAACGGCGCTGACCGAGCATAGTCGCGCCTGGAACGGTCGACTCCAGCCCTCGCGGGAGCAGCTCTGTAACTGTCGGCAACCTCACGTATCCGCAGGCCGGGGTCGGCACCTAGAATCCGGAGAGGTAAAGGGTTACTTAACGGTAGTTAGCACTGCCGGGAGCTCACAGGGGAGTGAGAGTTAGTGGCGGGATCCGCTGATTTCGATCTGTACCGGCCGTCGGAGGAGCACGACATGCTCCGTGAGTCGGTGCGCTCGCTCGCCGAGGCGAAGATCGCGCCGTTCGCCGCCGCGGTGGACGAGGAGGCCCGCTTCCCCCAGGAGGCGCTCGACGCGCTGGTCGCCAACGACCTGCACGCCGTCCACGTACCGGAGGCATACGGCGGCGCCGGCGCCGACGCGCTGGCCACCGTCATCGTGATCGAGGAGGTGGCGCGGGTGTGCGCCTCGTCCTCGCTGATCCCGGCGGTCAACAAGCTCGGTTCGCTGCCGGTGATCCTCTCCGGTTCCGAGGAGCTGAAGAAGAAGTACCTGGGACCGCTCGCCAAGGGCGACGCGATGTTCTCGTACTGCCTGAGCGAGCCGGACGCCGGCTCCGACGCGGCCGGCATGAAGACCAAGGCCGTACGCGACGGCGACTACTGGGTGCTGAACGGCGTCAAGCGCTGGATCACCAACGCCGGCGTCAGCGAGTACTACACGGTCATGGCCGTGACCGATCCCGAGAAGCGCTCCAGGGGCATCAGCGCGTTCGTGGTGGAGAAGGGCGACGAGGGCGTCTCCTTCGGTGCCCCGGAGAAGAAGCTCGGCATCAAGGGCTCGCCGACCCGCGAGGTCTACCTGGACAACGTCCGCATCCCCGCCGACCGCATGATCGGTGCGGAGGGCACGGGCTTCGCCACGGCGATGAAGACCCTGGACCACACCCGCATCACCATCGCGGCCCAGGCCCTCGGCATCGCCCAGGGCGCCCTGGACTACGCCAAGGGCTACGTCCAGGAGCGCAAGCAGTTCGGCAAGCCGATCGGCGACTTCCAGGGCGTCCAGTTCATGCTCGCCGACATGGCCATGAAGCTGGAGGCGGCCCGTCAGCTCACCTACGCCGCGGCCGCCCGCTCCGAGCGGATATCCGCCGGCGGCAAGGGCGAGGACCTGACCTTCTTCGGCGCCGCGGCCAAGTGCTACGCCTCCGACGCGGCCATGGAGATCACCACGGACGCCGTCCAGCTGCTCGGCGGCTACGGCTACACCCGTGACTACCCGGTCGAGCGGATGATGCGGGACGCCAAGATCACCCAGATCTACGAGGGCACGAACCAGGTGCAGCGGATCGTGATGGCGCGCAACCTGCCGCAGTAGCGGGCGCGACGAAAGGGCCCCGGACCGCGAGCGAGGTCCGGGGCCCTTTCGTCATGCCGGTCAGTCGCCGGAGACGGTGACCTTCTCGTCGTTCTTCAGCTGGCCGACCAGCTGCTGGAGCTTGGCCTTGTCCCAGACGAGGTTGCCGCCGTTGCTGCCGGAGACCGGCATGTTCATCGACTTGCCGTCGCCGCCCGTGACGTCCTTCATCGCGAAGAACATCTGGCCCAGGTCCCACAGGCTCATGTCCTTGTCGACGATCAGCGTGTCCAGGCCGGCGCTCATCGTCGGGTAGAGCTTGAAGGGGTTCAGGACGGTGCCCGGGGTGGCGGTCTGGCTCGCCAGGGTGGCCAGGAACTTCTGCTGGTTCTTGGTGCGCTCCAGGTCCTGGGTCGCGAAGGCGTGCCGGGTGCGGACGAAGGCGAGCGCCTGCTGGCCGTCGAGGGTCTGCTTGCCGGCCTTGAAGTCGGCGCCGGAGTCCTTGTCCTTGAACCCCTTGGGGATGTCCATCTCGACGCCGCCGATGGCGTCCACGATGTTGGCGAAGCCGGCGAAGCCGATCTCGACGTAGTGGTCGATGTGCAGCTTGGTGTTGTACTCGACGGTGCGCACCAGCAGCTCCGGCCCGTCCTCGGCGTAGGCCGCGTTGAGCTTGGTGTGCCGGCCGGTGCCCGGGTACTTCTTGCCGGAGTCGGAGCCGACGAAGGACGGGATCTCGACGTCCGAGTCGCGCGGCAGCGAGATCAGCGTGGGGCCGTTGCTGCCGTCGTGCAGGATCATCATCGAGTCGGTCCGCTTGCCCTCGGCGGAGCCGGTGTGCAGCTTCTTCTTGTCCTCGGCGGACATGCCCTCGCGGCTGTCGGAGCCGACGATCAGGTAGTTCGTGCCGTCGCCCTCCTCCGGCCGCTCGATGACCTTGCTGAGGTCGACCTGGCGGCGGAGCTTGCCGTCGGCCCAGAAGTATGTGGCGACCGAGGCGACCAGCAGCACCGCGACCAGGGCGATGAGGGTCCGCTTGATGCGCCGGCCCCACTGGGGGCGCGGCCGGCCGCCGCCGTAGCCGTCGTCGTAGCCACCGCCGCCGCCACCGCGACCGCCGCCGTAGACCTGGCCGGTGTTGTAACCGTCGTCGTAGCCCTGGGACTGCTGCGGCGGCACGGTCGCTCCCCGGCGCGGGGACATCGACGGCGGCATCGGGGGCTCCTGCCGCTGATAGCCGGGGCCTGCGTCGCGCCTCACCTGGGGCATGGCGCGCGCGCCTTCCGGATCGCCGCTGCTGCCGCGTCCGTACCGGTTGCCGTTCTGGTCGCCGGACCACCCATTGGGCCACTCATTCATACCGGGAAGTGTGCATGCCACAGGGGGGTGCCCCATAGGGCGGGTGCCGGATCGGGTCAGGGCTGTTGCAGAGCTGATGCAAAGCCACGGCGGCCTTCCGCCGCATACCCGAAGGGGCCGTGACCATTCCGGCGGGGCCGAACGGAAGCATCTATTCCGGATAGTTTCCGGCGGGGACCAGGAGACCTGTGTCACGTACCAGGCGGGGCGATGGCCCTTCGGTCGCCGCTTAGGCTGGCCGCATGACCGAACTCGTCACCAACGACCCCGACGGTGAGATCGTGGGCAAGCCCACCTCCGTGTCCCGCATCACGCTCAGCCACATCATGACGGCCGGCGACACGAACCTGCTGGGGACCGTGCACGGCGGCGTGATCATGAAACTCGTCGACGATGCGGCGGGCGCGGTGGCCGGGCGGCACTCCGGCGGGCCGGCCGTGACCGCCTCCATGGACGAGATGGCCTTCCTGGAGCCGATCCGGATCGGCGACCTCGTCCATGTGCGCGCCCAGGTCAACTGGACCGGCCGCTCCTCGATGGAGGTCGGCGTACGGGTCCTGGCCGAGCGCTGGAACGAGTCCAGCCCGGCCCAGCAGGTCGGCTCCGCCTACCTCGTCTTCGCCGCCGTCGACGAGCACGGCAAGCCGCGCCAGGTGCCGCCGGTGCTCCCCGAGACCGAGCGGGACAAGCGCCGCTACCAGGAGGCGCAGATCCGCCGCACGCACCGCCTCGCCCGGCGCCGCGCGATCAAGGAGCTGCGCGAACGGCGCGCCGCGGAAGGCCTCGACGGCGCATAACGGCCGCGGCCAGCTGGCCGAGCAGGGTCAGCCCCGCGCCGACGACGGTGCCGGCCGCCGCGCACAGCACATCGTCGATATCGGCGATCCGCCCGGCCCGCATCAGCAGCTGCGCCGTCTCGATGGCCAGGCACAGGCCCACCCCCAGCAGGAACGCCGCGGCCAGCGGGGTGCGCGGCGCGGCGAACCGCAGCAGCAGCGGTACCGGCACGAACAGCGCGGCGTTGGCCACCTGCCGCCGCACCAGCATGCCCAGCTCGCCGGGTTCGAGCTGGGCGCCCAGCTCGAACAGGCCCTCACCGGGCCGCCACCACACCGTCGCGTCCCCGGAGCCGATCGGCTGGGTCGGCGCCAGCGTCGCCACCAGGAGCACCAGCAGCCAGAGGCCCAGCAGCACCCGGGCGGTGGTGCGCGGCCGGCCGTCCGCGGGGACGGCGGCGGCCCACAGGGCGAAGGCGGCCGCCAGGGCCAGCGCCACGATGAGGAAGAGCGTCACCGTGGTGGGGGTGACACCCAGCACAACCTGCCACACGACGCGCACCTTTCACGAAAGTCCGGGCATACCGGACGTCAGCTGCAGCTCCATTTTGTGACGTAGACCGTCTCCCCGTGCTCCATGACGCCCCGGATGCATTCGTCCGAGAGCATCTCCACCCGGCCGCTCAGCGTGACCGCGCCGCCCCGTGTCCGCCCGGTGCCGAACCAGCCGGGGAAGGCGGTGATACGGGCGTTCTTGCGCTGATAGCCGAGCCGCACGGAGAGCTCGCCCAGGCCGGTCGCCGCCCCCTGCCGGCGGTAGGTCGCGGTGTACATGCCGTCGGCCCCCACCGGGCCGCGCAGACACAGCTGGCCGCGGACCAGGTCCCCGCAGCCGGTCGGGGCGGCGGGCGCCGGGGGAGCCGCCGCGGCGGTGGCCACGACCAGGCACATCGCCGCGACGGCCACCGACACCCGGCGCGCGGAGCGGCGCGCGTCGGGACGGCTCGCGGGCGGCCTGGGCGCGGTGCGGCGGGGCGCGGGGACACTCATGCCGGACCCTCGCTCCGCTCGTCGCCGCCGCGAAACCCGCACCTCTCGCCCATGAGCTCACGTCGTCCGCTCATGGGCACACGGCCTCATCGCCGGTGATCGCCGAGATCCCGCCCGGCCGCTGCCCCGGCTCCTCGGCCCGCACCCGCCGCACCGTGTGGTGCTGCCGGCCGACCGTCACCCGCATCACCGGCCCCTGCCCGGCCACCGGGCGCAGCCGCGCGCCCGGCAGCGCGGCGAGCAGCGAACGGGCCGAGCGGTCCCAGCGCGGGTCGTAGGCGATGACCGTACGGGCCACCGCGCCGGGGGAGCGGGTGGGGGCGCCGGTGACGGCGAACCCGGTGGCCCGCAGCGCGCCGGCCACCGAGGTCCCCCGCCCCGCCCGGTCGCTGCCGTCGTAGACCTTCACCTTCACCTGGTCCGGCGGTACCTCCACGGCCGTGGCGCGCGGCTCCTTGTGCTCGCGGTGCACCGCGATCGGCCGGTCCTCGCGGATCGCCTGGAACAGCTTCGGCGCCCGCACCGGATCCCACCGCACCGTCGAGCCGACCCCCGGCACCGGCTGCGCCAGATCGGCCAGCGGTACGGAGGTGAACTCCGAGGACGACGGGGTGAAGCCGCGCATCGCCTGCCCGAGGTCGACCAGGTCGTTGGCCCCGAAGCCCGAGTCGGCGCGTACGGACTTGAGCATCGTGTCGGCGACGTCCTTGAAGCGGATCGGGTTCATCAGCACTCCGGAGGAGGTGATCTTGTGGATGAGGGCGGCCAGGAAGCGCTGCTGGCGCTGCATCCGGCCGAGGTCGGCGGAGCCGTCGATATGCCGCGAGCGCACGTACTGCAGCGCCCGGCCGCCGTTGAGCTGCGACTTGCCGACCGGCAGATCCAGCCCCGTATAGCTGTCGCGCAGCGGACGTGCGGTGCAGATCTCCACCCCGCCCACCGCGTCCACGCCGTGCATGAAGCTGGTGAAGTCGACCTCCAGGTAGTGGTCGATATGCACCCCCGTCATGTGCTCGACGGTCCGCACGGTCAGGTTGGGGCCGCCCTCCGCGTACGCCGCGTTCAGCTTGATGGCGTGCTGGGCGCGCTGCCGGCCGGTGGCGGCGTCCTGGTGGGCGGGCACCTCGGCGTAGGAGTCGCGCGGCAGGCTGACGACGCTGGCGCGGTCGCGGTCGGCGGAGAGGTGCACCAGCATCAGCGTGTCGGTGCAGTGGCAGGGCGCACCGCCCAGCCGGTACTTCGCCTTCTCCTGCGGGGTGAGCCGGTCGCGGCCGTCGGTGCCCACGACCAGGAAGTTCAGCCCGTCGCCGCCGCCCGGCCGGTTGCTCATCCCGGTGAAGGCGTCCACCCGCCCGATGCCGCGTTCCACGCCGGTCACCATCGCGTGCCCGACGCCGCTCGCGGCCAGCAGCAGCACGGACGCGACGGCGCTGCTCCGCAGTCCCCACCGGGGGCCGGACGGCCGCCGGGACGCGGCCGCCCGGGCGGACCGGCGTCGCCCGGCCGGGCGGGGGGAGCGGAACGGCGCGGTCACGGGGGACACCTCCGCGGCTGGCCGGGCGTGATCGGCGCCCGGCGGGGGAGCGGTCGGGGTAGTGGCGAGTGACGAACAGGGATGAATCTGGAGAGAACACCGTAGGTCAATATGATCTGCTGCAAAGCGCCACACGCCGGTCATCGACCGCCCGGCCACCCGACCGCGTCCGACCCGGTCCGCCATTCGCGGTAACGTGAGGCGCGATACCGCAGTCACCCGGCGGGCGCCGCCGTCCCTGGCGGCTCCGTCACGGGCCGTACCCCCGAGGAACCATGCCGCAGCAGCAGCCCCCGGCCGTCTCCGTGATCATGCCGGTGCTCAATGAGGAACGTCACCTGCGCAATTCGGTCCGGCACATCCTGGAGCAGGAGTACGCCGGCGAGATGGAGGTGGTGATCGCCCTCGGCCCGTCCACGGACCGCACCGACGAGATCGCCGCCGAGCTGGTGGCCGAGGACGCCCGGGTGCACACCGTGCCGAACCCGACCGGCCGCACCCCCGCCGCGCTCAACGCCGCCATCAAGGCATCCCGCCACCCCATCGTCGTACGCGTCGACGGCCACGGCATGCTCTCGCCCAACTACATCGCCACCGCCGTGCGCCTCCTGGAGGAGACCGGCGCGGCGAACGTCGGCGGCATCATGCACGCCGAGGGCGAGAACGCCTGGGAGGAGGCGGTCGCCGCCGCGATGACCTCCAAGATCGGTGTCGGCAACGCCGCCTTCCACACGGGCGGCCAGGCCGGCCCCGCCGAGACGGTCTACCTCGGCGTCTTCCGCCGGGAGGCCCTGGAGCAGCAGGGCGGCTACAACGAGGAGTTCATCCGCGCCCAGGACTGGGAGCTGAACTTCCGCATCCGCGAGGCCGGCGGCCAGATCTGGTTCTCGCCGGAGCTGAAGGTCCAGTACCGCCCCCGGCCGAGCATCAGGGCGCTGGCCAAGCAGTACAAGGACTACGGCAAGTGGCGCCATGTCGTCGCCCGCTACCACTCCGGCTCGATCAACCTGCGCTACCTGGCGCCGCCGACCGCGGTCGGCGCCATCGCAGCGGGCGTCCTGGTCGGCGCGACCCTCACGCCCTGGGGCTTCGCCGTCCCGGCCGGCTATCTGGCGGCCATCACCGCGGGCTCGCTGCCCGCCGGCAAGGGACGCTCGCTCAAGGCCCGCGCCCAGATCCCGGTGGCGCTGGCCACCATGCACATGTCCTGGGGCGTCGGCTTCCTGACCAGCCCCCGCTCCCTGGCCAGGCGGGTCATCGCCAGCCGCCGCCCGGCGGTCGTGCGGCCGGCGACCGGGGCGCAGCAGTAGCCGGTCCCGCCGGGGCGGCCCGCAGGTGCGCCCCGGCTCGGCTCCGGGCCCGTGACGACGCCGGGCGGCACCCCTAGAAGGTGTACTGCGGATTCACCTTCATGCATGCCTTGGTGTTCTCGCCGTTGAGGGCGTCCGCGCTCTCCGGGGCCTTGTCGGTGGCCTTGCCGCCGGGCTTCTTCGGGTACGTGGAGCCGGCGCGCCAGTCGTTGCCGATCACCAGCCGCATACCGGTGGCCGAACTCGACTCCCGGACGGCGCTCTTGGGCAGGCCGAGCGCCTTGGCCACGGCCAGTGCGTCACCCCGCCGGGACGCGTCGTGGTAGGTGATCGTGGTGTCGGCCTGGCTGGTCAGGACGGAGTTGGTGGAGGCCGCGGTGTAGCCGAGGCCCGCCAGCCGCTGCTGGATGTCAAAGGCGCGGCCGGAGGCCGGTCCGTTCACCGTGCTGCCGGTGCCGTTCTGCACCACAACGTCCAGCTGGCCCTTGGCAGTTGACGGCTTCGGGTCCGGCGTCGCCTTCTTCTTCTGGCCCTTGCCGTCCAGCGCGGTGTCGCTGCGCAGCATCGCGAAGGTCGTCTCCGCGTCGCCCGGCTTGGGTACGACGTACGACTCGCCGGGGCCGTACTGCCAGGGCATGGTCACCATCGTGATGCGCTTGGTCGGCACCCGGCTCAGGTCACCGCCCAGGTCGTAGAGCTTCTTGACGGTGTCGAGGCCGTCGTCGACGACCAGCGCCTTGGTCGCCGCCTCCGCCAGATCGCGCAGCTCCCCGGGGTTGGTGAGCTTGGCGTCCGACTTCAGCTGGCGGACCATCGAGTTCATGTACATGTGCTGGGCCTTGGCCCGGCCGATGTCGGTGTTGTCCTCGAAGCCGTAACGGGTGCGCAGCCACTGCAGTGCCTGGACGCCCTTGACGGGGTGGGTGCCCTTGGTGAGCCGCAGCCCGCTGCCGTGCCCCTTGCTGTCGTGCGAGTAGACGTTGTTGTCCACGCAGACCGGGACCCCGCCGATGGCGTCCGCCATGGACACCACGCCGGAGAAGTCGACCATCATGAAGTGGT
This sequence comes from Streptomyces sp. NPDC026575, assembly GCF_055567415.1. Lineage (NCBI taxonomy): Bacteria > Bacillati > Actinomycetota > Actinomycetes > Kitasatosporales > Streptomycetaceae > Streptomyces > Streptomyces sp. NPDC026575. The sequence continues at coordinate 373,948 of NZ_JBVHQM010000004.1, forward strand.
CGATGTAGATGCCGGTCAGCTCCTGCCAGGTGGCCAGCGTGCAGCCCGGACCGCCGTGCTGGAGCGACTCGTTGATGGCACTGGTGGTCTGCGGGTAGACCTCGTGGGTCTTGGGGTCGGTGCACTTGGGGATCGTCACCCGGGTGTCCCGGGGGATGGAGATCACCGACATGTTGCTGCGGTCGGCGGAGACGTGCAGCAGCATCTGCACATCCGCCAGCGGCTTGCGGTCCGCGTCCTGCCGGGCGCCGCCGAGCTCGATGTTCTTCTCGCTGTTGCGGCCGTCCGAGCCCAGCAGCAGGATGTTCAGCGGGCTCTGCCCGAAGGCGTTGGGGTCCGGCTTCTTCAGGCCGCCGCCGCCCAGGGACCGGGGTGCCTTGCGGAGGTTGCCGTTGAGGTGCTCGTAGTACCAGTAGCCGGCGCCCGCCGCGCCCACTATGAGCACGGCGAGGCTCAGGGCGGTCCAGCGCAGCGCCTTGCGGCCCTTGCCGCGGCGCGGCCGGCCCCCCTTGCGGTGGCCGCCGCCCTCCGCCGGCGCATCCCCGTCACCGGCCGGTACGTCGCCGCCCTCGGCGGGAGTCCAGCCGGGGGCGTCCGGAGGCAGCCCCTTGTCCTCGTAGAGGCTGTCGTCCCAGCCCAACTCCTGTGCGTCCGGCTCGCGCCGGCGCCGCCGTGATCTGTCGCCACGCACACTGCTCTGCCGCAATTGGGCCCTCTCCCCGTTGTCAGTTCGGCGGTGCGCTCGGCGCCGTCACCGGCGGCCGGATTCCGCTCCGGTCACTTCGCGCAGACGTTCTTGTCATCCGCATTGACGTTCTGCACCCCGTCAGGGGTTTCCGTCGGTGCCTCGATCGGCGTGCCCGGCGCCTTGAAGTCCTTGCCGAGGACGAGCTTCATCGGCTCCCGGGCGCCGGCGTCCTGCGAGGACTTCTTCAGCGCGCTCTTGGGCAGGCCCATCCAGTCGGCCAGGGTCGCGGCCTGGTCGGCCTGGTTGGGGCCGTATTCCAGACGGGTGGCGGCCAGCTTGGCGGGGGCGTTGCCGGCGTTGGTGGAGAGCTTGGCGGCCTTGGTGTTCTGCAGCCAGTCCACGGTCTCCTGCGCCGCGCCGATCGGTCCGCCGCCATTGGTCACATCGACCCGGACGAGCTCCGGCGGGGCCTTCTTGACCGGCCCCTTCTTGCCCTTCTTGTGCTTGGCCAGGGTGTGGTCGGCCCGCACCATCGCGAACAGCGGGTCGGCCTTGGCCTGGTCCAGGATGACGGTGGCCGGGTCGTTGGGGTTGTCCAGCACCGGCACGGTGGCGAAGGTGACCTTGTCGATGTCGACCTTCTTGAGGTCGGTGCCGAAGTCCAGCAGCTTGTTCGCGGTGCCGATACCGGTGTCGACGGTCAGCGCCTTGGTCGCCGCCTGGCTGACGTCGTAGAGCTTGCCGGGGCTGGAGAACGCGTCGGACTTCAGCTTGCGGATCAGCGAGCTGAGGAACTGCTGCTGCATCTTGATCCGGTCCAGGTCGCTGCCGTACCCGATGGCGTGCCGGGTGCGGACGAACGCCAGCGCCTGCTCGCCCTTGACGACGTGCCGGCCCGCCTTCAGGCGCAGATGCGACTTGGGGTCGTCGATGTTCTTGGCGGCGCAGACCTCCACGCCGTCCACCGCGTCGGTCAGCTCCTTGACCGCGTTGAAGTCGGCCATCATGAAGTGGTTGATCTTCAGTCCGGTCAGCTTCTCGACGGTGCGCCAGGTGCAGCCGGGGTCCCGGCCCTCCTGCCCCAGGCTGGTGTTGAAGCGCACCCCGTGCTCACCGGGGATGTCCTTCTTCGAGCCGTCCTCGCGCCGTGTGGTGCAGTCCGGGATGTCGGTGATCAGGTCGCGCGGGATGCTCAGCGCGGTGGCGTTCGACCGGTCCTTGGAGATGTGCATCAGGATCGTGGTGTCCGCGTGCCCGACGCTGCCGGCGTCGCCGTAGCCGGAGTTGCCCTTGCCGGAGCGGGCGTCCGTCCCGATGATCAGCAGGTTCACCGGCCCGTCGGACACCGCGTCGTTCTCCACGCCGACGTCGACCTTGGAGATGTTGCCGTTCAGCTGCTGGTAGAGGTAGAACGCGCCACCGCCGACGGCGACGAGCACGAAGCCCAGCACGCCGGACGTCCAGTACAGCGCCTTCTTCTTGCCCGACGCCTTCGGCTTGCGCTTGCGCCGCCCGGCCGGGCCCGCCGCGGACGGCGAGGCGGTCGCCGTACGGCCGGCCGCCCGGCGCGCCGCGGCCCTGCCGCCGGCGGGGCGCTCGCCCGCGCCGTCCTCGGGGCGCTCGCCGCGGCGGCCGCGCTGGGTCGGCAGCGGGCGGGTGTCGGTGTCGCCGACCTCAGCGCGCTGCTGCCGCGCGGCGCGTCTGGAACCGGGCGCCTTGCGGTCGGCAGGCCGAGCGGGGGCTTGACCGGCGGGGTCAAGCCGCAGCTCGTAATTGCCGGTGTTCGGATCGAACACCCACTGATCGGCGGGGTCGACGTTGTCGTCGCCCGCCCGCCCACGGCCTTGCGCGTCCACGGTGCCTTGAGTCCTCCGTCGGTGCCACGCGGCGCCATCCCCTCAAGGCGCTCGGTAGGTCGATCGTGCAGTGCATGTCAATGGTGCATGGTCGTCGGTCAGCCAAACGTGCGGACCGGATCGCTCACACTATCCGCCCAGTTCAGCGCCCCGCGACGCGCGTGACAAATTCCACTGACCTACAACTGGGCAATCCGCCCAATCCATTCGAGTACCCGGGCGTACTTTGCGGCATCTTTATTCGCAGATCCCGTGTTCCGCGGTCCTCCCGGGAAAGGTCGGGCCCGAACTCGCCGACGGCGCGGGGGAGGCCGCCGGCCTGTCGTCCGATGATCCGCTCCCGGCGCGCAGGGGCTCCTCTCCGGCGTCCCGCGTGGGCTGCACCGTGACCGGAAGATCGCTGCGCAGCTGCCCGAAGAGCCGGCCGGCATCCGGTTGCACCAGCTCATCGCGGTTGGGGTCATAGCGGTACTCCTGACGTGGCACGGTCAGGAACTGGACCCGCTCGGTGGGAATGCCGCGGGTGCTGCGCACCAATTCGTACAGCCCCCGCAGGGAGGCCAGCCCGGGATCCGTGGTCAGAGAACTCGTCGCGGCATCCAGCACCGGATACAGCCGGGTCGGATTGAGCAGGACACCATTGCTCTGCACTTTCTTCACGAGAGCACCAAGAAATCGCTGTTGTCTCTCCATGCGCTGCGTGTCACTGCCGTTGCCCAGACTCTTTCGCGCCCGTACGTATCCCAGCGCGGCCTCGCCGTGCAGCGTCTGCCGGCCCGCGGGCAGGCTGAGATGCGCCTCGTCGTCGCGCACGGGCTGCGGCAGGCAGACCTCCACGCCGTCCACCGCGTCCACCATCCTCTTGAAGCCGACGAAGTCGATGATCATGTAGTGGTCGATCCGGATCCGGGTCGCCTGCTCGGCCGTACGGATCGCGCAGGCCGCGCCGCCGAAGGCGAACGCCGAGTTGAACTGGGCGGTCTGCGGTGCGGACTCCGTGCCGTCGGCGCGCTTGCAGTGCGGCACCGTCACCATCAGATCGCGCGGGATGCTGACCGCGGTGGCGCTCTTCCGGTCCGCCGCCAGGTGCAGCAGGATCGTGGTGTCCGAGCGCTGGCCGCGGCTGCGGCCGTATTTGCCGTTGCCGCCCTGGCGGCTGTCCGAACCGATCAGCAGCAGGTTCTGCGCGTTCGGCGGGCCCGCGGGAGGCCGCTCGGACTCCCACTTGCGCAGCTCCCGCTCGGTGGCGCTGTCGGTGTGGATATTGCTGCTGAGCTTGGCGTACAGCGCCCAGCCGGCGCCAGCCCCGGCCAGTACGAGCCCGGCCGCCCCCGCCGCGGCCCAGCGCCGCCAGCGCCTGCGGCGGGGCGGCCCCGGCCGGTCCGGTTCCGGCCCCCCGGCCGGGTGCCGGGCCCGGCCGTCGAACCTGGGGGGCTCGGGGGTGTCGGTCACCTGGCGTCCATCCCTCACGGAGTCGGCATCGCGCCCGCCCGCGGGGCTCGGGCGGAACAGCAGACGGACAAACCCCGCATGGTGGTACGTAACTTAAGATCATGGACCGAAACGGCCGTACCGTCCCGCAAGGTGCGGGGTCCCTCCCCCGTCCGGAGGACGCGGGAGGGGGCGCGGGGGAGGAAGGGGGAGCCCTCAGGCCGCCGGGAGCGGCGCCCTGAACGTGATCTTCTCGCTGGCCTCGCGGGTCGCCGCGGCCTCGGCGCCCAGCCGGTCGAGATGGCGGCACAGCACCACCGAGCCGCCGGTCGCCAGCGGCGCGTACAGCCCGTACGACAGGCCCTGCCAGGTGTCGTACCCCAGCCCCGACAGCACCCGCGGCGCCTCCGGCAGCCCGGCCGCGCCCGCGTCGGCCAGCGCGCGCGCCCCGATCCCGGCGCCGGTCAGCTCCTCGCCGCCGACGGACAGCGCCACCGCGCCCGGGTCCACCGGCACGAACGGCGTGAAGCGGTCGCCCTGGCCGGGCACCTCCACCGCGTAGTCGGCGAAGCCCTCGGGAGGCTGGGGGAAGCGGCCGCCCAGCGGGCGCAGCGCCAGCGCCACCCGCTCCCCGGAGCACGCCCGTGCGGCGTCGAGCCGGTCGGGTCCGGCGACGACGAGGTCGGCGGCCGCCGGGTCGCCGCCCACGTCCGCGACCACGCCCACCGACGAACAGGCCAGCAGCCATACGGCGGTCTGCCAGTGCGCGGGCAGCAGCAGCGCGAGCCGGTCGCCGGGCTCGGCGGCCAGATCGCCCTGGAGGTAGTTGGCGGTCTTGGCCACCCAATTGGCGAAGGTCGCGACGGACAGTTCCACGCGCTCGCCGGTGGCGTCGTCGTAGAAGGTCACCAGCGGGCGGGCCGGGTCCGCGGCGAGCGCGGAACCCAGCAGGTCGGCGGGGGTGCGATCGGTGGCGTTCATCGCCGCCAGAGTACGCGCGGCACACCGCCGGCGACGGGCCGGGCGCCGCGGGCGCGGGCCACCGGATCGGCCGATGCGCCGTCAGATCCCCGTTGGCGCGTTCTGTCCGGCCGTGTTCACGATGGTGCCCATGCGCCCCTTCCTCGCGAGCTGCCTCGGCGCGGCGTGCACCGCCGCCATCGCCCTGCCCTTCGCGCCGGACGCCGGAGCCGCCGCCGGCCGGCCGCCCTCCCCGACCGCGGTGCGCGCCGGCGATCTGCCGGGCAGCACCCAGTCCCTACCGGTGGCGGCGCTCGGCGCGGTGGCCCCGCAGAGCACCGACCGCGACACCGCCGCCGCGTCCCGGACACTCGGTCTGCCGGCCCGCACCGTACGGCCGTTCTCCCTCCTCGGGGTCGTCTGGGACGACGCCGGCGCCGCGCTGCACGGCCGGGTCCAGGTCCGTACCCGCGCCACCGGCAGCGGCGCCTGGTCCGGCTGGCAGGACGTCCAGACCCACAACGACGACGTCCCCGACCCCGGCGCCGCCGAACGCCGGGACAGCGGCGTACGGGGCAGCACCGCGCCCCTGTGGGTCGGCGACTCCGACGGCGTCCAACTGCGCATCGCCCCCGAGTCCGGTGACCGCGCGCCGTCCGCGGCCCCGGCCGGACTCCGGCTGGAACTCGTCGACCCCGGCTCCCGGCCGGGCACCGACCGCGGCGCCCAGGCCGACCCCCCGACCCCGCTCACCCCCGAAGCCACCGCGGCCTCCGCCGCCAACGCCCCGCTCGCCCCCCTCGGCGCCACCGAGATCCCCGCCCTCGACCAGGCCGCCTCCCAGGCCGACGCCGCCGCCGTGGAAGGCTCCCCGCCGGGGCCCACCCACGTCGGACCGCGCCCGCGGATCGTCACCCGGGCCGGCTGGGGCGCCGACGAGCGGCTGCGCGAGAAGACCTTCATCCACACCCGCACCGTGCGCGCCGCCTTCATCCACCACAGCGGATCGGGCAACAACTACACCTGCGCACAGGCCCCTTCGCTGATCCGCGCCATGTACCGCTTCCACGTCAAGAGCAACCACTGGCGCGACATCGGCTACAACTTCCTGGTCGACAAGTGCGGCACGGTCTACGAGGGCCGCGCGGGCGGCGTCGCCAAGCCCGTCATGGGCGCCCACACCCTCGGCTTCAACACCGACAGCACCGGCATCGCCATCCTCGGCGCGTTCACCGGCACCGAGCCGCCCAAGCCCGCCGTCGACGCGGTCTCCAAGCTGGCGGCCTGGAAACTCGGCCTCCACGGCGTCGATCCGCGCGGCACCGTCCAGATGCTGTCCGGCGGCGGCAACCGCTACCCCAAGGGCGCCAAGGTCCAGATGCACACCATCGCCGGCCACCGGGACGGCTTCCACACCGACTGCCCCGGCGCCCACCTCTACAACAAACTCGCCACCACCCGCGTCGCCGCCGCGCACCTTCAGGGCCGCTGACCCGTTTTCAGCCGGTCGAGGCGGCACCCGGGGGTTTGCACGGGTCTACCGAGGTACCTGCTCAGTCACCACTGAACCGTTTCTGCCGTGGGCACGTCTTAACGACCACGACGTAGGTGCCCCGCGGCCCTGCGCGTCCCGCCTCCGGCGACCGGAAAGCCGTCTGCCTACACTGGTCGGCCGACCGGCCGACCCCGGCAGGAAGCAGAGAAGACAAGGTGAGCGTCGCACGTGCGGCCGCCGGGCCGCAGTCGACGACGAGAGCCGTACCGCCGCTCCCTCCTTGCCCGCCATCGGGCAGGAGGGGCCCAGCGGGCGGCGAAGCGAACAGAGGACACATTGACAGAAGCGATCCTCCTGGTCGGCGGCAAGGGCACCCGGCTGCGCCCGCTGACGGTGCACACGCCCAAGCCCATGGTCCCGGCGGCCGGCGTGCCGTTCCTGACCCACCAGCTGGCCCGCGCCCGGGCCGCCGGCGTCGAGCACATCGTCCTCGCCACCTCCTACCTCGCCGAGGTCTTCGAGCCGTACTTCGGTGACGGATCGTCGCTCGGCCTGCACCTGGAGTACGTCACCGAACAGGAGCCGCTGGGCACCGGCGGCGCCATCCGCAACGTCGCCGAGCGGCTGCACTCCGCCCCCGGCGACCCCGTGCTGATCTTCAACGGCGACATCCTCACCGGCCTGGACATCGCCGCCCTCGTCGACACCCACCGCACCTGCGGCGCCGACGTCTCCCTGCACCTGACCCGGGTCGAGGACCCGCGCGCCTTCGGCCTGGTGCCCACCGACGACACCGGCCGGGTCACCGCCTTCCTGGAGAAGCCGCAGACCCCCGAGGAGATCGTCACCGACCAGATCAACGCCGGCGCCTACGTCTTCAACCGGTCGGTCATCGACACCATCCCGGCCGGCCGCCCGGTCTCCGTCGAACGCGAGACCTTCCCCGGACTGCTCGCCGACGGCGCCCACCTCCAGGGCATGGTCGACTCCACCTACTGGCTCGACCTCGGCACCCCGCAGGCGTTCGTCCGCGGCTCCGCCGACCTGGTCCTGGGCCGCGCCCCGTCCCCGGCGGTGCCCGGCCGCCGCGGCGAGGCCCTGGCCCTGGAGACCGCCGAGGTCGCCGCGGACGCCAAGCTCAGCGGCGGCACGGTCGTCGGCCCGCGCACCGTCGTCGGCGCCGGCGCCCGGATCCACGGCAGCGCCGTCCTCGAAGGGGCGGTCGTCGAAGAGGGCGCCCGGATCCACGACTCGCTGATCGGCGCCGGGGCGCGGATCGGCGCCCGCACGGTCCTCGACGGCGCGGTCATCGGCGACGGCGCGACGATCGGCGCCGACAACGAGCTGCGCGGCGGCATCCGGATCTGGTGCGACGCCGACATCCCGGCCGGCTCGGTGCGGTTCTCCTCCGACCAGTAGCCCACCGCGGCCCCGCCATGCGGCCGGCGCGTCGCCTACGCTGGCCGCATGCCCGCCCGTACCTGGGTCCCGACCGGCCCGTTCGACCTGCACCGCACGCTGGGGGTGCTGCGGCGCGGCCCGGGCGACCCCGCGTTCGCGGTGCGCGGCGGCGAGCTGTGGCGGGCCTGCCGCACCCCCGAGGGGGCCGGCACCCTGCGCCTGGCCGCCCGCCCGGCCGCCGGCGAGATCGAGGTGGAGTCCTGGGGCCCGGGCGCCGACTGGCTGCTGGAGCAGCTGCCCGACCTGCTGGGCGAGCGCGACGACCCCGCGCGGCTGACCGCCCGTCACCGCATCGTGCACGAGGCGCGCCGCCGCCACCCCGGCGTCCGGCTCGCCCGGACCGGCCTGGTCCTGGAGTCGCTGATCCCCTCGGTCCTGGAGCAGAAGGTCACCAGCGACGAGGCATACCGCGCCTGGCGGCTGCTGCTCCAGCGGCACGGCGAGCCGGCCCCCGGCCCCTGGGAGCGGATGCGGGTGATGCCCGACCCGCGCGCCTGGGCACTGATCCCCTCCTGGGAGTGGCACCGCGCCGGCGTCGACGCCAAGCGCTCCTCGGCGATCCTGCGCGCGGTACGGGCCGCGCGCAGGATGGAGGAGGCCGCGCGGATGGACCTCGCCGACGCCACCCGCCGGCTGACGGCGATACCGGGCATCGGCCCGTGGACCGCTGCCGAGACCCTCCAGCGGACCCTGGGTGCCCCGGACGCGATCACGGTCGGCGACCTCCATCTGCCGAAGATCATCGGCTATGCGCTCACCGGCCGCCGCGGCACCACCGACGAGCAGATGCTCGAACTCCTCGCGCCCTACGAGGGCCAGCGGCACCGCGCCGCCCGGCTGATCCTGCTCTGCGGCATCACCCCGCCGCGGCGGGCGCCGCGCTTCCCGGTCGGGGACATCGCCCGCCTGTGACGGTGCGGCTCAGCGCACCACGACGAAGTCGTCGGCGGTGCGCGGCGGCCGCTCCTTCGGCGCCCCGGCCGCGCGCCCGATGGCCACCGCACCCATCGGCTCCCAGTTCTCCGGCAGCCCGAGGACGTCCCGTACGACGTCCCGGCAGAACATCGTCGACGACACCCAGGCGGAGCCCAGCTGCTCGCCCGCCAGCGCCACGAGGAAGTTCTGGATCCCGGCGCCGCCGGCGACGAGGAACATCTCCCGCTCCGCCGCACCGCGCCGCGCGTCGGGGTAGCTGTGCGCGCCGTCCGCGACCACGCACGGCACCGCCAGATACGGGGCGTTGCGCAGCACATCGCCGCGCCGCACCCGCTTGGCGATGGACTGCGGCGACTTGCCGTCGGCGCGCAGATCGGCGATCCACGCCTCCCGCATCGCGTCCAGCAGCTCCCGCCGCGCCTCGGCCGACTCCAGCAGCACGAACCGCCACGGCGTGGTGTGGTGCGGCGCCGGGGCGGTGATCGCCGCCGCCACCGCCCGGCGCACCGCCCCGGGATCGACCGGGTCGTCGGTGAACGCCCGGACCGTGCGCCGCAGCGTCACCGCCTGACGTACGGCCTCCGAGGTGCCCAGCCGGAACATGTCGCTCTCGGCGCCGCGCACCAGCGCACGCGCCCCGTCGCCCCCCGCCTCGACGACGTGCCCCAGCCCCCGCACCACCGCGACCGGCAGCCCGGTCGCCTTGCCCTTGACCAGGTCGCCCGCCGCGGCCAGTTCGTCCGCGGTGGCCACCACCGTCACGCTGAGCGGATTGCCGTACGCGTCCGTGCCGCCGCGCAGGTCGTCCAGCACCCGCACACCGGCCGCCCCGATGGCGATGTCGGTCAGGCCGGCGCGCCAGGGCCGCCCGGAGGTGTCGCTGACGACCACCCCGACGTCCACGCCGAGCGCGGTGCGCAGGCCCGCCCGGATGGCGCGGGCCGAGGCGTCCGGATCCTCGGGCAGCAACAGCACCGTCCCGGCCTGCGTGTTGGAGGCGTCGACGCCGGCCGCCGCCATCACCAGGCCCTGCCGGTTCTGCACGATCCGCAGCGTGCCCCGGCGGGCCACCACCCGCACCGTCTCCCGGTCGATCGCCGCCTCGCGGTCGGTGGCCTCCAGCACCCGGCCCTCGGCCTTGCTGACGATCTTCGAGGTCACCAACAGCACATCGCCGTCGGCGAGTTGCGGCAGTCCGTCGGCGGTCGCCGCGGCGGCGATCAGCTTGACCAGGTCGTCACCGGGCCGGACCTCGGGGATCCCCGGCAGCGCCCACACCCGATACCCGGGCACCCGTGCCGCGCTCATACCGCCACCTCGCCCCGCCCGGCCCCCCGCGCGTGCGGCGCGCGGCCGCCCATGGCTCGCTCGCTCACGACGCGCGGACCTCCTCGGCCAGCGCCAGCGCCTCGCGGGCCATCGCGGCGGTGGCGTCCAGGTCCGTCATCATCAGCGGTACGGCGCGGCAGCGGATCCCGGCGGCCGCCACCTCCTCCACCGCGCCCGCGTCGACGGAGTCGACCAGCCAGCCGTGCAGCAGCCCCGCACCGCCCGCGCCCCGCTCCCCGCCGTCCTGCGCCGGGAGCGGCCGCGCCGCGCCGTAATGCCGGGCCACGGCCGCCGCCGTCGACTCCACCCCCACCGCGGCCAGCACCTTGTCGGCCATACCGCGCACGGGGGCGTCCCCGACGATCGGGGAGAGGCCGATCACCGGCACCCCGGCCTCGGCGATCGCCTCGCGGATGCCCGGCACCGCCAGGATCGTGCCGACGCTGACGACGGGGTTGGACGGCGGGAAGAGCACCACGTCCGCCTCGGCGATCGCCTCCAGCACGCCCGGCGCCGGCTTGGCCTGGTCGGCGCCGACCGGCACCACGGCGTGCGCGGGCACCGAGGCGCGCAGCCGCACCCAGTACTCCTGGAAATGGATCGCCCTGCGCTCGCCCCCCTCGTCGACCGCGACATGGGTCTCGATCCGGTCGTCGGACATCGGCAGCAGCCGCACCCCGGGCTGCCAGCGGTCGCACAGCGCCTCGGTGACGGCGCTGAGCGGATAGCCGGCGCCCAGCATCTGGGTGCGCACGATGTGGGTGGCGAAGTCCCGGTCGCCGAGCCCGAACCACTCGGGGCCGACGCCGTAGGCGGCCAACTCCTCCTTCACCCGGAAGGTTTCGTCGGCACGGCCCCAGCCCTGCTCCTCGTTGATGCCGCCGCCGAGGGTGTACATGACGGTGTCGAGGTCGGGACACACCTTGAGCCCGAACAGATGGATGTCGTCGCCGGTGTTGCCGATGACGGTGATGTCCGCGTCCGGAGCCGCTGCCTTCAGTCCCCGCAGAAAGCGGGCGCCGCCGATACCGCCGGCCAGAACCACGATTCGCATGACCCCAGGATGTCAGGGGCCCGCGACCGTGCGTCAGGGGGCCGGTACCTCGGGCGAGGCGGCCGCGGCCCGGTCGGCGCCGGCCTGGCTCGGGTGCATCGGCATATCGGTCAGGCCCGGGAAGTAGACGTGCAGGCTGACGGCCGGGGTGAGCGAGTCGTTGACGACCTCGTGCACATAGCCGGGGGCGAACACCCGCTGGGCGCCGGCCGCCAGCGTGCGCGGCCCGGTCCCGACGCGCTCGGTCAACTCGCCTTCCAGGACGGTCAGTACGCCGGAGGACGCCCCGTGGTCGTGCCGGCCGCTGCCCTGGCCGGGCACCCAGCTCAGCAGCCAGACCTCGTAGCCGGGCCCGGTGCGCAGCCGGTGGTACCAGCGGGTGGTGGCGTCGTAGCGGACCAGCGGGGCCCACGCGGCGCGGTCGGCGGCGATCGAGCGGGCCAGCCCGGCGAAGCCGGCGACGGTGGCCGGGTGCGCGGGGACGGGCGGCAGCAGGTGGGGGATGGCGAGGGGGTCGCCGGCGATCTGGACGTCGCTGTTCATCGGTGTCGGGTTCCTCGGCGCAAGTGCTGGGGTGGCGCGCCCGGGGCGGCGCGGGAGGGGTGCGGCACGGCGCGGGCGTTCCCTGTGGGGGGCACGGCGCGGTGGTCGCGATGCAGTGCTGCGGGGGTGGTGCGAGCGAAGAAGCTGGAGCTCAGTGGCTACGACAGCTGGAACAGCGACAGCGGGCCTGCGCAGCGCAGAGCGACCCGTAGGCACGGGTCAGTCGGGGCGCGGGAGTCGCTGGCATGGGGACAAGGAGACCGGGTTCAGGGCGCGATGTCAACCAGACGTCTGGTTTGCCGCGAATCTTTCACCACATCCGGTTGCTCCGGTCGGAGAAAGGTTTGTGCAGTCCCGGCCCCGGAGACATCGGCCGGTATCCGCACCCACAAACGCCGTTGCGGCTCTGTGATCCGTCTGTGATCTTCCCCGCTTCGGCGCGCGGGGTGCAACGCGAACGCCGCCTGATCGCGTCTTGCTGGACGACGCGGACGTGCCAGGCGGTACGCCCGAGGAAGTGTCCTGGTTTTTACTGATTTGAACACTTTCTGCATCCGCTTGGTTCCGCCGAGTGAATAAGAGGCTCAATAGCAGATCTCGGCTTGACTGGCCCGGATCACCACACTTGTAATTTCACTCGTGTCGTTCAGCCGAAATCGATCACGGCTTGATCACGGGGACGTAAAGACAGACGAGGGGCGCACATGACCGAGCTGTTCCAGGAATTGCTGGTCGAGGAGGCGGACGAGGAGCTCGGCTGGCAGGAGCGCGCACTGTGCGCCCAGACCGACCCCGAGTCCTTCTTCCCGGAGAAGGGTGGGTCCACCCGCGAGGCCAAGAAGGTCTGCCTCGCCTGTGAAGTCCGGTCCGAATGCCTCGAATACGCACTCGCCAACGACGAGCGCTTCGGTATTTGGGGCGGCCTGTCCGAGCGCGAGCGGCGCCGGCTCAAGAAGGCCGCCGTCTGACCATGACCAGGCAGCCGTCCGGACCGACGGCGCGCGGCCCCGTGGACCACGCCGCCGTACCGCCCCAACTCCCCATATCCCCCTATAGCGAACACTCCGCCTCCAGCGCCCCGGCCGCCGGAGGCGGACTGCTGTGCGGGGATCCGGCCGGGGCGGTGGCACGAACCATTAGTGTGGGGCCCCGTCCGAGATGCGCCGCCGCCCCGCCGGGCGCGCGCGTCGCCTCGTAGTCCGTCGCAGTGTCTTCCGGGGGCGGGGGCCTTGAGCGACTTCGCCGCGGGCCTTCGAACTCCCGGGTCCGGAGGGCCCGTACCTCGATGTCCTTGCACAGCCAGTCGGCGGCCCAGGCCGCCTCACACGCAGCCGCCACCCCAGAGTTCCCACGGCACGTGGTCACCGCCGTGATCGTCTCCCATGACGGTGCCCGCTGGCTGCCCGACGCGCTCACCGGCCTGCTCGGCCAGGAGCGCCCGGTGCAGAACGTCGTCGGCGCCGACACCGGCAGCGCGGACAACTCCGCCCAGCTCCTCGCCGAAGCGATCGGCGACCAACGGGTGCTCCACCTCGCCCGCCGCTCCGGATTCGGCACCGCCGTCGACGAGGCCGTCCGCACCGCCCCCGTGCTCACCCCCGACGACCTGCCCTACCTGCGCCGCCCCAGCGGCTGGGACCCGGTCAGCCGCACCTGGCGCGACGATGCCTACGACATGCCGGAGTTGCCGCACGGCGAACCGGTCCAGTGGCTGTGGCTGCTGCACGACGACTGCGCACCGGAGCCGGACGCCCTCGCCGAGCTGCTGCGGGTCGCCGACGCCAGCCCCTCCACCGTCATCGTCGGCCCCAAGCTGCGCAGCTGGTACGACCGCCGCCAGCTGCTCGAAGCCGGGGTCAGCATCGCCCGCAGCGGCCGCCGTTGGACCGGCCTGGACCGCCGCGAGCAGGACCAGGGCCAGCACGACCAGGTACGGCCCGTGCTCTCCGTCTCCAGCGCCGGCATGCTCATCCGCCGCGACGTCTACGAGGAGTTGGGCGGCTTCGACCGCCGGCTGCCCCTGATGCGCGACGACGTCGACCTGTGCTGGCGCGCCCAGGCCGCCGGCCACCAGGTCCTCGTCGCGCCGGACGCCATCCTGCGGCACGCCGAGGCCGCCGCCCGCGAGCGCCGCCCCATCGACTGCGTCGGCCGCTCGGTGGCCAACCCGCACCGCGTCGACAAGGCCGGCGCCGTCTACACCCTGCTCACCAACACCCGCGGCGCGACCCTCCCGTACGTCCTGCTGCGGCTGGTGATCGGCACCTTCCTCAGAGTGCTGGCCTACCTCGTCGGCAAGGTCCCCGGCCAGGCACTGGACGAACTCGCCGGACTCTTCGGCACCCTGCTGCGCCCCGGCAAGATCCTCGCCGCCCGCAAACGCAGAGGCCGCCCCGCGGTGGAAGCGAGCGAACTGCGGTCGCTCTTCCCACCGCCCGGCGCGACCGTACGGGCCACCGTCGAACAGGTCGCCGGCAACCTCGCCGGGCGGGCCGCACCCGACGTGGCCTCCGCCGGCCGGCACGGCGCCGTCGAGTCCGGGCCCGGCGGCGACGACGCCGACTTCCTGGAGATCGAGCAGTTCGCCCGGCTCAAGCGGATCGCCCGCAAACCCGGGCCGGTGCTCTTCCTCGTCCTGCTGCTGGTCTCGCTGGTCGCCTGCCGCGGACTGCTCGGCTCCGGCGCGCTGACCGGCGGCGCCCTGCTGCCCGCGCCCGGCAGCGTCTCCGACCTGTGGTCGGCCTACCTCGACAGCTGGCACGCCGTCGGCGTCGGCGACAGCGGCTTCGCACCCCCCTACCTGGCCGTCGTCGCCCTGGTCTCCAGCGTCTTCGCGGGCTCCACCGGCTTCGCCCTCACCCTGCTGCTGGTCTGCTCCGTCCCGCTGGCCGGCTTCACCGCCTACTTCGCCTCCCGCCCGCTGGTCGCCTCCCGGCTGCTGCGGGCCTGGGGCAGCATCGCCTACGCCTTCCTGCCCGCGGCCGCCGGCGCGCTGGCGGGCGGCCGCCTGGGCACCGCGGTGCTCGCCATCCTGCTGCCCCTCATCGCGCGCGCCGCGATCGCCGCGAGCGGACTGCGGCTGCCGGCGGGCACCCGGCCCAGCTGGCGCGCCACCTGGGCCTACGCCCTGCTGATCACCTTCACCGCGGCCTTCACCCCCGTCGTCTGGCCGCTCGCTGCACTCCTGGGCGCCGGCCTGCTGGTACTGCGCTTCCTGGGCTCCGCACCCGAAGACGCGAAAGCGAGCGGAGGCGGAGCGAAGCGGAGCGGCAACCGCGACCAGCTGTTCGCCTACGTGCTGCGCTTCCTGGCCGTGGTGCTCGCCCCGCTCGTGGTGCTCGCCCCCTGGTCGCTGTCGCTGCTGACCAGCCCCTCCCGCTTCTTCCAGGAGGTCGGACTCGGCTACGGCGCCGGCTCCGCCTCCGTCCTCGACCTCATCGGCCTCAGCCCCGGCGGCCCCAAGGCCGCTGGCGGAGTGCTGCTCTTCGGCATCGTGCTGGCCGCGCTCGCCGCCACCCTGCGCGACGCACGGCAGCTCGCCATCCGCGTCGCCTGGGCCGTGGCCCTGACCGGGCTGCTGTGTGCGGCGCTCGGCAACGGCTCCGGCTGGACCGGGCCCGCGATGCTCGTCTACGGGCTGGCGCTGCTGTGCGCCGCCGCGATCGGCGCGGAGGGCATCCGCACCCGCATGGCCAGCCTCGGCTTCGGCTGGAAGCAACCGGTCGCCGTGCTGATCGCGCTGGCGTCCGTCCTCGCCCCGCTCTACGCCGCCGTCAGCTGGATGATCACCGGCGCGGCCGGCCCGCTGGAGCGCCGCAACCCCGAGCAGGTCCCGGCCTTCGTCGCCGAGGAGTCCGGCAGCGCCGACCGGGCCCGCACCCTCGTCCTCGACGGCCGGCCCGGCCGCGTCGACTACACCCTGGTCCGCGGCTCCGGCGCCCGGCTCGGTGACGCCGACCTGGCCGCCCAGGCGGGCGAGGACAAGCGGCTCGGCACCGTCGTCGCCCACCTCGTCGCCGGATCGGGCGCCGACCAGACCAACCAGCTCGGCGGCTACGCGGTCCGCTACGTCCTGGTCAGGGACGGCGCACCGCGCGAAATGGGCCGGGTGCTGGACTCCACCCCGGGCCTGACCAGGCTCAGCCAGGAGGACGGCAGCGCCCTGTGGCGGGTCGACCGCCGGGTCTCGCGGGTCTCGATCGTGTCCGGGCAGGCCGCGGACGGCACCGCCGCCGGGGAGGCCGCCGCGCCCGTCGCGGTCGCGTCCGGACCCGTGGAGGCGCACACCAAGATCCCCGCCGGGCCCGCCGGGCGGGTGCTGCGCCTCGCCGACACCGCCGACGAGGGCTGGCAGGCCACCCTCGACGGCACCCCGCTCAAGCCCGTCACGGTCGACGGCTGGGCGCAGGGCTTCACGCTGCCCTCGAACGGCGGCCGGCTCGACCTCACCCACCACAACCCCTTCAGCCACACCCTCTGGCTGTGGGCGCAGGGCCTGCTCGCCGTCGTCCTGGTCGTCCTCGCGCTGCCCGGCCGCCGCCGGGAGATCGACGACGACCTCCCCGAGGACGCCGTCCCCGAGCAGACCGCCGCGGCCACCGGCGAGGGCCGCCGGGCCCGCCGCCTGCGCGCCCAGGCCGAGGCCGCGGGCACCGCCGAGCAGGCCGGGCCCACCATCCCGGCCGCGCGGACCGGCGAGCAGACGGCGGACCCGATGGCGGACCCGATGGCGGACCCGATGGCGGACCCGATGGCGGACCCGATGGCGGGGCCGGCCCCGGTCCACGACGCCGCCGGGACCGGCGACCCGTATGCGGCGGCGCCGCAGCAGCAGCCCTACGAGGACTGGCAGACCGCCCAGCAGGGCGCCCCGCTCGCACCGGCCGCCCCACCGGCGCAGGCCGGCGAGCAGCAGCCCTACCCGGCCGCCGACCCCTACCAGGCGGACCCCTACGGCCAGCAGTACGCGCAGCAGGGGCAGAGCGCCGCCGACCTCTACGGGGCCGGAAACGCCGGAAACTACGCCGCCGACCCCTACCAGACCGGCGCCTACGACCCGTACGGCTACGGCGGTCAGCAGTACGCCGACCCACCGCCGCAGCCCCAGCAGCAGCCCTACGACGACGGCACCGAGTACCCCGGGTACTCCGGCTCCTACCGCGAGCCGCGCCGTGACGGGAGCGACCCGCAGTGAAGCGCACCATGATGTCCCTGGCCGGCGTGGCCGTCGCGCTGGCCGCCGTCACCGGCGTCGCCGCCGTCGCGGCCCCCGGGGGCGGCAGCCAGGACACCGCCGGCAGCGGCACCCGGCTGCCCGTCCAGCGCTCCGCGCTGCTGTGCCCCGCCCCGACCTCCTCCGAGGTCGGCGAGACCGCCTACACCGCCTTCGCCCCCAAGGGTGCCGCCGCCGGCGCCGGCACCAAGAAGGGCACCGCCCGGCTGGTGCCCGCCGCGACCGTCAAGGACGCCGGCAGCGACGACCGCGGCGGCGGCAAGGGCAAGAAGGACGGCAAGGGGGGCGGGGCCGGCGACAAGACCGCCGCGGCAGGCTCCGGCAGCCTCACCGTCCCGCCCCGCGACACCAAGCCCGTCCTCCCCCTTCAGGAGGCCGGGAAGCCGGTCACCACCACCACCGACCGCGCCGACGCCCCCGCCCTCGTGGGTGCCGCGGACGGCACCCTCGCCCCCGGCTGGACCGTGCAGCAGACCACCGCCGTCGCGGCCGGCTCCGGGCGCGGTCTGCTCGGCCTGAGTTGCACCACCCCCGACACCACGTTCTGGTTCCCCGGCGTCAGCACCGACACCGACCGCCGGGACTACGTCCACCTCACCAACCCCGACGCCACCCCGGCCGTCGTCGACCTCGAACTGCACGGCAAGGACGGCTCGCTGGGCGGCGCCGCCGGCGAGGACATCACCGTCCCCCCGCACGCCACCGTCGCGGTGCTGCTCTCCACCCTGACCACCACCCCCACCACCAACGCCTCCCTGCACGTCGTCGCCCGGGAGGGCCGGGTCGGCGCCGCCGTCCAGGCAAGCGACGGCAAGCTGGGCAGCGACTGGCTGCCGGCCGCCGCCGACCCGTCGCCGAGCGCGGTGCTGCCCGGCATCCCGAAGGACGCCACCTCCGTCCGGCTGGTCGCCATCGCCCCCGGCGAGTCCGACGCCGACCTGAAGGTGCAGCTGGCCACCCCGACCGGGCTGATCACCCCGGCCGGCCTGGAGACCCTGCACGTCAAGAGCGGGATGACCACGGCGGTGGACCTCAAGGACGTCACCAAGGGCGAGGCCGGCTCGCTGGTCCTCACGCCCGCCGACGGCGGCTCCAAGGCCCCGGTCGCGGCAGCCCTGCGGGTGACCCGCGGCAAGGGCGCCGCACAGGAGATGGCGTTCGTCCCCGCGACCCGCCCGGTCGACAAGCGCGCCACCGTCGCCGACAACCGCGACAAGGGCGGCACCCTGTCGCTGGTCGCGCCCGAGAAGGGCAAGGACGCCAAGGTGAAGGTCACCGCGTCGGCGGGCAGCGGCGGCGGCATCCCCGTCACGAAGACCTACACGGTCAAGGGCGGCACCGCCCTGGACGTCGATCCGCCCCGCCCCCAGGGCCTCAAGGGCACCTACGCGCTGACCGTGGAGCCCGAAGCGGACAGCGGACCCGTCTACGCGGCCCGGATGCTGGCCCGGCCCCAGGGCGGGCTGCCGGCCTTCACCATCCAGCCGATGCCCGACGACCGGGGCTCGGTCCTCGTCCCGACCGCCGGCCAGGACCTGTCGGTGCTCACGGACTGACCGGCGTCACCCGATCCGCGCCAGGGAGCCTGTCCCGCCGACCCGGGACAGGCCCTACGGCGCGGGCCCGGGCCCCCGATTCCGCCGAAGGCCCCACCGTGGGCACAACGTGAACCGCAACCGACAACGGCTCCGCCCCGGGTATCCACGACGTACCAGCTAGGGCCTGGGCCGATTCCGCCGCAGGTCTCACCGTTGGCACAACGTGAACCGCAACCGACAACGGCTCCGCCCCGGGTATCCACGACGTACTGGCTACGGCCTGGGCCCGCGATTCCGCCGAAGGTCTCACCGTTGGCACAACGTGAACCGCAACCGACAACGGCTCCGCCCCGGGTATCCACGACGTACTGGCTACGGCCCGGGCCCCCGATTCCGCCGAAGGCCCCACCGTGGGCACAACGTGAACCGCAACCGACAACGGCTCCGCCCCGGGTAACCACGACGTACCAGCTAGGGCCTGGGCCGATTCCGCTGAAGGTCCCACCATGGGCACAACGTGAACCGCAACCGACAACGGCTCCGCCCCGGGTATCCACGACGTACCAGCTACTCCTGGCCATAGCGCGGATCCACCGACTCCGGCGCGAGCCCCAGCAGCTCGGCGACCTGCTCGACCACCACCTCGTGGACCAGCAGCGCGCGCTCGTCGCGGTTCTTCGTGCGGATCTCCACCGGTCTGCGGTAGATCACGATCCGGTCGCGATGTCCGCCGGCCGCGGGCAGCACCCGCCCCAGCGGGACGGTCAGCTCGCCGTCGTCCGCGTCCGGCCCGTCGTCCGGGCCGAAACCGGGCACCTC
Source organism: Streptomyces sp. NPDC026575 (assembly GCF_055567415.1). Taxonomy (NCBI): domain Bacteria; kingdom Bacillati; phylum Actinomycetota; class Actinomycetes; order Kitasatosporales; family Streptomycetaceae; genus Streptomyces; species Streptomyces sp. NPDC026575. Next base: position 393,291 of record NZ_JBVHQM010000004.1, read on the forward strand.
CAAGATCATGAAGTCGACCTGGGAGAGCTGCGGCCAGCGCCGCTCCAGCCGGTCCCGGGAGTCGTACACAAGATCCACGAAGGCGTCGGCGCGGGTCACCGACAGCGGCACCTGGGGCGGCGCGATGGGGCCGCGCATGCCACGGCCGTGGCGGTCGCGGCGGCGGAGCCGCGGCTCCGACGGTCGGTGAGGTACGGGGCTGTCCATCAGCATCGAGCGTAGCCGTCACGGGCCTGACGGCACGGCAGAGCGCGACGATCCGCGGCAAGAAGCTGCCGTCGTCCACTGACCGGACCGATGCGTGTCGGTTTCGTTTACGTCCCCGCATCGGATCGCGGAACTCGCCCGGAATGGCCGGAAATGCATGGAGTGGTGACGGCTTTCATCGCCGCCTGCCGCCCACCGCGGCCCGCCCGACCCAGGTCAGGTCGAGCGGGTGCAGGTCAGACGCATCGGACGAAGCGGGACGACACGGTTGGGTGAGCCGGGGGAGAGTCGTCGCGGCCCGCTCAAGAGTGCGGTACCGTCCAACGTCGTGAGCCCTGTACGTCGCTGTTCGCGCACTGCGTGCGGCCGCCCCGCCGTCGCAACGCTGACGTACGTCTATGCGGACTCGACCGCCGTGCTCGGACCGCTCGCCACCTACGCCGAACCGCACTGCTATGACCTGTGCGCCGAGCACTCCGAGCGGCTGACCGCGCCCCGTGGCTGGGAGGTCGTCCGCCTCGCCATCGACTCCGGCCCGGCCCGCCCCAGCGGCGACGACCTCGAAGCCCTGGCCAACGCCGTCCGCGAGGCGGCCCGCCCCCAGGAACGCGCCGCCGGCGACGGCTCACCGCCCCCCGGCGACCGCGACGGCCGCCCCATGGAGGTCGCCCGCCGCGGCCATCTGCGGGTGCTGCGCTCACCGGACTCCTGAGCCGCCCGGCCGCCCCCGCGTCACGCGAGGGGATCCCCGGCCCCCGCACCGGCCCGCCCGGTAGGTTGGAGCCACCCCAAAGACTCCACAGGAGGGTTGGCTGTGACTGATCTGTCGCAGATCGTGAAGGCGTACGACGTGCGCGGTGTGGTCCCCGACCAGTGGGACGAAGCGCTCGCGGAGCTGTTCGGCGCGGCCTTCGTCGAGGTCACCGGCGCGGACGCGATCGTGACCGGGCACGACATGCGGCCCTCCTCGCCCGGCCTGTCGGGCGCCTTCGCCCGCGGCGCGGCGGCCCGCGGCGCCGACGTCACCGAGATCGGCCTGTGCTCGACCGACGAGCTGTACTTCGCCAGCGGCGCCCTGAACCTCCCCGGCGCGATGTTCACCGCCTCGCACAACCCGGCCCAGTACAACGGCATCAAGATGTGCCGGGCCGGCGCCGCCCCCGTCGGCCAGGACTCCGGCCTCGCCGACATCCGCGCACTGGTCGAGCGCTGGTCCGCCGCGGGCGCCCCCGAGCCGGCCGCGACGCCCGGCACGGTCACCCGGCGCGACGTCCTCGGCGACTACGCGGCCCATCTGCGCACCCTCGTCGACCTGTCCGGCATCCGCCCCCTGAAGGTCGTGGTCGACGCCGGCAACGGCATGGGCGGCCACACCGTCCCCACCGTCTTCGACGGGCTGCCCCTCGAACTCGACGCCATGTACTTCGAGTTGGACGGCTCGTTCCCCCACCACGAGGCCAACCCGCTGGACCCCGCGAACATCGTCGACCTCCAGGCGCGGGTCCGCGAGGTCGGTGCCGACCTGGGCCTGGCCTTCGACGGCGACGCGGACCGCTGCTTCGTCATCGACGAGAACGGCGACCCCGTCTCCCCGTCCGCGATCACCGCCCTGGTCGCCGCCCGCGAACTGGCCAAGCACCCCGGCGGGACGATCATCCACAACTGCATCACCTCCTGGTCCGTCCCCGAGGTCGTCAAGGAGAACGGCGGCGCACCGGTCCGCACCCGCGTCGGACACTCCTTCATCAAGGAGGAGATGGCCAAGACCGGCGCGATCTTCGGCGGCGAGCACTCCGCGCACTACTACTTCCGCGACTTCTGGAACGCCGACACCGGCATGCTCGCCGCCCTGCACGTCCTGGCGGCCCTCGGCGGCCAGGACGGGCCGCTCTCCCAGCTGGTCGCCCAGTACGACCGGTACGCGGCCTCCGGCGAGATCAACAGCACCGTCGACGACCAGGCCGGCCGCCTCGCCGCGATCAAGGCAGCCTACGAAGGCCGCCCCGGCGTCACCCTCGACGAGCTGGACGGCCTGACCGTCACCGCCGACGACTGGTGGTTCAACGTACGGCCCTCGAACACCGAACCGCTGCTCCGCCTGAACGTCGAGGCCCGCGATGCCGCGACCGCCGAACGGGCCCGCGACGAGGCCCTGGCGATCATCCGCGGCTGAGCCCGCCGAGCCCCGACCGAAGACCTGTCCCGGTGGTGGGGGCGGGCGGCCCCCGGCCCCCCCCCCCCCAACCCCGATGCCCCTCCGGGAAAGCATTCCCCG